>CAYSLD010000089.1:0-9043 GCA_964431795.1 uncultured Bacteroides sp.
TAGCGATATTGCGGGTTGAGGTCGTTTTGCAGTTTGCCAACGCTCTCGGTGTAGGCCGTAGAGGTCCATTCGCTGACGTTACCAGCCATATCGTAAAGGCCGAAGTCGTTAGGAGCGTAAGTGCCTACGCGCGAAGTGATAACATGGCCGTCTTTGACATAGTTTCCTTCTTGGGGTTTGAAGTTAGCATAGAAGCAGCCTTTGTCGTCGCTCATGGTGAGGTCGCCGTCCCACGGATATTTGTTTTCGTTGACACCGGCGCGAGCGGCATATTCCCACTCAGCCTCGGTGGGCAAGCGGTAAGGTTCGACGTACACGCCTTCTTTGCCGAGTGAGCGGCGCAAGTAGTCGGTGCGCCAGTTAGCGAATGCATTTGCTTGTTCCCAGCTGACACCAACCACGGGATAGTCGCTGTAACCGCCATGGCTGAAGTAGAGGCGCACGTATGGTTCGTTGTATGAGTTTTCGAAATCGTTCACCCAGGCAGTTGTGTCGGGATAAACGTTCACAATATAAGTGTTGAGGAAATCATATTCGCCGGTAAGGCCGCGAGTGACAGTTTCGCGGATGATGGTGCCTTCGTCGTTGATGTAAGCGGTATCTTTAGAGATAACGGGGTCGGTAGAGGGCACGGGCATATCGGTGTTATATTCGCGGCGAGCGCGGTTCACACGGTTTTTGCGTTTTGAAGCCTCGGTTTGGTTGTATATTTCGTAACGGTAGTTTAGTTGAGCGGCATCGAGCTCGCGAGCCCCGGTGATGGGGTTCGTTTTGTAAAGGCTTTCGATAGCACGGGCCTCATCTTCGTTGGGATTGCGCCAAGGTATGGCTTTGTTCCAGTTGAGGTGAGGTTTCACGGGGTTACCGTCTTTATCTTCTTCGATTTTGAAGTCTTCGTTGCCGCCATAGGCGGGGTCGGCGAGACGTTCGCGGATTATAGAGTCGCGCACCCAAAATACAAATTGTTTGTATTTGGCATTAGTGATTTCGGTTTCATCCATCCAGAAGCCGTCAACAGAGATGCCGCGGGCATCGGCAGCGAGGTTCCAAGCGCTGTCAGCTTCGTTCACGCCAACTTTCATCGAGCCACGATTAACGAGGACCATGCCGTAAGGGGTAGGTTCAGCCCAAGATGTACCGGCCACACCGGTGACTTCACCACCGGCAGAGCTACTTGAGCCAGAGAAGCAAGCAGTCATGAGCACGGCCGAAGCAGCCGAAGCTAACGAGATGAGTATTTTATTAAATGGCTTCATATTTAAATGTTTGCTTTACATTATGCGAATGCTTTTATGCTTATTTTTATTTTTGTCGCCGAGGTTAAGCTTTAGCTTGTATCCGGCAATAATTTCGTGGCTACCTGACGATGCCTTAGCGATAGCCGAGGTTGGATAGTCGTATGCATATCCGATGAAAAAGCCTTTAATCTCGGCAGCGATAGTAGCTGTCACGGCATCTTTCCAACGATAGCCTACGCCAAAGGTGAGAAATTTGTTGTATCGAGCGCGCAATGTGCCTTCACCGGTAAAAAAGGTGAAATCGCTTTTTACAAACACAGATGGCATCACTTCAAATAACGTATTTTTAATCGGAATATTGCCTCCGGTCATAAAATATGCCACTCTTCCGGCTTGAAATTCATAATTTAGGTCGGTTGACGAGTCGCCGTTATCGTTGGCCAACGTCACCGTGGGCGATGTGATGTGCTGGCACGAGGCGCCCGCCCAAAAGTATTTGTGCACGAACCACAAACCTGCGCCAACGTCAAACGAAGTGCCGTGCAAGTCTTGTGTGGGCACGCCGTCGTCGGTGCCTTGGTGATAGTCGTCATCGTCGGGAAGTATCACCTCCGAACCTTTATATGTTTGGTCGTACATGCCAATTTGTGCGGCAACGGTAAATTCGCCGCCAAATTTTTTGAATTTGTAGCCAAATTGGCCATGTAAATTAAGTGTGCGAAACAATCCGATGCTCTCTTGGTTGAGCACCACGCCCACGCCAAAACGCTTGCCAAGTATTTTTACCGGCATATCGGCAGTGGCGAGGAAGTTTTGCGGAGCATTGTCAATGCCCACCCACTGCAAACGTGCGCCGCCGCGAATGTTGAGATAGTCGGTTTGACCTACGGCAGCGGGGTTGTAGTAAGTTGGCACCTCATAGTATTGCGACATCTGCGCATCGGTTTGTGCCACAGTTCTACTTGCCGCCAACGCACAAACTGCAGCGACAATCAAGAGTGATATTTTTCTAGCGGTTAGCATACGTAAAAATCATTCGAAGTAGAAAGTTAGCACAATCATTTTTGATGTGGCTTTTGAGAGCGACTCGGTGTATTTGAGTTTGGCCGGGTCGTCAACAAGGTCGGGGCGATCGTGTTGCAACACGTCAGATAATCCGAGACAGAATTTAATCTCGGGGATAAACTTGAAGTAAGGCAAATACGAGTCGAGGCCGAAGCCGATAGTCCAATAAAGGTCAGCACTTTTCAGTCGCAACAAGTCATTACGTTTTTTTGACACGTCAAACGCAGGCATAATGCCGGTGACCATATACGGGCGCACGTTGCGCAATCGCACAGCGCTATATTTCAAGTCGATAGGAGTGACAACATAAGCTGACTTTATGCTTTGGCGCTCTGTGTCGCCGCTATTTATGTCAACAAAGCGCACATCGCGGTTGCCAAAGTACATGCCCGGGGTGAAACGCAAATTGAAGTATGTGTTTAGGCGGAAATCGACTAATGCATTCACGCAAAAGCCGGGCTGAAACGAGGGTTGCTCCATGTACCAACTTTGGCCATCTTCGGTAACAAGACCGTTGTGCGTGAACTTAATATCCTCGGTGTGCATACCTATTGAGAAGCCGAGGTGCCAGCGGCGCATATCGGCATACGGGCGATTGAGCACCTTGTCGTTAAAAGCGCGAGCTGCGGCAGTCTGTCCGCAGACAACGGCCACCAATACGATTGCGATAATTTCTATAAATTTTTTCATTTATATAATTAACGCAAATCGCCCTCGATTATTGTATCAAAAGGTTATTGTCTTGCGCGCAGGACAAAAATAGTCGTATTTTGTCTTGCGTATAAGACAAAAAATGCATAATTTTGTCCTGTCTACAAGACAAACAAAAAAAACAGTCATGATAACTTCTAAAATTTTGCGAGAAGTGATGCTTGAAAACCGCGAAGAGGTAATGCGTCACATTGTAGTAAAGAGAAATATCACACTTGATGAATTTAATCGGCAAGTGTTGGTTGGTGTGCGCCGCGCAGGCAAATCTTATATGCTATATGGAAAAATACAGCAGCTTATTGCCGAAGGGCACACCTGGGACGAAATTGTATATCTGAACTTTGAGGATGAACGCCTATCGGATATGCAAATCGACGACCTAAATAAGATTTTAGAAGTACACGCCAGCCTAAGCGAAATGCGGCCGATGCTGTTTCTTGACGAAATACAGAATATTGACGGATGGGAAAAGTTCGCCCGTCGCTTGGCTGATAACAAATACACGGTATTTATCACCGGCAGCAACGCCAAAATGCTTTCGGTTGACGTGGCATCTACATTGGGCGGCAGATATATGACAAAAGAAGTATTTCCGCTGTCATTTGACGAATATCTACGCATAAACGGTACGGAGCCCGGAGACAAAACATTCGGTTTGACAACATCGTCGCGCGGCGAAACGATGCGCTATTTCGAGGAATACCTTCAATTTGGCGGCTTCCCTGAATGTGCAACAATGTCGGCAAAGCGCGATTATCTGACAAGCCTATATCAAAAAATATTTCTCGGCGATATAGCGACGCGAAACCGCATAGACAACACGTTTGCCTTGCGCGTACTTTTCCGCAAACTCGCTGAGAGTGTGATGCAACCGCTGTCATACTCGCGCGCCGCAAATATTGTCACATCGACCGGCACAAAGGTTGGCAAATCGACTGTTATAAACTATCTGAAATATGCCTCTGACGCATATCTTTTATTGCCGCTATCTAATTTTGCGGACAATCTCAGCGGCAAAATGACCAATGCCAAATATTATTTTATCGACAATGGCATAATATCACTATTGGCACTTGATATTCGCACGTCGCTGCTTGAAAATCTGATTGCTGTTCACTTAGTGAATAAGTACGGCAAAAGCGCTGTGTTCTACTATAACCATGGCATAGAGGTGGATTTTTATGTGCCTGATGTCAAATTGGCTGTACAAGTTAGCTATGCCATGCACGATGCCGAAACACTTGAACGCGAAACTCGTGCATTGGTGAAACTAAGCGAGCACCTTGAATGCGAACAAAACGTGATTGTCACATACGAAGACGAAGATACATTGACCGTTGACGGCATCAATATTGACGTCGTTCCTGCGTGGAAATTTATATTGCGATGATTGGGGGATTAGTACCAGGTGACGCCGTTAGAGAGCGATGAGCGTTTGTCGTACTTGAGGTCGGAGAGCATAGACGACTTGACGGCGATGCTGAAGCTGTAGCTCTTGTATGAGCCGACGGGCACGAATGAAGCGCGCATAGAGAAACAGTGCAAGTCGCGAGTGACGTTGCAGTTCATGTATGCCAACTTGTGTGTGTCGAAGTTGTATGAGGCGGAAAATCCGAAGTTCCAGTTTGCCGTTGGCCGGATGTTGCCTGAGAAGCTAAGGTTTTGCGTGATTTTGGAGTTATACTCCATCTTATCGTAGTTGAATGTGCCGTAGGCGTATCCAATAGAATAGTTGACCGACAAGCTCCACGGACAGCTCCATTTTTGGTAGCCGTCCTCGTCAAATTCGCCGTCAGCCTCCTTGTCTTTGTTGTCGCGGTCGCGCTGCGGGCCTGAGCGACGATCTTCGTCGTCAAACTCATCATTTCCGTCGTCTTTGCCTTTACCTTTTCCCTTGTCCTTGTCGCCTTTGTCTTTTTTGCGGAAAGTATCGTTATTAAAGGTATAAGAGAACGATGTACCGGTTGATGACAAGCGGCCAAAGCCTTTGCCTTGCGAGATGCGGAGTTTATTTACGCGCACCGGGTTGCCCGACGAGTTGAGGGCGTATGTATATACATCCCAAACAGCCGAGAGGTTGAGGTTGAAGTTTTTGGTGAGGCGCAATAAAATTGATGTATTGAGGTTACTCCAATTGAGTGAGTCGGCAGCGAAGTTATAACTTTGGCTGAGTGTGAGGTTTTCTATAAGTGACACCTTTTTCTCGCCGATTGAGTCGTCATCGCTTTTCACCTTCATCTCCAAGTTATTGGCAAGCGAGAAACTTACCGAACCGGTTTTGCCTGTGCCGGGCACGCCGTAGAGAGAGTTAGGATATTTAGAGTAAGTGACATGTTGCACAGTGCCATCGGCATTTGGACGGTCGTACGAGCCGTAGTATCCGAAGAAGGCCGAGCCGAAGTCAGGAGCGCCGGTGAACGAGATAGTTGGAGTCATTACGTGGCGAATCATCTTCACCTTCTTGCCCAAGAAAGGCAGCGGTTGGAAGAAGCCGTAGATTTTTGTATCGAGAGAAACCGAACCGCTGAAGTCCCAAACGTTGTAAAGGCTGTAGCTGGTGTCGCAGACCTCAACAGCGGCATTGGGGTCCCATTGGCGCTTCACTTGCGAGGTGTACATACGGTCGGTGATAGAGATAGACGGAGTGAGGTTCAAGTATTTAAATACGCTGAACGTAGCCGAGATGGGTATGCTGTGGCGCATGGCATTGCGCCAGTCTTTGATTAGCGATTTTTTGAAGAATACGTCTTGTTGTGCGGTCAACGAGTTTTGGAATTGACCGGTGTATGACATACGAATTTTCTCATACCATTTTTCAGCGCCCACGGCATGTTTGCGTTTGAAGGGCGACACTTGGCTCATGGTGATGTTTAAGTTAGGGAAGCTAACAGAAAGCGTAGAGTCTTGAGTGCGCTGCGACACGCTGAGCGAGGTAGATATTGACCACTTTGAGTTGGGGAATTTATATGTCATGTTGACCGTAGAACTTTTAGTGTTCTCGGTGAATGCGCTTGAATAGTACGAGTCGAGGTTGTTGCGGGTGTATCCGCTGGTGGTGAAGTTGACACTTGCACTGAGCGTCATGTTGGGGTTAGCCTTTGAGTCCTGCGAGTGGCTCCACAAAATTTGGAAGTTGGTTTGCTTAGAATAGTCGGGCATACCCTTATCGCCAAGGATGGTTTTGAGGTAGTTTAGCGAGAAGCTACCTGAATATTTGTAGCGTTTAGAGTAAGTAGACTGGGCAGCCAATCCCCACGAGCCTTTAGTGTAAATTTCGCCGGTAAGCGCGAGGTCAATATTATCGTTTATGGCGAAGTAGTAGCCACCGTCTTTGAGGTAAAAGCCGCGGTTGTAGTCATCACCAAACGTAGGCACAAGTATGCCTGATTGGTAGCTGTTAGTGAATGGGAAGTATCCGAAGGGCAAAGCTACTGGCAATGGCAAGCCTGCCAGCACCATATAAGTCGGGCCGGTGACCACGTCTTTGCCGGGACGCATCTTACCTTTTGTTATTTGGAAGTAGAAGTGGGGATCTTCGTGAGCATCGCAAGTGGTGTATTTACCGCCTTGGAAATAGTATGCTTCGTCAACATCCTTTTTAGCCACACCGCCGGTGAGATAGCCCTCACCCTGCTGAGTGATTACGTTATAGATCAAACCTTTACGGCTTTTGAAATTATAGCGCATAGTGTCGGCCTCATAGTCAGTACCGCTCTCAGAGAACACCGGTTTGCCGATAATTTCGTCGCTGGTGTCGCGTGCGCCGGTGGCATAGACGGTTGAATTTTTGAGGTCGATATTTATTTCTTCGGCATCAAGTTTGAGGTTGCCATAGGTAACAGAGCTTGAGCCGAACATATAGGCCGAGTCGCGGCGAATGAGAATCATTGAGTCCTTCGACGAGAAATCGACTGTAGCGTCGAGGTCAACTTTTTGTCGGCGCAAGCGAGAAGCTTTGGCAGTCGGTTTTGCGGAGTCGGTGGTAGTTGTATCGTTAAGTTTTAGAGCTTGCACCGGAGGGCGCAAAATCACCGCCGTATCGACGGGCACCGTGTCGACAGCCGTGGTATCAGCCTCGACAGGATCGGCCGCAATCTCTCGTGCCGACCGCACATCAGCAAAGGCATTAATGCCCTGATATACAGCAGGCAGTAAAAGGAAAATTATAATATAAAGGACTAATTTTTTCAAGAGAATTCTGATTGCAGGCGCCACGGCGGCGCATAGTACGGTGCAAATTTACTAAATATCGCGCTTATTTCAGCAATTTGTGGCGATATTATTTCATTTTAACGCGAATTCTTTGTGCAACGCTTCGAAACGTTGTAGTGTGTCGGCAGAAAATTTAGACATAGATGCAATCACACGTTCAAGTGGTTTTGCATCGGTGCCACGGCTTTTAGAGTAGAATTTATCAGCGTAGCAAATCAGCCGTTCGAGCTGTGTTTGTGGTGTGTAGTCAGCCACGGGCAGAGGCAGCTGACGGGCAATGATATCGTCGGCTGTGATACCGGCTCCGGTGTGACGCTCGGCAATACGTGCCAGCCACTCCGGGCAACCGTTGTCGCGCAACATTTTTGCGCCAAGTATGCCATGACGTATGTATGGCTCGGTGCCGTGGCAGCAAATGCCGGGGGCATCGGTGAGCACAATGCCGATGTCGTGCAGCATGGCACCGGCTTCGATTTGCTCGGGGTCGAGCGGCAGCGAGTGTTCACGCGCAATTTTTAGCGCGAGTTGGCACACACAATTAGAGTGCCGGGTCAGAATGTCATATAATTCTGACCCGGGCTCGTAATATCGTGTGATTATAGAGTTATAATCAATCATTATTCAACAATTGTGCACCAGCCATGCACGTCTTCAACTTCACCTTGTTGTATGCCTTTGAGTTGGTTGTAGAGCTTAGTGGTGATGGGACCGGGCTCGCCGTTTTTGGCAATTTGATAGTGTTTGCCTGAGTCGAGGTCGTCTATGCGGTCGATAGGCGAAGCAACAGCAGCGGTGCCGCAAGCAGCAGCTTCGTCGATAGTAGCGAGCTCTTCAACGAGGATGTGACGCTCTTCAACCTCAAGACCGTTGTCGCGAGCGAGTTGTTTGAAGCTCTTGTTGGTGATAGAGGGAAGGATTGACTCAGAGGCGGGAGTGATGTATTTGTTGCCTTTGATAGCGAAGAAGTTAGCCGGGCCACATTCGTCGAGATATTTTTTATCTTTGGGGTCGAGATAGAGCACGGCAGAGTAGCCAAGGTCGTGAGCTTTTTCGCCGGCTTCGAGCGAAGCGGCATAGTTACCACCAACTTTAAAGCGGCCGGTGCCTTTGGGAGCTACGCGGTCAAAGTCGCGCATGATGGCGATGTTTGACGGTTTGAAGCCGGTTTTGAAGTACGGGCCTACGGGCGAAACGAATATAACGATTTGATATTCTTTAGCGGGTTTCACACCAACTTGAGCCGACATACCTATTTCGAGGGGACGGATATATAGAGAAGCTCCGGTGCCATAAGGGGGAATGAAGCGTTCGTTTAGTTTAACAACTTTGAGCACCATTTCTTTGAAAAGCTCTTCGGGGCAGGGCTCCATGAGGATGCCGTGAGCAGAGCTGATGAAACGTTTGGCATTTTCTTCAAGGCGGAAGATGCGCACTTTGCCGTCAACGCCGCGAAAAGCTTTAAGGCCTTCGAAAGCTTCTTGACCATAGTGCAAGCAGGTTGCAGCCATGTGAAGATTTAAGATTTCAGACGAAGAAACTTCAATTTCGCCCCATTTACCATTTTTGAAAGAACAACGGACATTATAGTCTGTGGGGATGTAACCAAAGGCAAGATTTGCCCAGTCAATATTATTGTTATCCATAATTTGTGAATTTGTCAAATTCTAGTCATAAAATGTTTTATTGTCGCAAAAGTACATAAATTTTATGCAGTTTGCAAGAATTTGCCGCTGCTAATGCCGATAAAATAACATTATTTCAAAGTAGGGATAGCTTGAGCGAATAACAGATTTTTACAATTGTGTTACAATTTTAGC
>CAYSLD010000090.1:0-9000 GCA_964431795.1 uncultured Bacteroides sp.
GCCTCGTCGCCGTCAGCTGCCGTTGCCAGTGTGCCGTGGTGGTTTGTGCTCGTTGGCATCATTGCTATGGCGCTGTTGACACTTGGTGTTTATAAGCTGCTTTGGAGTGTAGTCAAACACTATATCAAAGATTGTTCGCTCATCACAGTTCGCCGTCGCGGTCTTGCTACCGTGGTTTTGGTGGTATTTGCCGGGCTGATGATTATCCCCATTCGCGGTGGTGTGACAGTGTCAACCATGTCGCCGGGTCGTGCTTACTTCTCAGCCGATATGCGATTAAATCATGCCGCAATCAACCCACTGTTCAACCTCATGCACTCGCTGGCGCATGCCGACAACCCCGGTGCCCAATTCAATTTCTACAGCGAAACGCAGCTTGCTCAATACCTTGGCGAGCTTGACGCGCCCGCAGCCGCCGCCGACTCAGCCGTGGTGTCGCTCAAGGTTGAGCGCCCCGACATATATCTTATCATTCTTGAAAGTTTCTCGGCACACCTCATGCCCACACTAGGTGGTGAGCCTATTGCTCTTTGCCTCGACTCAATTGCCCGCGAGGGTGTGCTCTTCACTGACTTCTATGCTGAGAGTTTTCGCACTGACCGTGGCTTGGCCACCATCCTCAGCGGATATCCGGCTGTGCCCAATACATCCGTATTCAAATACCCCGAAAAATTTGCCAATCTGCCGTCACTGTCCGCTCGGCTCAAGGCCGCCGGTTATCACAACGCATACTATTATGGTGGCGATATAAATTTCATGAACCAAGCCGCCTATTTAGTGTCAACCGGCTTTGACTATGTGCTCAAAGATACCGACTTCCCGGTGTCGCAGCGCTTGAGCAAATGGGGTGTGCACGACGACCAACTCTTTGCTCGCGCAAAGGCAGACTCGGCACACTCTCCGGAATTTCGCGTGATTCAAACCTCCAGCTCGCACGAGCCTTTTGAGGTGCCATACCACAAATTTGAAAATATCCGTGCAAATGCGTTTGCTTATGCTGATAGCTGCTTGGGCAACTATGTGCGCAGCTTGAAAGCATCCGGAGCTTGGCAAAATGCCTTGGTGGTGATTGTTCCCGACCATTGGGGCGCATATCCCGAAAACTTGAACTCACCGCTGCAACGTCAGCACATACCGCTTGTGCTCACCGGCGGAGCTTTAGTCGGCGCTCCTGCCCGCATAGCTCGCACCGGCTCGCAAAGTGCAATCGCACCAACCATATTGACTCTCCTTGGCCTTGAGCCTAAGGGATTTCTCAACCCCCAAAACTTGCTGTCAACCTCGCAGCGCGGATTTGCGTGGATGGCGGTGCCGGAATGGTATGGGCTGAAAATAGCCGATAATTTCACTCAAGTGATTGTCAATACAGCTGCTCCCGCAATCGGTGACAGCATTGGCGCTTGTCGCTCAAAAGCCTACGTTCAACACATCTTCAACGATTTAAATAAAAAATAATGGAATTTCTTGCCGGACTCGATACTCACTTCTTCATTGCTATGCACACTCTTGCGCATAACGCTTTTGCCGACAGATTTGTGATGATTTTTACCGGCCGCTACACTTGGGTGCCGCTCTACCTTGCCCTCATTTGGCTGTTGTGGCGCACATACGGCACAAAAAAAGCCATTATTTTCACCCTCACCATTATTCTGTCGGTTACACTCGCCGACCAAATTTGTGCCACATTCATTCGCCCGATGGTTGAACGCCTACGTCCGGCTAACATACACAACCCACTGTCAGCGCTTGTGCACGTTGTTGACGGGTACAGAGGCGGCAAATACGGATTTCCATCATGTCACGCTGCAAATACGTTCGCCTTGGCCACATACATACTTTTGCTCACACGCAACTACCGCATATCAACTTGCATTTACATTTGGGCTATGCTCAATTGCTACACTCGTCTTTATCTGGGCGTGCACTATCCCGGTGATTTGCTCGTCGGTGCGGCGATTGGCGGACTGATTGCTATGATTGTCTGTGTTGTGACTCAACACTTTTTGCCTGTTGACAAACTGCAATCTGACAAAAACTTTTATCCCGGGTATATTGTTGTGGCATTGATTGTGATTGTAGCATTGCTTTATGCGGCAATTTGGTAAACTCGCAATTATTCGCTAATTTTGCCGCTGATAAATTGAACGTACAAACAACTAAAACATAGATTATGAAAAAATTGACTCTCATCATTGCTGCACTCTTTGTTAGCGCAATGACTGTTGGAGCTGTAGCTCAACCCGACGATAATGCCACTACTAAAAAAACTGCTCAGTGGACCAAAACTGCTGTGGTTAAAACTGACAAACCGGCTGATATTGACTCTTGCAAACGTGCAAAAGTGAAAGGCTGCGGCAAATGCGCTAAATCTCAAGAAACCGGCTCATGCTGCGCTAAAACCACCGGCAAATGCTGCCGCAAAGCTACAAAAACAGCTAAAGGCGACAGCTTGAAAGTGAAAACAGCAACAAAAAGCTCTTGCTGCAAGAAAACAACTTCTAAATAATCTGGAAGTCTCCCGGATACAAAAAAACGACGGCCAAATCGGTCGTCGTTTTTTTGTATCGTGTAAAATCGATTTTATTATTCGCCGGGAGCGATAGCGCCGCTGGGGCAAACTTCTGCGCAAGTACCGCATTCGATGCAAGTATCGGGATCGATTTTGTAGATGTCACCTTCAGAGATAGCTTCAACGGGGCATGATGATGCGCAAGTGCCGCAAGCTACGCAAGAGTCAGAGATTACGTAAGCCATAGTAGTTTAATTTTTTAGTTGTAGTTGTAAGTGTTAAGTTTGAGTTTTGTGGTGCAAATATACTCTTTTTTTTTGTGTCACCCAATTTTTCTTATAAAAAATATCGTAATTTTGTAATTATGAAACATTCACGATCATTATTACTTGTTGCTGTTGCGGCCATATTCCTTTTTGTGCCGTGGCTGGGTAACACATATTTCTATACTAAGGGCGAGCCGCGCGAGGCTATTGTCGCTTTGTCTATGCTGCAAAGCGGTGATTGGATTTTGCCGGTGAGCTACGGCGCGGATATCCCTTACAAGCCTCCAATGTTGGCTTGGCTCATTGCTATATTTTCTGCCATTTTTGGTGGTGCGGTGACTGAGTTCACCTCGCGCTTGCCCTCGGCACTTGCTGCTGTTGCCATACTCTTGGCCGGTTGGAGACTTGTGCGTCACCGCCTGGGCACAGACGGAGCATGGATGATGACTTTTATCACCGCAACAAGCTTCGAATTTTTTCGCGCGGCCATGGCCTGTCGTGTTGACATGGTGCTCACCGCGTTTATGTTGGGCGCAATTTATGCCATTTTCACCATGCATGGCAACCGCCTGCGTGTGCTTTGGGCTGCACTTCTGCTATCGGGAGCTACGTTGACAAAGGGGCCCATCGGCTCATTGCTCCCGTGTTTGGCTATGGGTATATACTTTTTGCTGCGTGGCGACAATTTTTGGCGCACTTTGTGCAAACTCACCGCGCTATGCCTTGCCTCGTTCATACTCCCGGCTTTGTGGTATTATGCCGCTTGGCGACAAGGTGGCGACTCGTTCCTCAATCTCGCTATCGAAGAAAATATAGGCCGCTTGACCGGCACTATGAGTTATGACAGCCATGTTAATCCGTGGTACTATAATATAATGTGTGTGCTTTCGGGCATGATGCCTTGGACCATCCCCGTTGTGATTGCCTTGTTCTATCGCCGCATCCGTCATACCATTAAATCTTTGCATATCGACAAAGGTCTGCCTTTGATGTGTTGGGTGGTGGGCCTCACTGTCTTTGTGTTTTATTGCATACCCGAGAGCAAGCGCAGTGTGTATTTGTTGCCTTGCTATCCGTTTTTGGCTTACGGCGTGACTTGGATTTTCCGACAGATTAGCACATCACGATTGATGCGCTACTTCACCATATCCCTCTCTATATTGGCAATAATAGCGCCAATCGCATTGTCTGTCGCCGCGTGTGTGCCCATAAAAGGCCTGCATATCGCTAAAGTCAACTGGTTTTTGTGGATTTTGGCTTTTGTGCCGGCTGTTGTGGGCGTGTGGTGCCTGTGCAGCCGATCGTCGCGCGGCATGACTCTGCGCAATGTGTTGTGGTTGACATACGTGATTTTGGTTACGTACAATGCTGCATACATGCCCATGGTGCTCAATGCTCGCTCTGATCGCGAGGCTGCTGCCGAAATTGCACAAAAAGTGCCCGCCGATGCTAAAATTGTATCGGTGATTGACTATGATACGTTGTTGCGCTATTATAGCATTAACTTCTATCTTGGCGATCGCGTGCGCCGCGTGCCCACGCTCAACGATGTGCCCGCTGATGCTTGGCTGATTACCGAGCCAAGTCAGGCTTTAGCCGCCGGCGACACGCTGACTCTGCGCTCTGCCGATACGCACCGCCCGGTTGTGCTCATCGCTCCGCGATAAACCTCACTTAGCTGCCGGTGTAGAAGCAACGCACTTTGCCCACCTTCAACTGCCCTTCAAGTTTCACCGGTATGCGTCGCGTGTCGGTGGTTATCCATGCGTCCATGTCATCGCTGGTCTTGGTTTTGCCATCGCTGGTGAACGTGAACGATATGCGATAACACTTATACGATTTGCTGTCATATTTTATGGTCTCTATGCCCATATATTTTATGGTCAGCAACTCTTTGCGCTTTCCGCTGTATATGTTGAGCGTGACAACATGCCCGCTTTTCCAACTTTCAAAGGGTAGGGTGCGCATATAGTAGAACGAGGTGAGCATATCAACTGTGGTGCCATAGCTTTCGAGTGTGCGCTCTTCGTTAACTTTTAAGTTGTTGTCTTCGTCCCATTTTTTGCGCGTACATTCGCCTATAACTTTTGCATTAGTGTATTTGTATTGCACAATGTCGCGCTTGTATTCGCCGCCTTCGTGCGCAATCTTCTCATAGCGTAGTGGCTTAAATCCTTCTTTTTTCACCACACCGTTGAGCGTGTCGCGCACTTTGTAAAACTTGTCGGCCCATGCATCAGACCTTGCCGTCAGCTTGGCATTGTAGTTTGCTCCGCTGCTTTTGAGCGTGAGGCGCGCTGTGCCGGCTTGCTTGTTCACCAAGCCCCATTTGTACATTACTTTATAGCTGAGTGTTTCGTCTGAAAATGTATATGCTTTTGCTGAAATGCTCGAAAATGCTAATGCTACTGAGCATATTGCGGCAAGTGCTATTTTGCGTATGTTCATCTTTTTTGCGTTTTTGGTTTCCTTATATTGACGCAAAATAAATAAAAAAGTTTAGGCAATACTAATGTTTCGCCTAAACTTTTCCCTTTTTTATGAAAAATTTGTCCTAATCTTCCAAAAATTCAAGCGGCAATGCATTGCGATTGCTTTGCTCTATTCGCTTGTTGCGCCAACACTTACGGCACACTGCAACATAGCGGTCGTTACCGCCAATCTCAACTTGTGCACCTTCGTTCACAAAATTGCCGTTTGCATCTATGCGCGCATTTATTATTGTTTTGCGCCCGCAGTTGCATGTCGACTTTATCTCATCTATTGTGTCGGCAATCTCAAACAATCTTCGCGAGCCTTCAAACAAGTGGCTCTGAAAGTCGGTGCGTAAACCGTAGCATATCACGTTCGAGCCAAAGTCGTCAACTATGCGGCTCAATTGATCAACTTGCACTGCTGTCAGAAACTGCGCCTCGTCAATCAAAAACCAGTCTATAACTTTACCTTCACGACGAAATAACTCTTTCGCAAAATGATATAGGTCTGTGTCAGCGTATATCCATTCGCAATTGCGCTCTATGCCTATGCGCGAATGTATCACACTGCGTCCTTCACGGGTGTCGATGATGGGCTTCATGCATAGGTAGCTCATGTTTCGTTCTTCAAAGTTATATGCTGTTGTCAGCAACATAGCTGTTTTGGCTGAGCCCATTGTGCCGTATTTAAAGTATATTTTTCCTTTTCTGTACATGGTTATGGTTAGGTCAGTAGTTTTTTTTATGTGCCAAAGTTAATAACTTTTTGCGTAGCCCCCAACCATTATATCATTAAACTTATAAAAAACTTATCAACACTTCCGGATTGTTATCTCAGTTTTTTTGTTTAATTTTGTGCACAAATAGGCTTTTCGGCCTGAAACACATAATAATATTATAGTATAATCTTTTATTTTTGAGATATATGACTAACAATGTACGTGTGCGTTTCGCACCTTCGCCCACCGGCCCCCTCCATATCGGCGGTGTGCGCACTGCTCTTTATAACTTCTTGTTCGCCCGTCAGCATGGCGGCAAAATGATTTTGCGTATCGAAGATACCGACTCGCAACGTTTTGTCCCCGGTGCCGAAGACTATATCAATGAAGCTCTCGCTTGGCTTGGTATTGAAATTGACGAGGGCGTGCGCGAAGGTGGCCCATTCGGCCCGTACAAGCAGAGCGAACGTCGCGACATTTATCGCGACCATGTCAAGCTTTTGCTCGATGCCGGTCGCGCATATATCGCCTTCGACACACCTGCCGAGCTCGAAGCTAAACGTGCCGAAGTGTCTAACTTCCAATACGATGCATCTACTCGCTTGCAGATGCGCAACTCGCTCAGCCTTCCCGCTGACCAAGTGAAAGAACTTATCGACGCCGGCACTCAATATGTTGTACGCTTCAAAATTGAACCCGGTCGCCAAGTTGAGGTGCACGATTTGCTACGTGGCAAAGTCACCATCAACAGCGACATCCTCGACGATAAAGTGCTCTACAAATCTGCCGACGACCTCCCAACTTATCACCTCGCAAACATCGTTGACGACCATTTGATGCAAATATCTCACGTCATCCGCGGTGAAGAGTGGTTGCCCTCGGCCCCCTTGCACGTGCTCCTTTACGAAGCTTTCGGATGGGCCGACACTATGCCCGCATTCGTCCACTTGCCACTATTGCTCAAACCTGATGGCAAAGGCAAACTTTCTAAACGCGACGGCGACCGCCTCGGTTTCCCCGTGTTCCCCCTCGAGTGGCACGACCCCAAAACCGGCGCTATCTCTACCGGATACCGCGAAAGTGGATATCTCCCCGAAGCTGTTGTCAACTTCCTAGCTCTGCTCGGTTGGAACCCCGGCGACGACACTGAGGTAATGACAATGCAAGAGCTCATCAGCAAATTCTCATTCGAACATTGCTCGCGCTCAGGCGCTAAATTCGCCTTCGAAAAAGGTAAATGGTTCAACCACACTTACCTACAAAATATCAGCGACCTTGAGTTGGCTCAACTCTTCAAACCGGTGTTGGAGCAACATGGCGTAAATCCCACTGACTTCTCTGACGAGTATATCGCTAAAGCAGTAGGAATGGTCAAAAGCCGCATTAACTTCGTTAGCGACCTCTGGGACCAAGCTCGTTTCTTCTTTGTCGCTCCCGAAACTTACGACGCTAAAGCAGTGAAAAAACGCTGGTCTGACGAAATGCCCGCACTCATGTCGCAACTCGTTGACGTGCTCCGCAACCTCCCCGACTTCGCATCTGCTGCCGCCGAACCGGTTGTGCTCAACTGGATCACCGAAAACGGTTATCACATGGGTAACGTCATGAACGCTTTCCGCCTAACTGTTGTTGGCGAATGTAAAGGCCCGCACATGTTTGATATTACCGAACTTATTGGCCGCGACGAAACAATCAATCGTATTCTCGCCGGTATTGACCGCATAAAGAATGAACCCACTGTATAATTTCGCAATTAGCGCGTACAGCTTTGGCGCTCGCCTCGCTGCCTCGCGTTCTAAAAAAGTACATACTATGCTCGAAGGACAAAAACGCTCCTTCGAGCATATCTCCTTGTGCCGCGAAAATTCTGCTCCCAACGGGTTTGACCTTTGGTTTCATGCCGCTTCGCTTGGCGAATTTGAACAAGCCCGCCCGCTCATCGAACGTTATCGTGCCGAGCAGCCTCATAAAACTATTTTGCTCACTTTTTTCTCTCCCTCCGGTTATGAAGTGCGCAAAAACTATAAAAATGTTGACTGCGTGGCCTATCTCCCGTTCGACAAACCCGCACTCGTCACCAAATTTCTCGATGCCGCTAATCCACATTGCGCGATTTTCGTGAAATACGAGTTTTGGGGAAACTATCTGCAGCAATTGCACGAGCGCAACATCCCTACTTATATTATATCGTCAATATTCCGCCGCAACCAAATTTTCTTCAAATGGACCGGCGGCATGTTCCGCAAAATGTTGCATTGCTACAATCATATTTTTGTGCAAGACGAACAATCACTACAACTTCTCGCCTCAATCGGCGTTACAAATGTCACTGTTGCCGGCGACACCCGCTTTGACCGCGTAACTGACATCATGAGCAACACTTTCGACATCCCCGCAATCGCAGAGTGGGTGAGTGGTTGCCCATTCACACTCGTCGTGGGAAGTTCGTGGCAACCCGATGAACAACGTTACGCACCTTGGCTCACTGCACACCCACAAGCTAAAGCTATCATTGCCCCTCATGAGTTCGACTCATCTCGTTTAGAAGCTTTGCAAAAAACTTTCACCGGCAAAACTGTGCTTTGGTCGCAGGTTAGCGAGAGCAAATCTATCCCCGCCGACACTCAAATCCTCATTATTGACTGCTTCGGATTGCTCTCCAGTCTATATAGATATGGTGATTCTGCATTGATAGGTGGCGGTTTTGGCGCCGGAATTCATAATATTAACGAAGCTGCCGTCTACGGCATACCCGTTATTTTCGGCCCGCGCCACCAAAAATTCAAGGAAGCTGCCGATTTGATAGCTTGCAAAGGCGGTTTTTGTTACCATGCTGACGACGATTTAGCAAAAATTCTCGACTCTTGGCTGCAAAATCCGCAAGGCGATTTGAAAAAATCAGGCAATGCCGCCGCAAAATATATAAAAGATAATCTCGGAGCAACTCAGACAATATACAGTTACCTCCAAAATCAATAACAAAAAGCGCCTTCACGGCGCTTTTCGGCTAAACGGTTGATACCAAAACTGAT
>CAYSLD010000091.1:0-8880 GCA_964431795.1 uncultured Bacteroides sp.
CCTCGACAAGCATCACGCTTGCCGAGGCTAAATAATATGCAAATAAATTAAAATGAATTGTCGTTTATTTGAGCTTAGAGACGATTTCGTTTGTATCGCGAGCGATAACAAGCTCTTCGTCGGTGGGCACAACCACAACTTTCACGCGAGAGTTGGGAGTAGAGATCACTGTTTCAGTGCCACGAGTTTTGTCATTGAGCTCTTTGTTGATTTCGATGCCCATAAATTTGAGGGGTTCGCAAACGTCAGCGCGGAGGCCGGTTTGGTTTTCGCCAACACCGCCGGTGAACACGATGATGTCAACGCCACCCATTTCAGCGGCATAAGCACCGATGTATTTTGTGATGCGTTGCTCGTAGACTTGCAAGCAGAGAGCAGCGTGCTCGTTGCCGTCAATAACAGCATTTTCTATTTCGCGCATATCGCTAGAGATGCCGCTCAGGCCGGCCATGCCGCTCTCTTTGTTGATGATGCGTTGCACGTCGTCAGCAGAAAGGTTGTGACGGAGCATGAGGTATGTGAGTGCACCGGGGTCAACATCACCGCAACGAGTGCCCATCATCAAGCCTTCGGTGGGAGTCAAGCCCATAGAAGTATCAACGCTCTTACCGCCGTCGATAGCAGTGATTGAGCCGCCGTTACCAACGTGGCAAGTGATGATTTTTTGGTCTTTGATGTCTACGCCAAGCATTTCGCACACGCGTTGACTTACGTAGCGGTGGCTGGTGCCGTGGAAGCCATAGCGACGCACGCCGTCTTCCTTGTAATATTTATAGGGCAGAGCATACAAGAAGCTCTTAGCGGGCATAGTTTGGTGGAATGCAGTGTCGAACACGCCAACTTGGGGCACGTTAGGCATAAGAGCGTCGATAGCTTCAACACCGGTCATGTTTGCAGGGTTGTGGAGCGGAGCGAGGTCGTAACATTCGCGCACCATTTGCTTAACTTCGTCGTTAATGAGCACGCTGCTGTTGAATTTTTCGCCGCCATGCACAAGACGGTGACCAACAGCATCGATTTCGTCGAAGCTTTTGAGGCAACCTTCTTTGTCGTCGGTGAGCACTTTGAGGATAGCTTCGATGCCACCTTTGTGGTCAACTTTGCCAAGCTCAAGAATTTGTTTAGAGCCGTCGGGACGTTTGAATTTGAGGAAACCGTCGGCGAGGCCAACGCGCTCAATGCCACCTTCGGCGAGTGTAGCTTCGGTGTCAGTATCAATAAGTTTGTACTTGATAGAGCTACTACCGCTGTTTAATACGAGGATTTTCATGCGATTTTTAAGTTCTTAAAGTAGCAATCAAGCGTTGGCTTTTGCACCGATAGCTTGGTTGCAGGTGATGATGATTGTTTTGTAAATATCTTCGGGATAGCAACCGCGAGAGAGGTCGTTGACGGGAGCAGCGAGGCCTTGCAAAACGGGGCCAACAGCTTCAACACCGGCAAGACGTTGCACGAGTTTGTAGGCGATGTTACCAACTTCGAGGCTGGGGAATACCAACACGTTGGCGCGGCCGCTGAGGGGAGAATTGGGGGCTTTAGAGTTAGCTACGCTGGGCACGAGGGCAGCGTCGGCTTGAAGTTCACAGTCGAGGATAAGCTCGGGAGCCATTTCGTGAGCAATTTTACCGGCTTCGATAACTTTGTCAACACGTTCGTGTTTGGCAGAGCCTTTTGTTGAGAATGAGAGCATAGCCACACGAGGTTCAACGCCGGCAATGTCGCGAGCGGTGTCGGCAGTTGCCACAGCAATTTGGGCGAGCTCTTGTGCGGTTGGATCGGGCAACACAGCGCAATCGGCAAATACCAAAACGCCGTCAGTGCCGTAGGGAGAGCCTTCGGGGAGGAGCATAACAAAAGCGCCTGAGACAACGCTGATGCCTTTGCGAGTTTTGATAACTTGGAAAGCAGCGCGGAGCACGTTAGCAGTGGTGTTGAGAGCGCCTGCAACTTGGCCGTCAGCGTCGCCGTTTTTCACCATGAGGCAACCGAGGTATAGGGGGTTTGCGGTTGTGAGGCGAGCTTCTTCGAGAGTGATGCCTTTGCTTTTGCGAAGTTCGAAGAAGAGCGGAGCGTAGCGGTCAATCACACTTTCGTCAGCGGGATTTACGATAGTTGCTTTGTCAATGTTTTGCAGACTGAGTTCTACAGCCATACGTTTGATTTCGGCAGGGTCACCGATAAGAATGATGTCAGCTAAGCCGTCGGCGAGGATACGGTCGGCGGCAAGAAGCGTACGAGGTTCGGTGCCTTCGGGCAGCACTATGCGCTGGCGATTGGCACGGGCTTTTGCAGTAAGTTTATCAAAAAGTCCCATGATTTTTGGTCATTTAAAAATTTATGTGAATTGATTTTACTACAAAATTACAAAAAAAAGTAAGAAGGCAAAAGAGGATAAAGTAAAAAGTAAAATTTGCCGTTATTTTTTGAGGTACAGATACCGAGCGAGGCCGTAAATGTAACGGCGAAAACCGGGCTTATAAGCCAACAGTCGGTCGAACCACGGTGTTGTCTTGGTGACAACGCGCACCACAATGCCAACAAAAAACATGGCAACGAGCGTGCCCAGGCCTATGATGTGCCATTGCCAAGCGCCAAAAAAGATGAAGCAGGCAATTGCGCCAAGGCATACCAAAGTGACGTCGATAGCTATTTTTACTTTTGGGAATTCTTTGCCTGTGACTTGGCACACAGCAACAGAGATGCCTTCACCGGGCATGGTCACGCTGCCGCAGCGCACTTCAAATGCTATGCCTGTGCCCAGAAATATGCAGCCAACAAGCTGAATGACAACTTTTTGCCATAAGCATGTGGGCACCAGCCATGGTGTGAGCAACATCCACATATCGAGCATCATGCCAAAAGCAAAGCCTATGACGAGTTGGAAGAGTTGTACCGGCTCAAATTTCTTGCGCAAGATTATGATTTGTAGCACAACAAACGCGGCATTCATCAAGTAAGTGTACTGACCGATTGTCAATGCCGGAGCCATGCCAAGTTTTCCGGCGTCTTGAAATACAAAGGGGATAACACTGATCACGCTCGAGCCCAAAGCTGAGCGCACGCAGCACGCCACACCAAGAGTCATTATAAACAGCGAAATGACCAATAAAAAGTGCTGCCAACAAAATGAAACAATTTTGTCTTTCATATCTTAATCGTCTAAAAATCGTGCAAAGTTACAAATTATTCCGCCCCCACGCAACAAAATGCACTCTACGTGAACAGCTGTGTGGTTTTAACATTTATTAGGTGAGGGGTGGAGGCGTATGATAGTTTTAATGCGTAACTTTGCGGGCGATATGGTTACTCTGCGCTGAAGAGTCGGCGCTCCAACAACGAGTATCAAAAGGGAATCCGGTGAAAATCCGGAACAGTCCCCGCTACTGTAATTCTCCGCTCGGTCGCAGTGCGACAGAGCGTGTGGCCGCAAAAAATGTCATTGAAGCGAACCGATGCTTTGAGAAGGCTTTGCGCGCTGAGAAAAGTCAGGAGACCTGCCATGTCTGAGATAGCACGTTTTAGCCTACGGGATATGGGCTGATGTCAATGTTAAAAACTTGGACTGCATCGGTGTGCGCTGTGCGCACATACAATCATGGCATGACTATGGCAAAAGATATAACTCCCGTGGCTGATTTGTGGCCGTGGGAGTATTTTTTTTGCCACAACGTGCCCATCTCAAAATCTGCGTAACCAAGATTTATAACATTATATTTATGAAGATTAAAAATCTACTCCTATTATCAATGGGCTGCATAGTTATTGCAGCCGGGGCTAAGGCAAAAGTCGTTTTGCCTGAGACTGTGCAAGGAGTGCCCTATGCACAATCTATCAAGCAGTATGCAAAGTCAAGCGTTGAGTCGGATGACTTTGCCAATCCGCAGCCGATGTCTGTCGACAAATCAAATTTCACATTTGACATGATAAAAAGTTGGGCAGGCGAAGGCAGTAAAAAATCAGGTTTGGTGATACAATGGAACTGTGGCAAAGACAATGTAGCCTTGGCATTCGGCTATCGCTGGGACGAGGCTTGCAACGGCAACGATTTGCTATCTGCCGTAGCTCAAGCCAATCCACAATTGTACATCGTAGCTGATAATACCTCATACGGCATGACAATTTACGGCATCGGTTGGGATGCTGACTGTGCCGGAAAAATTGGTGTAACGGATGCCAGCGGAAACGTTTATGAAGCTGACGAAACCGGTGTGATTTACATTTCAGGAGCCGAAAATAAGGCAGACGGATTTTCGCCGCTAGACGAAAATGACTATTGGCAATCAGGTTGGTTTAGTAAAGGCTATTGGTCTTATTATTGGACATCATCAACAGACCTCAATTCGTTTGGCTATTCTAATGTAGGTGCTTCAGGCCGTAAATTGACTGATGGCAGCTGGGACGGCTGGACATTTAGGCCCTCATTCGCACTAAAAGATTGGTTTGAGATAGAGGCTGCACCTAATCCTAGACCCGACGATATAAAAACCGAATTTAAAGCCGGCGGACTATACTACAAGGTTAAAAACTATCTGCGCAAAACCGTATCGGTAGAGGCACCGATGGAGCTGGAAGGCGAAGAGTTGACAGAATATACAGGTGCTATCACCATCCCCGCTACAGTGAAATGTGGCGACTACGAATATAACGTCATTGCTATTGACGATGCCGCATTTGAAGGCAGCGAAATCACCTCGGTATCGCTACCCGCATCAGTCGAAACTATCGGAAGCCTTACATTCGAGTCGTGCGCAGCGCTCACTTCAATCAATACAGAGAATGTGATCTCAATCGGCAGCTATGCATTTATGGGTTGCGCCTCGTTGAGCGAAGTTGCACTTAATGCCAACATCACAAGCATTGACGAAGGCACATTCTATGGCTCGGGCATCAAGAGTGCAAACTTGCACGAAGGTGTCACCACAATCGGAGCATCAGCTTATGAGGCTTGCACCGCTCTCGAGTCGGTAGTATTCCCCACTACACTCAAAACCGTGGGCGATGGCGCATTTGCCGAAAGCACAGCCATCACATCAATCAAAGCGAGCACAACAGTGCCCTACACTTTGCCAGAAGGCTGCTTTGCAAAAGAAATCTACAACACAGCAAAAGTAAGCGTGCCCGTTGGATATACCGCCACATATCAAGCAGCCACAGAGTGGAAAAACTTCACCAACTATGATGAGTTTCTTTTGGATGTTGCCGTTGCCGACGACTTCATATATAACAATGTGAACTTTAAAATCACAAGCCTTGGCGAGAATAACACCGTCAAAATCTCATATTGCACACCTGACGGAGCAGCAACATCAACAAATATCAAAGCTGCAAACCTTGCCGGATATGTTGGCGATATTGTTATTCCCGACGAAGTTGAATATCAAAACATCAAACTTAAAGTTACCGAGCTTGGCGACAGTGCATTCTACAACGCACAAAAAATCACATCAGTCAAGTTGCCAAGCACATTGACCTCAATTCCCAAATCAGCATTCTCAATGTGCAGCGCATTGACATCGGTAGATATTCCCGAGACTTTAACAACTATCGGTGAATACGCATTCTACCAATGCAAAGCGCTTGAGAGCATTGAAATTCCGGCCAAAGTTGAGACTATTGGCAAATACGCATTCTATTACAACGAAAAAATTACTTCAATCACATTACCCGAGTCACTCACCTCGCTAGGCGATGATGTGTTCTACAACTGCAGCGCTCTCAAGAGCATCAACATTCCCGCCGGTGTAACCGCAATCCCCAACTATGCATTCGACAGGTGCTATGCATTGAGCAATATAGAACTCGGTGACCAAATCACCTCGCTTGGCAGCTATGCTTTTACCGACTGCACCACTCTCAAATCAGTCAAGTTGCCCTCAACAATCAAAGAATTGCCGGCAAGCTGCTTCAGCGGTTGCATATCGCTTGAAAGCTTAGAAATTCCCGAGACAGTGGTAAAATTTGGCAACTCACTGTTCAAGAACTGCACAAAACTGAATATTGACGTACCCGCACAAATCACAAGCTTGGGCACAAATGTGTTTGACGGCTGCACCTCGCTCACCAAAGCCATCATCCCCGATGCAATCACCGTTTTACCCACAAACACATTCAACAACTGCACATCACTTGAAGAAGTGACCATCAGCGACGCTATCACCTCGCTTGGCAACTACGCTTTCGCTAATTGCAAATCGCTCAAATCGTTGAATGTCAGCAAAGCAGCTAAAGCAATGAAAGCTGCCGAAGAGAACAGCAAATCAATCAACTTGCCCTCGGCTCTCACCTCAATCGGCAACTACGCATTCTCAGCAGTTGGATTGAGCGAAATTGAATTGCCCGCTACGCTGAATACAATTGGCACATACGCATTCCAAAACAACCCCGAGCTCACCACAATTGTGCTTCCCGCAAGCATGACCTCAATGAGCAGCAACTATATGTTCTACGGTTGCAGCAACCTCACTGTTTACATTCTCAACCCCACCCCGGTTGCTACAGCAACAAATGCATTCAAGAGCTCATCGTCAGCATACGTGAAAGTTGTAGTGCCCACCGGCACAACAGATGCCTACGTTGCAAAATCTAAATATTGGAGTAGTGTTGGTCTAACTGAGCCCGAAGTTAGCGTTGCGTTCAACAAATCAGCCGACAACGTTGTGTCGGACATAGCAGCAACACTCAGCGCAGCTGTATCATTCAGCTATGCCGAAGACGTGCCCGAAGCATTTGCTGAAGCCAATAACAATCACCTTGCCACCGATGCTGTGGTGAGCGTGGCTTACGCACCCAAAGGCGAACTCAGCGAAACATCAGCAACAGTTACTGCCGTAGTCGGCGAAGATGGCTCGTACACAGCCGCTATCAGCGAACTCGAAGCTGCAACCACCTACAACTATCAGTGGAGCTATGCCGGCAATGGCGCAACATACACTTCAGAAGTTGGCGAATTTACAACCAACCTAAACGCCGGAGTTGCAGATATCAATGCCGCACAACAAGCTATCAGTTACGTTGGCGGAGTGCTCAGTGTGATTGGCGGTGCCGGCAACAGCTACAGCGTTGCATCGGCCACCGGAGCAGTATGCGCTACATTTGTCAGCCTTGCTGATAACTACGAATATCAATTGGCACTCACTCCCGGCATATACATTGTGCGCAACAACACAACCGGCATCTCTGCCAAAATATTGGTTAAATAATCTCCCTTTTGCCAATTTATAAACATCATGAAGGCTGCGCCACGTGCGCAGCCTTTTTTTGTGGGTTTTAACATCGTTAAATTAACAAATGACACATTTTAGGGCATTAAAAAGCGAATTTCATAACAAAAATGTAACTTTTTGATGCAAAGTTGCAATTTTACCGCAATAAAATTGTAACTTTGCAGTCGGATACTATTTGTCTGTTTGACAAGTCTATA
Organism: uncultured Bacteroides sp.; assembly: GCA_964431795.1. Lineage (GTDB taxonomy): Bacteria > Bacteroidota > Bacteroidia > Bacteroidales > Muribaculaceae > CAG-873. The sequence goes on from CAYSLD010000091.1 coordinate 7,421, forward strand.
TAAATTGGAATTAAACAATAATAATGATATTACTCACAAATCCCAAAATTGTATGAACCTATCAAACCTTTCTCAAGATTTTAAGGGTAACATTTGGAAACGCGAAATCAACGTACGCGATTTCATTCAAAACAACTACACCCCCTATGACGGCGATGACCAATTTCTAGTGTCATCGACAGAGAAAACTCGCAAAATCTGGAATAAGCTCACCGAGCTTTTTGTGGTAGAACGCGAGAAAGGTGTTGTTGATGCCGAAACAAAACTTCCTCAAAGCATTGACACCTATGGTCCCGGTTACATCGACAAAGACAACGAGGTTATCGTTGGTCTGCAAACCGATGCTCCTCTCAAACGCGGCATATTCCCCAAAGGCGGCATACGCATGGTGGAAAATGCGTTGAAAGCCTATGGTTATCAACTCGACCCCGCAACAAAAGAAATATTCACTAAATATCGCAAGACACACAACGAAGGCGTATTCTCAGCATACACTGAGGAAATTCTTGCAGCGCGTCACTCACACATCATCACCGGCTTGCCCGACGCTTACGGTCGTGGCCGCATCATCGGTGACTATCGTCGCGTGGCTCTCTATGGCACTGCAAACCTTATCGCTGAGAAGAAACGTTTCTTCAAACGCCTCGACATACAAGAAATCACTGACGAGGTGGTGCAACAACGCGAAGAGATCACCGAGCAAATCCGCGCTCTCAAGAGCTTCGAAAAAATGTGCGCCGGCTATGGCTTTGACGTGACCGTGCCCGCAAAAGACGCTCGCGAAGCTGTGCAATTTGTATATCTCGCCTACCTCGCTGCTGTTAAAGACCAAGACGGCGCAGCAATGTCAATCGGACGTGTGTCAACATTCCTCGATATCTACATCGAAAAAGACTTGCGCGAAGGCCGCCTCACCGAGCAAGAAGCACAAGAGCTCGTTGACCAAATGATTATCAAGTTGCGCATAGTTCGTTTCTTGCGCACTCCGGAGTATAACGACCTCTTCTCAGGCGACCCTGTTTGGGTGACCGAATCGCTCGGTGGCCAAGGCATTGACGGCCGCTCATTGGTAACAAAAACATCATACCGTTTCCTCCACACACTCTACAACCTCGGCCCGGCTCCCGAGCCCAACTTGACAGTGCTCTGGTTTGCCAACGCTCCCGAAAACTGGAAACGCTTCTGCGCAAAAGTATCAATCGACACCTCGGCCATCCAATACGAGAACGACGACCTCATGCGCACCGACTACGGCGACGACTACGGCATTGCTTGCTGTGTATCGCCCATGAAGATTGGTAAGCAAATGCAATTTTTCGGCGCACGTGCTAACCTTGCAAAATGTATGCTCTATGCCATCAACGGTGGCCGCGACGAGCGCAGCGGTGAGCAAATCGCTCCCAAGTTCGAGCCCATCAGCGGCGAATATCTCACCCTCGATGAGTTCATGCCCAAGTTTG
>CAYSLD010000092.1:0-8844 GCA_964431795.1 uncultured Bacteroides sp.
GCACCGTGACGACGTTCCATGTTCATCATCATTGTGATAGGAATACCACCGGCAATCCATTGGATGGCGGGTTTAACCAAGTTGCGTACAGATGACATGTAACCTGTTACACCTGCGTTGATGAGGCATGCAGCGTTAAAGCCGAGTGCGTAGCAGTAGTCAGCATCGAAGTTTGAAGGAGCTGCGCAACGTCCTTCGTAGCCGAAGAAGTGGTGGAGTGCTGAGAATTTGCCAACGTATTGACCGGCAGCTTTCATCTCTGCAAGACGTTTGCCAACCATTTCGCTGAGCAATTTTTCTGTTTCGATGAGCGATACTTGAACGTTGCCGTGGGGGTCGCGGTCGAGGGTGAGCTGGATAGCAACACCTTCGGGAAGTGCGGCAAATGTTTCTGCGTTCTCTTTGCTGATGTGGTCAATGATGTATTGACGTTTTGCAGCGCGTTCAACTTTAGCGTATGCTTCGTTGTTTGCTGCAACAGCGAGATATTCATTGAGCTCGGCGATGAGTTTCTTCATTGCGGGGATAAACTCGATGAGGCCTTCGGGGATGAGAACTGTACCGAAGTTGTTGCCTTGTGCAGCGCGAGCAGCTACGGTGTTAGCAATGTTGTTCACAACATCTTGAAGTGTGAGGTTTTTAGCTTCAACCTCTTCGCTGATGATGCAAACGTTGGGTTGACATTGCAATGCGCACTCAAGAGCGATGTGGCTGGCTGAGCGGCCCATGAGCTTGATGAAGTGCCAATATTTTTTAGCTGAGTTACAGTCACGTTGTATGTTACCGATAACTTCGCTATATACTTTTGTTGCGGTGTCGAAACCAAATGATGTTTCGATGAGACCGTTTTTGAGGTCACCGTCGATTGTTTTGGGGCAACCGATAACTTGTACGCCTGCGTTGTTTGCTTTGTAGTATTCGGCAAGAACTGCTGCGTTGGTGTTTGAGTCGTCACCACCAATGATTACGAGTGCTTTGATGTTGAGCTCTTTAAGAATTTCAAGACCTTTGTCAAATTGCTCTACTTCTTCGAGCTTGGTGCGGCCTGAACCAATGATGTCAAAACCACCGGTGTTGCGATATTCGTCGATGATGTCGGCTGTGAGCTCCATGTATTTGTGGTCTACGAGACCGCCGGGGCCCATGATGAAGCCAAAGAGGCGGCTGTCGCGGTGTATTTTCTTAACACCGTCAAAGAGACCTGAAATTACGTTGTGTCCACCGGGAGCTTGACCTCCTGAAAGGATCACACCTACGTTGATGGGCTTGCCTGCTGCGGGTGCTTCGTTTTTCTCAAAACGGAGTTCGGGCAAACCATAAGTGGTGGGGAAGAGTTTTTTGATCTCCTCTTGGTCTGCTACTGATTGTGTGGGCTCACCGGCTACAGCTTTTACAGCACCGGTCAATACGATAGGAAGCTTGGGCTGATATGCAGCGCGAGCTACTTGAAGTGCGCTCTTTTTCATTAACTTATTGATTATTAGTTAGTACTTACTTTGTGTTTTCGTTCGTTTATCTTTTTTTACCTTTGGGCCATGTCTTGACCTATTTCACTTGCAAAATTACAAAAAAATCAACTATTATGGAATTTTATCTATAATAATATTCAATTCTTTTTTCGCCTATATGCCTAAATGTGACCCGCTATTAAGTTAAAAAAATCAAACGAGGCCTCCGGCTGTCACTATGCGCATGTCATCCGGATTGAGATATTGTGTGGCTATGCGCATTATTGTCTCGGCATTCAGCGCGTTTATGCACGCAAATTGTGTGGCAAAATAGTCGCTGGGCGTGCCCACAATCACTTGATTTTGATAGTAGTCCATGATTGCAAACGGCGAGTCGAGTGTCGCTGCCAGGTTTGTGGTGACAAATCGCTTCAAACGTGTGAGTTCGTCGCTGCCCATCGGCTCGGTGGCCAGCTGTCGCAGTTCGTTGCGCACCTCGTCAATCACTTGCTGACTGTTGCCTGTGGCATACTGCGCATTTATCTGTGTGTGCGCTCCTTCGCGCATACCCATCAATGCCGATGATATGCCATAAGTCAAACCTTTTTCTTCGCGTATATTGCTCATCAGACGACTGCCGAAATATCCGCCCAAAGCTATCACCACCAAACGCAAATTAACGTAGTCGGGATGGTCTCGCTTGATTGCCGGTATGCCGGCCGCCAATGCGTTTTGCAATGACGATTCCACCTCTATGCGTTGCCATTGTGCGGCCTCGCGTGTCATGTCTACAAGTTTATACTCGCAGGCATTGCTGAGGTTTGGACGCAGATTGCGGCAGAAATTACGTATCGTTTGCAAAGTTTGTTCGTCGATACGTCCGCCTATATACACATCTATCTTGCTGTGCTGAGTGCCCAATTCATAAGCTTTCACCACATCTTGATATGTCACTGATGCTATTTGCTCTACACTCTCCGCATTCAAATACGGGTGTTTCGCTCCAAACATGAGTTTGGCAACCGCTTCTTCAGCGAGAGTCGACACTTTGCTCAGCTCTATTTGGCGACGTCGCAAAGCCTTAGTGTGCAGCGCGTCAAAAGCATTTTCGGGCAATGAGGCATTGTTGAATATGTCGGTGAGCAAGTCAAGCAATTTTGCTGTTGTGTGGTTGAGGCTGATAAGATCAATATAAGCATGGTGGTCAGTGCTGCGCGAACGCAACCACGCACCATTAAAGTCGATAGTCTCGGCCAGCGTGGCGCCGTCGATGGTCTTCGACCCTTCACGCATCAACTCGGGCACATACTCTGCTATTGTGCGACTACCATTCATTGCGCCCATCGCTGTGCCATAGTTCCACATCACGCACACACGGTTAACCGGCAACGAGCCATTGTCAACAATATGCAAAGTCACGCCCCCGGGCATTTCCTCAACAACTTGTGGCGGTATGGTCAAATGCTCGAACGTGCGAGTCTTGGGGGCTATACTACGGTCAAGCATCTTCGTTGAGTTTTGCCAAATATTTTTCTGCAGCCTCAAGGTCTGCAGGTGTGTCTATGCCTATTGTCGGTTTGTCGGTCACTGCAACTTTGATGGTATAACCGTTTTGCAGCCAGCGAAGTTGCTCAAGCGACTCGGCTAATTCGCACTTCGATTGCGCAATCTGACTGATTTCGGCCAACACATTTGCGCGATAGGCATAAATGCCAACGTGCGTGTGAAACTCAACGTTGTTTATCCATTCTTGCCATTTGTAGTTGCGCACATACGGTATGATTGAACGTGAAAAATACATGGCATTTCCGCTATTGGTAAATGTCACTTTCACCACATTTGGGTCGAATAGCGCCTCAAATCCGGCCTCCGGATTAAATTTGCGGGCTAGGGTGGCAATGTCTGTCGCGGGGTTCTCAAAACATCCCTTCAACGCTTCAATCTGCTCAGGGTCAATAAAAGGCTCATCGCCCTGTATATTTATCACTACGTCTGCATCCGAGCCTACATTCTTATATGCTTCACGGCAGCGGTCTGTGCCACTGCGATGCTCCGTTGACGTCATCACTGCTTTGCCGCCAAAACCCTTGACGGCCTCAAATATGCGCTCATCGTCTGTTGCAACTACAACATCGTCGAGCACTGCCGACACGCGAGTGTACACTCGCTCTATCATCGTTTTGCCGCCAAGCATTGCCAGCGGCTTTCCCGGAAATCGCGTTGACGCGTATCGTGCCGGAATTATTCCAATAAATTTAGTCATATCTAGTCGTACTCTTTACTTCTTACTCTTTACTCTTTTCCCAAAGTATGTTGGCACGAGCATACTACCAATGATCAAATACACATAGTAGCTCACCACGCGCCATGCCAATGCAAGCACAACGGCCATGCCGGCCGCAGGCAGCAAATCACCGTAGTATTCAGTGAACAGCCATTCGCTCACACCGCTGCCTCCGGGCGTTGGCGATATCATCAATATCACCCAAACCACAAACTGGCGGCCAAATATCAGCAACGGCGAAGCCTCAGGGGCAAATCCCCAAAACAATGCATTAACAATCAGATAACGCGAAAACCACGAGACAACCGTGGCGCCAAACACGTTTATCCACCAACGACCGGTGCACGTGCGCAAGTCTTTTGACGCATGTATCATGTTGTTTGCCGTCGTAAATGCATCGCGTCGCCATCTGCGCAACCGCTTGTACATAAACACACGCTTCAGAAATCGTGCAACAGGTCCGGGCTTCACTATGATGCCCATAAACAAAATACCTGTCCATATCACGATACCCGCATAGACCAACCAAAACACCAATTCAATGCCTTGATTGAGTGCATCGCCGCTTGCTGTGGCAAATAAATCTTTCGTTGGCAATATCAGCATTATTATCGGACAAAACACCACAAAAAACATTTCGTCAAGAAATAATGTTGTCAGCGTCAGCGTCGTTGCCCTGCCAAGTGACACCTTCTCGCGGTTCAAGTAGAATATGGCAAACGCACTGCCGCCCATGGCCGACGGTGTGATTGCTGAGGTGAATGCACACATCAAGTCAACACGAAATGCTCTGAGCCAATTGAGCGTGGGCGATGCTATGGTGTGAAATCGCCAGGCTAGACCAAAGTCGCGCCCTACCATAAACACTAAGGCCAACGCAAAGCCTGCTATCATGCGGCCGTCTATCGCAAAATTTGTAAAACTGCTCTGCGAAAATTCATCGTGAAACAGCCAAGCGGTCACCGCCAGTCCAATCAGCACCGGCAAGCCTGCGCGAAGTATGAGTCTGACGGTTTTATTCATGTTTATTGCTTGAGCGCGGTTATAAGTTGGCTAACTGCTTCTGACGGATTTTCAGCTTGCATAAGCTTTGCTCCTGTCGACACTCCGTCTGCGCCAACTTCGCGTATCACATTTATGTCTAAACAATTATAATCGCCGGTGAGCACAATGGGTATGGCGCAGCCAACTGTGCGAACAGTGTGCACAAGCTCTTTCGCTTGCTCAACAGTCATCTCCGGCGAAATTGTCACATAGTCTATGTCTAATTTTTCAAGTGTTGGCACTCCTTGTGCTGACGTCACATTTATGCCGATTATCGCTTCAGCACCCAAATCTTGTCGCATTTGGCGCGCATTGGCACACGGGTTGGTGATATGCACACCGTGCAAACCATGCTCTTGCGCTAAGTCCTGACGGTCCTCTATTGTGAGTATTATCCCGGCCTCGCGACAAATAGGCACAGCCTCTGCGACTATATCCTTAATTTCTGTGTCGTCACTGTCGGGCAGATGCAATTGCACCCAGGCACATCCACCTTTGATGGCCATCTCTATTTGTTCGGCTATGCTGTAGCGATTCGATTTCTCGGCTATGAATTGTAACATTGTTAGTCGTGTCGTTTTATTGTTCTTCTGCAAAGTTAGCACTTTTTCTCGATACACCAATACCGAAAAGCGCATAGTCGTAGAGCACCGGGTCGGCGGCGTTAAATTTGCGCAGTGTCTCGGTCAACTCCAACACTGACCTTTTGTCGTTTGCTCGCCTTTGCAGCAACCCTAATTCGCGCGACACATTGCCCACGTGCACATCCAAGGGTATATAAAGCTGCGACGGCTTTAATGCTGTCCACACACCCATGTCAACAATGCCATCATTGCGCACCAACCATCGCAGTGCCATGTTCACTCGCTTCAGCGCTGTATTGTCAAGGTTGAGCGGCAAACACCTACTGTCGGCAACACCGTCATTCGCCTTTGCCAGCTCTGTGTTGAGCGCATTCACAAAATGCCACGATGGCAACTCGGCTGACGGCGCTCTACATGCCACGGCAAAAGCTTCGAGCGAGTCATAGCGCTCATATATGGCATGAAGTCCGCGCAAATAGTGCCGCAAATTTTTAGCAAAAAATGTGCGGTGTATGTTCATGTCGGGCAACTCTTCATATCCCTCATCAGTGACATAGCGATATGGCTGCCAATCCATAAGTTCAAACATACGCGAGCAATCGCGACAAATCATTGTGCGATTGCCCCACGCCAACGTCGCGCTCAGCAACGCTGCTATCTCTATGTCTTGCAGTTTCTCAAACTTTCGCGGAAACTGCACCGGGTCTGCGCTGATAAAATCCGTAGAATTTATCCTGTTCGCTTCATAATCAAGTAGCTCCTTGAGCTCTCCAAAGCTCATATCATGGCCATTTTCCATAAGATTTATTCAGATTTTGTCAAAGTTTTACTTTTTACTTCTTACTTCTTACTTCTTACTCTTCCTAAGTTCCAACTTATGTTGTGTGCCGTTGAGGTATATGCCGTGGTCAGGATGAACTATTCGGCGGCCGTTCAAATCATACCACACATCATTGTCGGTATTCTCAGTGCTTTCAGTCGTGACATCTGTAATGCCTGAGTAAATATTATTGCCGTCAGATAAAATATACGCACTGTTCGGCAGTATGGTGCCGGTCATATCTTCGCCCAACTGCAAAGTGCCGTCAGCGTTTATCTGCATTGCATAAGTAGTAACATCGGTTAAAATAACGTTTGTGCCTGCCAATAAATTGTGTGTGACGTTATATTCAACCTCATTGTCTGTGCATATATCCAGCGTAAGCGGCTCGGTGGCATTAGCGCTATGAATGAGCACCGGCGTGTTTGCCGGCAGCACTGTGCCATTGAGTTGTGTCATAACAACAGTGCCATCTGTCTTAATCTCATCGGCAACATAAAATTCAACATCCGCCGGCATTTTCACCGGGCATGGCAAATCAATGAGAGCATAGCCCTCACTGTCAAGCTTGATACCCGAAATTTCGGTTGCCTCCTCAAAATACCACTGCATAGCAGTCTCAACATTGCTATATGGCACCAAATTACAAATGCCCGAAACGGTGAGCCAACGTGACGAATTCGGATATTTAAATCTGAATAGTTGCGAAAAATCGCCCATTGGCTCCAATTCATAGACTGTCGCGTTGTCTACAGTGGATGTGGCCGGAATTGACACACCATTGCTCTCCGTGCCAAAATATGTGCCCGTAGCAGCAACTTTGACTTTTACTTGATATGGGCCGGCATTGCCATACTCAAAAGAAAACAAGCACAAGTCTTCTTTGCTATTGTCCACCGCCTCTTCTATTGAGATTGACGTGATGCCACTGCTGTTGAGTGCATTATTCTTGTCGCGCATCAAATGCAAATAATTTTTTAGCGAATTTGCATTAGGCCTTGCATAGTTGACAATGTGGTAATAGTGCCCGGCTTTGGGCAAACGTGTCAGCAATGCCTTTTGATATGCCACATCAATCTCTGCCAGCGATTTGCTCTCAAGCGCATTCTCCAAATCTGACGTGTCATAGTTTCCGGCATAGCCCGCAAGATTTGTATCGCTCGCCTTAAATGCTTTCGCATTAGCTACAAATTCGCGATACGGTTGCAGCGCATCTTCAAACTTTGCCTTTATCGTCTCAAGAATTGTCGCATTTTCTTCATCAGTCAGCTCTCTGCCGACCAACGACGGTGTGATTGTGAAAATAACATTGTTGCTATCTTTCACGTCGTCAAGAAATACAAACGATGATTTGCTCGAACTCAAACCAAGCAAACTGCCGCCGCAGTCAAATGCCCATCCGTCCAATCGGTCAATATACAGCAAGCGCACATCGGGCACTGTTTCATTGTCTGTGATGGCCAAACTATTTTCCGTGTCGACCGACAGAAATGCTTTTGTACCAAGGTTATACAAGTAGTAGGTGTCTCGATAATCGTACACCACCCATTCTTTACTGTCGTCATCAACAAACCAATCCAGACTTACACCTTCATCGGTAGCAACTACATAGCCGTCTAGATCATATATGTTCACCACCGTAGGTTCTGACAACTGATCGATGTCTGTGATATATTCAATGGTCTGTGCCGTAGCACTTCCTGTCACCATTGTTGCCAATATGGCTATATTGCGAAATATGTGTCTCATAATTTAGTTACTTTATTTTGCTATTGAATTAAGGTCTGTTGCGGTTAGCGGGCGGTCATTAGGTATGTCCGGAGTCTTAAACTGGGGTAGGGCGGCATTCGCTATCTTCAGCACTAAATCTTCGTCCATACTCTTCCATCCTTTTTCGGTTGCCATGTCAGCCATGTCTTGTTTTATCTCATCAAACATATCTGCCATCATCACATAGTAATATGTGCCATAGTCGCCTATCTCTATCGCCATATTGCGGAAATATCCAAATTTCTCAAAGAATGGATAGAGATTGTAATGACAAATTTCTGATGCCTTGACCATGTAGTTGAGTATGAACGGCAATGTGTTTTGATTCTGATTGCTCGACGCGGTGATATAACCGTTCGTTATCCAAACTGATGATGGGTATCTTTGTGCAAACTCAGCGTATGCCGATTTGTCTCCGTTTTGCGCGCGTGCCAATAGCTCATACTTTGTCATCTCTGTAGTGGTGTGTTTGGCTGTGTTGCGCAGCGACTCATATAAATCTTGTGTGTAGTCGGGATAGTAGTCATCGGCTGTGCGCATGTCCTCGCTTTGTGGCTCGCCAAAATAGCAGTGAAGCATAAAGAACGGTGCCAATGTCTCTTCAACACCTACCTCGTTATTGCCTATAGCAAATAGCTTGTCGTCGAGCGCGGATATTATTGTGTCCTGAGCTGCGGCAAAATCGCGTATCGCCGGGCACCATTTAAATGCTGTCTCGGCATGCAATGTAGCATTGCGACGTGCGCTGCTGGCCTTACCCGGATATGCTGTGTTGCTGCTATTCAGAAAATGATTGCGCGCCGAATTCCATGCGCTGAGCACGCGGCCACCTGAATAACCCATGTGCAGCACATTGTAGCAAGAGTTCATATTGTTTGTTACTTCTGACATACC
>CAYSLD010000093.1:0-8785 GCA_964431795.1 uncultured Bacteroides sp.
GGTGGTCGCGGACGTCATTAATTGCATCCACTCACTATTATGTCACAATTTTAATCCTTTGATTTAAAAAACAAACTTATATAATGAAAAAGATATTATTCACGGCGCTCGTTGCAGCGGCAACAGCACCGGCAATGATAGCACAAAGTGCGGTTGAAGCAATGCAAGTGTCACAATCAGACTTTCGCGGCACAGCACGCTACATGAGCATGGGTGGTGCATTTACAGCACTTGGCGGCGACCTCACAGCAATACTTCAAAACCCTGCCGGTATCGGTGTGTATCGTCGCAACGAAATCGGAGCAACAGTTGACTTGAGCGTAAATCGCAGCAACAATGTTGGCATGAGCGGTTCAAACAGCAAAACAAAATTTGCTTGCAACAACTTCGGCTATGTTGGTGTGCAAAACCTCGGCGGCGCATTGCAATCAATTTCGTGGGGCGCATCGTTCAACCGTCGCGCTCAATTTGACCGCATGACAACCGGCTATGCAGGCTCAACAGCAACATCATTGTCAAACTACATAGCATCGTTCTCAAACGGATTTACCGAAAGTGAGCTCAATTTCGGCACCGGATACAATCCGTATGAAAATGGCGATGTAGACTGGCTGAGCGCCTTGGCCTACAACTCATATCTCATCAACCCGAAAAGTGGCTCAAGCAACAGCTACAACGGTTTGTATCAAAGCGGCACAAACGGCGATGCATTGCTTGATGTCTACGAGTCAGGCTACATGGACGAATATAATTTCTCACTCGGCGGCAACATTTCAAACACCGTATTTTGGGGTATTGGTGTTGGCGTGACTGACTTAAATTATAAGCGCTACACAAACTACAGCGAAAGCATGGAAAATGCCAACGCATATAATGACTATCGCGGTGGCGTGGCAAGTGGCAGCGATGCCGGTTTTGAACTTGGCAACAACAAACGCATCACCGGTACAGGTTGGAAAGTTAGCCTCGGTGTTATCGTTAAACCCACAAACGAGTTGCGCATTGGTGCATCAGTTCACACTCCCGAATATTGGAGTCTCACAGAGGACTACGAAGGCACAGTGAACTATAGCTACTACGACCCGTCAGCACCCGAAGCCACAAACAATCCGACCACAGGCACCGAATATACCGACTTTGCATCGTTCGACTGGCGTTTGCGCTCACCATGGCGCTTCAACGTAGGTGTGGCAGGTGTGATTGGCAGCGATGCTATTGTCAGCGTAGAGTATGAGCGTAAAGCCTACAACAACATGAACGTTAAAAATGCCGTAAATGACGGTTGGGGCTACAGCGACTACTATCAAGACAACACAAGCGTTAACGACAACATACACAGCTACACACGTGCCGGCAACATCGTCCGTCTAGGCTTGGAATTTCGCGTGACTCCGCAATTCAGCCTCCGCGCCGGTTACAACATCGAGACATCATCAATCAAAGACGATGTTAAGAACGGTTTGGTTGAAGTTATGACCTCAAGCACAGACCCGTCATACTCACTCAACAAAACATACCAAAACGTTTCAGTCGGTCTTGGCTATCGTTGGAACAATTGGTATATCGACGGTGCTTATGTGTACGGCAACCGCAAATCAACTTTGCACCCCTACACCAGCTTTAGCGGTGGCGAAGCACCCTCGTTTGACGTAGCAGAAGATAATCACTCTGCCGTTGTCTCACTTGGTTTCAAATTCTAAAAACCTAATAGAAGTTATTTTCATTTTTTTTGATTGGAGCACAAAGGCATACTCAAAAAGCTTTTGTGCTCTTTTATCCTATCATCGGCACAACAATGGCTAAGCCCAAAAACTTCACAACCGAGGCTAACAAAATAGACCTCGACAATAATGAATTTCAGAATGCATTGCGCTTGCTGACCTACACTAACCACTCGGTATTTCTCACCGGAAAAGCCGGCACGGGCAAGTCAACATTTTTGCGCTACATCACGCAGACCATCAAAAAGAAATACGTGGTGTTGGCGCCAACAGGCATTGCCGCGGTGAATGTGGGCGGGCAGACCATACACTCATTCTTCAAGTTGCCGCTTAAGCCGTTATTGCCCGACGACCCCGACTTTGCGATAAACGTGCTGCGCAAGCGCATGAAATACTCGTCGTCGCACATAAAACTATTGCAACGGCTTGAACTGGTGATTATTGATGAAATATCAATGGTGCGTGCCGACATCATTGACTTCATTGATAAGCTTTTGCGCGTATATTCGGGAAATATGCGTCAGCCGTTCGGAGGCAAACAAATGTTGTTTGTAGGCGATGTGTTTCAGCTTGAGCCGGTGGTCACAGGCGACGCTCGCGACATATTGGGCCGCTACTACAACGCCACGTTCTTTTTCAATGCACACGTGTTCAATGAATTTTCTTTGGTGCCGATTGAGCTGCAAAAGGTGTACAGACAGAACGATGAAGAACTTATCTCCATGCTCGACCGCATACGCATAGGCAATCCGCTGCAGCAAGATATTGACAACCTCAATGCGCGCGTGAAACTTAATAACGAAGACCAAGCCACCAACACAAAAGAGATGACCATGGTGATTGCTACACGTCGCGACATGGTTGACAATATCAACGAAACACACCTCAACACCTTGCGCACAAAAGCATTCACATACAAGGGCAAGATTGAGGGCGACTTTCCCCTATCATCGCTGCCTACCGACATGGAGCTAACACTCAAAGACGGAGCTCAAGTTGTATTCATCAAAAACGATATAGACAAACGTTGGGTGAACGGCACAATCGGCGTGGTTGAGCATTGCAATAACGAAAAAGTTGTGGTGCAAACCGAGGATGGCATAAAACACACAGTGCTGCCTGAAAAATGGGGCAATGTGAAATATGTGTACAACGAGAAAAAGAAAACTATCGACGAGATAGAGCTGGGAAGTTTCACTCAATTTCCGCTGAAATTGGCTTGGGCGCTAACCATACATAAAAGTCAAGGATTAACGTTCAACAATGTGGTTATTGATATTGGCCGCGGCGCATTCGCCGGCGGACAGACATACGTGGCGCTCAGCCGATGCCGCACACTTGCCGGCATCACCATGCGCTCAACGGTAAATCCACGCGACATCTACGTAAATCCGACTGTGGTGGGATTTAGCCGCACATTCAACAACGAAAAGCTTATAAACGATGCTGTGAATGCAACGCGTGCCGACGAGCTTTATCACACAGCTGCCCGCGCCATTGAGAAAGGCCAGGTTGAGCTTGCCGTTGAGAGCTTTTTTGAAGCTATGCATCTGCGCAATGAGCTCGACAATAAAGTGATGCAACGCTACATACAGCGCAAACTCAGCGTGATACCAAAATTGCAAAAGCAAGTAGACGATTTGAAAGCAAAAGCAGCCGAGAATGAGAAAAAACTAGAGGCTATAGCCAATGACTTTGTGGCTATGGGACACGATTTCGGTGCTGAAAGTTGGGAGGCTGACGCCGCGATAGCCAACTACGACAAAGCTATTGATTTGGTGCCCGAGCATTTCTATGCTTGGCTGGGCAAAGGTCAGCTATTGGCAGAATGTGGCCGCGCCGACGACGCTCTCGACGCTCTAATGCATGCAGTAAAAATACGCCCCGACGATGTTGAGGCTCTTATCGCCATCGGCGATGTGGCTCAAGCTACAGGCGACACGTATATGGCACTTGAGCACTATTTGCGCGGCTATCACATCAACGATAAAAACATAAAATTGCTGGAAAGGCTAAAGAAAATATATGAAGAAATCGGAGATGAAGATAATGCCGCAGCTTATGCGGCAAAAATAGCCAGATTGCGCCGCAAAAAAGGAAAATAGCACGCAATATGAAATTAAATTTGTATATTTGCAGCACTTAATATAAACCAAATCCAATATGAAGATAGCCGTAGCAGGTACAGGATACGTTGGCTTATCTATCGCCACACTTCTTGCCCAACATAACGAAGTAGTTGCTGTTGATGTGATTGCTGAAAAAGTTGACCTCATCAACAACCGCAAATCGCCGATACAAGACGAATATATAGAAAAATATTTAGCCGAAAAAGAGCTTAATCTCAAGGCAACACTTGATGGCGCTGCTGCATATAGCGATGCTGATTTTGTTGTTATTGCCGCACCCACAAACTACGATGCTATCAAAAATTATTTCGACACCAGCCATGTGGAGGAGGTTATAGAACTTGTGATGTCGGTAAATCCGAATGCCATAATGGTTATAAAAAGCACCATTCCCGTTGGATATACCGAAAGCGTACGCAAAAAGTTTGGCAGCAAAAACATTATTTTCTCACCCGAGTTTTTGCGTGAGAGCAAGGCTTTGTACGATAATCTTTATCCGTCGCGCATCATTGTTGGCCGTCCCGACGGTGACGCTCGCCTGGACGAAGCAGCGCACACATTTGCCGCATTGCTGCAACAAGGAGCCATCAAAGAAAATATCGACACTCTATTCATGGGGCTCACCGAAGCTGAAGCGGTGAAACTATTTGCGAACACATATCTAGCTCTGCGCGTGAGCTACTTCAACGAGCTCGACACTTATGCAGAAATGAAAGGCCTCAGCACTCAAGATATTATAAACGGAGTGTCGCTCGACCCTCGCATCGGAGCTCACTACAACAACCCGTCGTTCGGCTACGGCGGTTACTGCTTGCCTAAAGACACAAAACAACTTTTGGCAAACTATGCAGACGTGCCCGAAAACCTCATCGGAGCAATCGTTGAGAGCAACCGCACGCGCAAAGATTTCATCGCAAACCAAGTGCTCAACAAAGCCGGATATTACGACTACTACAATCGCGGAGACTATGACCCCAACGAGGAGCATCACTGTGTGATTGGCGTATACCGTCTAACAATGAAATCGAACAGCGACAACTTCCGTCAATCTTCAATTCAGGGCGTTATGAAGCGTATCAAGGCAAAAGGTGCTGAGGTGATAATCTACGAGCCATCGCTGACTGACGGCACAACCTTCTTTGGCAGCCGCGTGGTCAACAATCTTGCAGACTTTAAAGCCCGCTCACAGGCTATCATAGCCAATCGCTACGACTCGTGCCTTGATGATGTCAACGACAAAGTCTACACTCGCGACATCTTCCGCCGCGACTAATCCCCTCACCGTGTAGGTGCAACCTCTATGCGAGGTTGCCGGATGGTATCTTATCGCTGTCCCCACATAGAGTCTACGCTGAAGCTCCGACTCAATGCGGGGTTTCTAAGATATAAGCTGCTCCGCAGCTATATAATAGCAATCTATCATCCATCTCAAAAAAACAGCCCACAAACTAACTCATACACCCTCACCCGTGCTAGCAGCCAGCACACCTAGCTGCAGCCAGCACACCTAGCCACAGCCAGCACCTCCCGCTGCAGCCAGCACCTCCTAGCCACAGCCAGTGATAGCCACAGCCAGTGATAGCTGCGGAGCAGCTTAAACTTTAGAAACCCCGCATTGGGCGAAGCCCTATGTGGGGATAGCAGAGAGACAAACCACATCAACCTCGCATAGAGGTTGCACACAGCCAGCGCACCTAGCCACAGCCAGCGCACCTAGCCACAGCCAGCACACCTAGCCACAGTCAGTGATAGCTGCGGAGCAGCTTAAACTTTAGAAACCCCGCATTGGGCGAAGCCCTATGTGGGGATAGCAGAGAGAGACAAACCACATCAACCTCGCATAGAGGTTGCACACAGTCAGCCAAAATAGCTATTTTTCCACTCAAAACATTCTTCAATAGCAAAAGTTTGAACTTCATCATCGAATGATACTAAGTTGTGATGTTGTTCTTGATTAAGTATATAATTATAAACCATTTGCTTATCTTCAAAAGATTTTGAGAATGCAAAATACTCATGCGCCCATCCATCAAAATCAGGAAAATTTTGATTGTTTGATAGCCAAATGCTTGAAGACCGTTTTATATCGCGCACTAATGTAGAAAGTGCCACCGTTGGATGTAGTTCGATAAGCATGTGCACATGATTAGCAACTCCATTCATACGGAACAATTTGCAATTTTTCGCCTTGATGATTCCAAATATATAAGCGTATAATTCACGTTTATGATCTTCGGGAATAGTCGCTTTACGATTTTTAGTGCAAATTACAATGTGAAATAGGCAGTTAGTTTTACTCATATCATATTAAGGTATAACGCATCGCAAACTTATACATAATAAACGAAAATTGCAAACTTAATTTCATGAAATTTTCAACTTTATCGGAGGAGGGTTGTGGCGCGGATGAGGCGGCGGAGCGTAGAGATTAGGTCGTTTGTTTCTTGGAGTATGTTGAGGTATACGTAGAGCACGCGCAGTTGTGCCGGGTTGTCGGAACGCAGACGGGTGTACACTTTCTTTACGTATAGAGCAATGTTGTCTTTTGCCGCATTGCAATTCCTGCGCGCAATGGCTGCAGCGTCAGCGTTGCCATCGGCAATAATTGCAGCAGTATCGTCAAAGAGCTTTTCGAGCGAGGTGAGCAGCGCGTGCAAGTCGTCGACAAAATAAAGAGGGAGTGGATGAAAGTTATTGTCTACGTGCTCTTTGCACACCTCATTTATGCGGCGCAAGTTGTAGTTTATCGACATACATGCGTTGTTTGCAGTGTGAAACCATGTGCTTTTTTCGATGGCGACATCATGGTCAATGTAACGTAGGCAGAGAGTTTGTTTGCGGCGCTCGTTTTTCAGCCAATCTTTAGTTTTGGCCACTGAGCGTTGAACTCGCGCAAGAGGGCGCACATCATCATTAAGAAATCCGTTACATATTTGAGCGTATGTGTCGGCAGCATAGGCAACAAATGTTTGCTGATGTTGTGCCATGTATTGCACGAGCAAAGTGCGTGCATCTGAGGTGTTTTTTGACGAGATTATGGCATTAAATAAGTCATCGTGGTTTGTTGCCGCTTGACGTTTGCGAAACTTGTAATTGCTGCGCAAAAGTATGAATATAGCAATCAGCGCACAAGCGATAATAACCACGGCACCGCCGTAGTACATGACAACAGCTACTAACCCGGCACCAATAAATGCAGCACCGGCAGTGATAAACCATCCGCCTATGACCGAAACAACACCGGTGATGCGAAAGACTGCGCTCTCCCTACCCCATGCACGGTCGGCGAGAGATGTGCCCATAGCCACCATGAATGTTACAAATGTGGTTGATAATGGCAATTTCAGTGATGTGCCAATTGCTATGAGCATTCCGGCAAGCATAAGATTTACCGAGGCACGCAACAAGTCGAAAGCCGCGCCGTCAGCAATATCTGCACGCGAAGTGTCGAAGCGAGAGTCAATCCACTGCAGCACGCGTCGTGGCACGTAGCGGTGCACTACAGCTAATGCAGAGAGCGACATCCGCACTAATCGACGAGCTATGCGCGACGAGCCAAACATCTCATCGCCAAACCCTTGATTGCCTAGGCCTATCTCCGTTCGCGACACGTTTTGTGCTTTCTTTGACGTTGCTAGCGCAACAACCATAATCACACCGGCCACAAGCAAGTAGACAAACGGTGTGTTTGCCGATGTTTGCAGTGATTGCATCATAAATGTATTTGGATTGCCTGCTCCATGCGCGGCATAATCTTGCCATGAAGACAGTCCGGAAAGAGGCACACCGATAAAGTTGACCAAGTCATTTCCGGCAAAAGCCATGGCAAGAGAGAATGTGCCAAGCAACACTATAACTTTTAGAACGTTAACTTTGCATGCATGTAAAATTTGCATTAAAATTGTCGATACAACAAAGCATACAACTATGATTGATGAAGTATTTGCTGCAATATACGATTTAAGCTCAGGCGTCATAAACGACATATCTTTAATGCCCTTCAATAGCAAAAAGTATATTATTGATGTTGTGGCAAGACCACCGAAAATGCCAATTTTCCACTTGAGATTGCGGCGGAAACTGAATGTAAAAATAGTGCGCGACACAAACTGCACAAGAGAGCCAAAGAAAAAAGCGATTGCCACAGATAAGAATATACCGATTATCACCGAGAGTGCTTTTTCGGTGTTTATGAGTTCGCTGAGCTGCATAGCGTGATTGTGCATTTTGAGCATCGACACAGCAAACGAGGCACCTAACAAAGCAAACACCATAGACACCGTTGTTGACGTGGGCATACCCAAAGTGTTGAACACGTCGAGCAATATGATATCAGCTACCATCACAGCCAAAAATATGCACATCACCTCAAAAAACGAGAAATGTTGGGGATTGAAAATGCCATGGCGGGCAATGTCCATCATGCCATTGCTCATCACAGCACCGATAAACACACCAACAGCAGCAATTATAAGGATTGTGCGAAACGAGGCTGCACGCGAGCCAAGCGCAGAATTCAGAAAGTTAACGGCATCGTTGCTCACGCCCACACTCAGGTCGAACACTGCCAATGCCAACAAACACACTACAATAAATATAAATAACAAGTCCATCACTAGGCTAAATTGGTAAAACTATCGCTATAACATATTAATTGTCAAAAAGATTAGGCACACCCGATAAAAATGCATGAAAAATTTGTAATTTTGCGTATTGCTTTTTACCAAAACAAAACATCATGATAAAGAAACGACTTTTTAGATTTTTGGTTATTGCGATTGTGCTATGCTCGTCGTTGGCAACATACGCCTATCGTTATGAGTATCAGACCTACAACAACGACCCCACCAAAGCTATGATATACACTTTGCCCAACGGGCTGAAAGTGTATATGTCAATCAACAAAGACAAACCACGTTTGCAAACATTGATTGC
>CAYSLD010000094.1:0-8538 GCA_964431795.1 uncultured Bacteroides sp.
TTGGTGCAACTTAGCATTGAGCACTTGGTGCTTGATGCCACGCATTTGCAACATACGGCTGAGAAGTTCGGAAATTTCTACAGAAGTTGTACCAACCAAAACCGGGCGGCCAATTTTCACAAGGCTTTCAACCTCGTTGATAACGGCAGCATATTTTTCGCGTTTTGTGCGATAAACGCGGTCGTTCATGTCGATACGAGCAACGGGGCGATTTGTGGGGATTGTAACAACATCAAGTTTGTAGATGTCCCAGAACTCACCTGCTTCAGTCTCTGCAGTACCGGTCATACCAGAAAGTTTGTGGTACATGCGGAAGTAGTTTTGCAGTGTAATGGTTGCGTAAGTTTGAGTAGCAGCTTCAACTTTCACGCCCTCTTTAGCTTCGATGGCTTGGTGCAGACCGTCGCTGTAACGGCGGCCTTCCATGATACGGCCTGTTTGTTCGTCAACGATTTTGATTTTTCCGTCGTCGATAACGTATTCAACGTCTTTTTCGAACATTGTGTAAGCTTTGAGCAACTGAGTGACAGTGTGCACACGCTCGGCTTTGACTGCATAGTTAGCCATGAGCTCGTCTTTTTGAGTGGCGCGCTCTGCAGTGTCGGCAATATGTTCAAGTTCAGAAAGTTGAGAAGCAATATCGGGCAAAACGAAGAATTGGGGGTCGCTGATGTTACCGGTCAATTCATCAATACCTTTATCAGTGAGCTCTACGCTGCGGTTTTTCTCGTCGATAACGAAATACAACGGGTCGGTGATGAACGGCATTTCGCGTGCGTTATCTTGGAGGTAGTGAGCTTCAGTTTCAAGCAAGAGGTTTTTCATGCCCTCTTGGCTGAGGAATTTGATGAGAGCAGTGTTTTTGGGGAGGCCTTTGAATGCGCGGAACAAAAGTATAGCGCCTTCTTTTTTAACCTCTTTATCTTCTGATGCGAGTTTTGTTTTAGCGTCAGCAAGAATTTGAGTCACCAAACGACGTTGTGCTTGCACAACTTTTTCGACGTTTGCTTTGTAGTCATTGAAGTATTGGTCATCGCCTTTGGGCACAGCACCTGAGATGATCAACGGAGTACGGGCATCGTCGATAAGCACAGAGTCTACCTCATCGACAATAGCGTAGTAGTGTTTGCGTTGCACCATATCTTCGGGCTCCATGGCCATGTTGTCGCGGAGGTAGTCGAAACCAAATTCGT
Organism: uncultured Bacteroides sp.; assembly: GCA_964431795.1. Taxonomy (GTDB): domain Bacteria; phylum Bacteroidota; class Bacteroidia; order Bacteroidales; family Muribaculaceae; genus CAG-873. The sequence goes on from CAYSLD010000094.1 coordinate 1,194, forward strand.
TGTTCGTACCGAATGTGATATCGCAGTTGTAAGCGGCGCGACGAGCCGGGGTGTTAGGCTCGTGTTTGTCGATACAGTCAACGGTTGAGCCGTGGAACATATAGAGGGGGCCCATCCACTCAGAGTCACGTTTAGCGAGGTAATCGTTGACAGTCACAACGTGCACACCGCGGCGAGAGAGTGAGCGAAGGAATACGGGGAGAGTAGCAACGAGGGTTTTACCTTCACCGGTAGCCATTTCAGCGATTTTACCTTGAGTGAGCACAACGCCACCCATAAGTTGCACGTCGTAGTGCACCATATCCCATTTGATGGGGTTGCCGCCGGCCATCCAAGTATTTTTCCAGTAAGCTTTGTCGCCTTCAACGGTCACGAAGTCACGTCCTTGACCGGCGAGGTCGCGGTCCATATCGGTTGCGGTGACTTCAACAACGTCGTTGTGAGCGAAACGAGCTGCAGTTTCGCGCAAAGTTGCGAAAACTATAGGTAGATTTTCGTTGAGGACGTCTTCGATGATGTCGAGTATTTTCTTTTCGTGCTCATCGATTTTGTCCCAGAGGGGTTGACGCTCGTCAAAGGGGAGCGATTCAACTCGAGAGCGAAGGTCATCGATAGCGTTTTGGTCGTCAGCGATAGCTGAAGCCAATTGAGCGCGCACTTCATCGATTTTGTGACGTAGCTCGTCGTTAGAAAGCGATTCAAGTTCAGGGCGGAGAGAGTTGATTTTGTCGACAATAGGTTGCAAAGCCTTGCGGTCGCGGCTTGACTTGTCGCCAAAAAGTTTGCTGAGGAAGCCTGTGAAAGACATAATTTATATTGTGTTTGTTTTTGTTATCGGGTTAAATAAAATGCAAATATACTTAAATTTTATTACAAAGCAGCAAATTAAGCTAAAAAACTGCTTGGCCCGTAAAAGCACAAGTATTAGAAGCGCAATGGGGCCAACGAAGCCCCGTTAGGAGAGCGGATGTGCATTTGTCCGGCCACAGTCGGAGCGATAACACGAGCGTCTACTATTGATTTAATGATTTCAGGTTTAACACCGGGAGCGAGTATGTATGCCGGAGCCGTTGTGAGAGCGTTCACAATGACTTTTCCGGAGGTTTGTCCGGGTGTATTGTAGTCGTCAACGAGTTCCCATCCGGGAGCGAGCTCCACGCGCACGTCGCCGGCAACCGAAACAACGGTGTTTCGGCGCATGGCCTCGGCATTATCGGTGCTGGTTGCAGCATCGAGGATAGCGTCGATTGTGTAAGCGCGGTCCACGCCGCTCATACGTTTGAGGAAGTCTGCAGCCTCTTGGCGTATGGTGCGTATGTCTTCGTTGCGATCTTTTATCAGAGTTGTATTGAGGAAGAAACCTTCATCGGCAAAAGCAGTCACCCAATCGCCATTGCCGTGCAGGGCAATAAGATAAAGATTGAGCAGCGACATGGCTTTGCGAGTGGAAAATTCGCCGGTTGGCACATTCCATTTGTCGTCGTCGCGGCGGCGGCGAGAGCTTGGAGGTGTTGCGGCGAGAAATACCAAGGCATTGTCGCGGCCTACTTGGGCGTCAATTGCATTGAGCAAATGTCCGAGGTAGGCATCAAGTTTCACGTATCCGTCAATGAGTTCGTAGCGGTTTTCGGAAGTTTTGGTGTATTCATACGGCTGTAAAGAGTACGCCAAGTTGAGCATATCGGGGCCGTCATGAGTGCCCAAAGACAGATTTTTGATATATTGCACAGCTAAGTTAGTCACCTCATTGTTTATGAGCGGTGACGACTTGAAAGCTACATATCTGTTTGCAGAGCGAGGGAAGGTGTATCGGAAGGGATAGTGGGTGAGGTGGTCGGGCAAGAAATCAGTGTTTTTTGATTTAGCCGAAGGCACCCACTGCATAGAGTCGAGGCGAGCCGACAATGGTGTTAGTCGGTTTGTGTTTGTGATTATAGCGGGAAATTCGCTATAATAAGTAGTACCGGCCCAATTTCCGGTTTTTTCATTGAGCCACATTGCGCTGTTTGATGCGTGACCGGCCATGAGGATGGCTTGAGAGGCATCGGGAGCGATTGAGTAAGCATAAGTAACACCGGCGCCGGCAATTCGGGCTTCATCAGAGAGCGTGGTTACACGCAGAGCCTTGGCCGAATAAGTTTCGTCGGTATAGTTACCAATTGTTTTGTGGTCATCAATTACTAGGGAATGTCGTTTTGCCGTTGCATCGTATTGTTTTGCAGCAGCAATACCATTTACAGACGGAGCGGCACCGGTCATAATCATAGCCGTAGATGCGGCAGCATCAAGGTTAGTGCCGTAGTCAATATTTTCGAGCACCACACCATCGCGCAACAGGCGGTTAAAGCCGTCAGTGCCAAACTGTTCGCGCAAGAGGTCGATATATTCTTGCTGCAAACCGTCAACAATAATACCCACAACAAGTTTGGGCTGCTTGGCGCTGACGGCCATAGTGACCATCGAAGCAACCAACATTGCCATTAGTTTGCCTGAGTTTTGATATGTTTTGAGTTTTGACACTTATGCAGTGGTGTTTGTGTTGTGATGATTATTACTTTTTACGTGATACGAGCAAAAAGCATGCCGAACGCACGAAATCGGCTAGCAAAATAGGAATTATAGCGATGTTAACGTGCTGTGCATTGCCAACAATAGCAACAACAAATGCTAACATTGCTACAAAGTTAACAATTTGGTAGCACTTTACCAACTTTTGAGCGCGTTTTATCCACACACCGATGGCGGCAATAAAGCAAAGCGGATTTATCCAGAGGTAAAGCCAATTGGGCGATGTGGCCTCGTGCGTAGACACAAAAATCAAAAAAGTCAGCAACAAGCTCACCAAACCTATTGTGCCATAGACAATTGTATCGACGGCGGGAGTGATGCGTTTTGCACGGACATCGTGCACCGATATCAGCAACACCAATAAAAGTATAAGTGAAAATACAAAAATCGGTGTAAGCAGAAACGGAGTTTGCTCTTCGATTGCTGCATCGGCAGCTACGTCATTTATCACATTTGTGCGAGATACAACTTTTTTACCACCGGCAGTGGCCGACTCAAGTTGGTCAGCGAGCACAACCGGAGCAAAAGCTTTTTCTCTATTTGAGAGTTTATAGTCTATGCCGCTACCGAGGGCAAGGTCTATACCAAATTGATACCACGGATAGTTATGGTGATAATAGGTCATTACGTCGCGGAACGAGTGTTGCTTGTCAATATCGGCAGACGGTGGGCCGAGCACAATGCTGTCGCCGAGAGCAAGTTCAACAATGCGCAACGGGCGAGTGGCACAGTTGTCTTTGACATAGTTGTATCGATACACTCTATTTTCAGGGCTTAGATTTTCGGTTAGCAATTGAAGCAGACGGTTTGTTTGGTCTGAGTTAAGATTGAGTTGTTGCTCTACGATGCGACGTCCTTGGCGAGTGTACGCATTTTCAAATGCTGACCAAGGCACAGCTGCCACCCAATAATCAGTTTCGCCCTTCACGAAACGATACACAAAATTTGGAGCATTAAAGTCAAACATGCCATAGCTCACAGCCACATCCTCACGCGGTGTTGTTACACGAATGGCCGAATGTCCTTCCAATTCGTAAATATCAGCACCGGGATAGAAGGTCACCATCGACACAACGGTGTCGGTTGGCAAGGCGTTGGCCATTAGGCCGACGATAAGCATTAGGGCTAATGTACAGAGTTTGCGCATCATTTTCAGTTGAGAAGTTTTATCAGCATAAGCATTGCTGTGGCTGTTGCACGATTTATCACGCGGTCGCGATTGCCGGGGAAGTGATATTCGGTGATTTGTACACCTTCAGGTGATTTTGCACCAATCCAGACAGTGCCTACGGGTTTGTCGGGAGTGCCACCACCGGGGCCGGCGATGCCTGATGTTGCTACAGCGCAATCCGTGCCCAACACGTGGCAAGCGCCAGAAAGCATTTGTTCTACGGTTTGGCCACTTACAGCGCCATACTGAGCCAGTGTGTCATTGCTCACGGAGAGCACATTATGTTTCACCTCGTTGCTATACGACACGACTGTGCCGGAGAATACAGCAGAGCTGCCCGCAACGGCGGTGATTGAGTGAGCGATGTTGCCACCGGTGCAACTTTCGGCGCTGCCCATCATGTATTTTTTTGCGGCAAGTTTCTCGATAAGTATTTGAGCTATTGTTTTCTCGCCAACGCTAACCACTAAATCGCCAAGTTGCTCAAGCAATTCGGCAAAATGTTTGTCGGCAAGTTTATCTACGGCCTCTTGGTCAGCTCCAAAGCCATCAAGGCGAAGTTTTATTATCGGCGAATCGGGCAGATAAGCCAGATGGAAACCGTGTGAAAGTTTTTGCTCCCACGCGTCAAGTTTTTCGGCGAGTGCACTTTCGGTGATGCCGGTAACGATAACTGTGCGGTGAGCTATAAATTTATCGGGGTTAAAATGCTTTTGCAACTGGGGCAACACAGCAGCATCGGTCATACCCTCACACTCAAACGGCACACCGGGCATTGACACAAGCACTTTACCATCACGTTCAAACCACATAATTGGGGCTGTGCCCAGGGCGTTTTGAATGACACGGCACGACGTAGGCACAAGGGCTTGGTCGAGAGTGAGTGCATTCATTTGCAAACGACGTTTTGCGAATACGGTTTCGATGTTGCGCGTAACAGCATCGTCGCGCACAAGTTTACCGCCGAAAATTTGGCACATCACTTGTTTGGTGATATCGTCTTTTGTGGGGCCAAGGCCACCGGTGGTGATAACCACATCAGCCACAGAGAGCGATGTATCGACCACACGACGTATATCGTCGCCATTGTCGCCAACAGTAGAAATACGCACAATTTCAAAGCCATAGCGGTCAAGGGCACGAGCAATGTAGCCCGAGTTGGTGTCGTTGACTTTGCCAAGCAAAATCTCGTCACCGATAATAACAATAGCTGCTTTCATCTTTTAGGGTAGTGCTACACAGTGACGCGTGCAAAAGGCACCTCGTCGTAGGCACAGAATTTTTTATCGAGGTATTTATAGTATCCGGCAATCGCCACCATTGCGGCATTGTCGGTAGTGAAGGCGCGTTCAGGAATAAATGCTGTTAGGCCGCGTTTTTTGCAGAATTCGGCCACAGCATTGCGCACACCGGAGTTAGCCGACACGCCACCACCGATAGCAACGGTTTTCACACCTGTTTGTTCAACGGCCTTAGCAAGTTTATTGATAAGGATATCAATAATTGTAGCTTGCAGCGATGCTGCCAAATCAGCTTTATTCTCTTCTATAAAGTTTGGATTTAGCTTGATATTATCGCGCAAAGTATAGAGAAACGATGTTTTGAGTCCGCTGAAACTATAGTCAAGGCCGGCAATATGTGGTTTGGCAAATTTAAAGCGTGTGGCATCGCCCTCGGCGGCAAGGCGGTCAATGTGCGGGCCACCGGGGTAAGGCAAGCCCATCACTTTTGCGCATTTGTCGAAAGCTTCGCCGGCAGCATCGTCAATTGTTTGGCCAAGCACTTCCATATCATTGTAATTACGCACAAGTATAAGTTGCGAATTACCGCCAGAAATAAGCAGGCATAAGAATGGATATTCGGGGACTTTGTCGGCTGCGTCGCGACGAATGAAGTGTGAGAGCACATGTCCGTGCAAGTGATTTACATCAACGATAGGCACGCGCAAACCCAACGACAAGCCTTTTGCAAAGCTTGTGCCCACCAATAGCGAGCCCAACAAACCGGGGCCGCGAGTGAAGGCAATTGCGCTAAGATCATGTTTATCAATGCCTGCGCGACGCAAAGCAGCATCGACCACCGGCACAATATTTTGTTGGTGTGCACGCGAGGCCAATTCAGGCACCACGCCACCGTATTCTTCGTGTACGCTTTGCGAGGCAATAACGTTGCTGAGTAGCACTCCATCGGCAATGACAGCAGCGCTGGTGTCGTCGCATGACGATTCTATACCAAGTATTATTATTTTACTCATACTGTGAAAGGAGTTGTATTAAAAGCTATAGCCTATGCCGACTGTAGCTCTGAAAGCGGAATTTGCTTCCACCATAGTATATATTGCTTCGAGTTTCAGCTTTAGTGTCGAATTAATTTTCAGGTCCATGCCACCGCCAAGGTTCAAGCCAAAGCGTGTGGTGCGTTTCGAAACATCCTTGCTTTCAATCTGTTCGTAGAAGGTTTGGTGTTGCGACCACGAAGAATAGTTGAGACCGGCAAGTGGATAAAACTCGGCCAAACCTGATTGAGCCAAGGGAACATGACAGTTCACATCAACAATAAAGGCATCTTTGTTTTGATTGCGAAAAGCCAAGTTTACTTCCGGCGCCAAGCGAAAATGATCAGTAAACGAATATTGGAAGAATAATCCGGCTTCGGCCGACTGGTTGCGGCTGATATAACCGGTTTTCACGCCAAATGTTTTTTCGTGATCAGAGGCTGATGCATGTTGAGGCACAAACATCAAAACGGCGAGTATAAGGCTTAAGCAAGCAAAAAAGCGAGGTCTCATGATGAAATATTAATGTGTTACTGTTTATTTGCGATAACTTTTGCTATCTGTTGCAAAGATACAAATTTATACGACAAATACAAAGCAAAATAAAGTGACGCACAATTAGCGCGTCACTTTATTTTTAGAATTCGTAGTCAACACAAGCGCGAAGTTCTTTGTGACCGGCCAGCAGTGCGGCAGCAGCCACATGAGCGGGGTGAGTTGAATAAGTGGCAACGTCGGCCATTGTGGGCACCACGGCTGTCAGCACAACATCCCAGTCTTCAGCCGGATTTTCGTTGATGCCAACTTCCATTGATTGGAGCACATCAATTTGTGCGGGGAGAGCAAGGAGGGCATCTTTAAATTTTTGTGCTACGGCACGACGTTGTTCAGCAGTGCCGGTAAGTTTGAACGATACGATATGTTTTACCATGAGAATGTAAAAATTAGATGTGTCAATATAAAAATAATGGCCGCGTTGTCGCAACGCAGCCATTGTGGAGGGGTATATTAGAATTGGGAATGTGTTCTAATTTATTCAGCTACCACTTCGAATGAAAGCTCTGCGCTAACTTCTTTGTGGAGGTTAACAGTAGCAGTGTATTTGCCAACTTCTTTAACGGGAGCTACAACGATGAGCTTGCGATCAACGGTGATGCCGTTTTTCTCGAGAGCTTCAGCGATTTGAGCTGCGTTAACTGAACCAAATACAGTGCCTGTTTCGCTTGTTTTAGCAGCGATAACGAGGTTTTCAACACCTTGAATTTGTGCTGCGAGTGCTTCTGCATCAGCTTTGATTTTAGCGAGCTTGTGAGCGCGTTGACGCTGATTTT
>CAYSLD010000095.1:0-2819 GCA_964431795.1 uncultured Bacteroides sp.
TTAAAATTCGCTGGTGAAGTGGAATTTGATTTTTGGGAAGTCAGATTGAGCCATCTGTAGCACATAGTTTGAGTCGGCCAAGAAGACGTCGCGACCTTCGCGGTCAACAGCCATAAACTGGTGTTTGCGTTTTTTGAATGCCTCAAGCGCTGCAGCGTCATCGCTCTCTATCCAGCATGCTTTGTAGAGCGAGATAGGCTCCCAACGGCATTGTGCTCCATATTCGTGCAGCAAACGATATTGTATCACTTCAAACTGCAACTGTCCCACAGTGCCAATGATTTTGCGGCCGTTGAATTGGTTGATAAACAACTGAGCCACACCTTCGTCCATAAGCTGTTGTATGCCTTTTTCAAGCTGCTTTGTCTTCATCGGGTCAGTGTTCTCAATGTATTTGAACATCTCGGGCGAGAACGACGGTATGCCCTTGAAGTGTAGCGTTTCGCCGTCGGTCACGGTGTCGCCGATTTTGAAGTTGCCGGTGTCGGGCAAACCAACAATATCGCCAGGATATGCCTCGTCAACCACATTCTTCTTCTGGGCCATGAATGCTGTCGGTGCCGAGAATTTCAGCTGTTTGCCGGTGCGCATGTGCTTGTACACTGCATTACGTTCAAACTTGCCTGAGCAGATTTTGAGGAACGCTATGCAACTGCGGTGGTTAGGATCCATATTTGCGTGTATCTTAAACACAAAACCGCTAAATCCTTCATCCTCGGGATTGACGGTGCGCTCTGCTGTTACCACCGGTCGCGGTGACGGAGCAATCTCCACAAAGCAGTCAAGCAACTCTTTCACACCAAATGTGTTGAGCGCCGAGCCGAAGAACACCGGAGCCACGCGGCCTTCAAGGTATGTTTCCTTGTCAAATTCGGGGTACACACCCTCAATCAAATCAAGGTCTTCGCGCAGTTTCGCTGCATCGTCTTCGCCCACGGCCTCGTCAATGCGAGGGTCGTTTACATTTTCAATCTCAACACGCTCGCTCACGCGCTGCTTGTTGGGGGTGAAAAGGTCGAGCGAGTGCTCATATATGTTGTACACACCCTTAAATTTTGCACCGATATTGATAGGCCAACTCAAGGGACGCACGCTGATTTTCAGCTCTTGCTCAAGCTCGTCGAGAATGTCAAACGGGTCGCGACCTTCGCGGTCAAGCTTGTTCACAAAAATAATCACCGGAGTGTTGCGCATGCGGCAAACCTCCATGAGTTTGCGCGTTTGCATCTCCACACCTTTAGCCACGTCAACAACGATGATAACCGAGTCGACTGCTGTGAGTGTGCGATATGTGTCCTCAGCAAAATCCTGGTGACCGGGAGTGTCGAGAATGTTGATTTTATAACCGTTATATTCAAAGCCCATCACCGAAGTAGCAACCGAGATGCCGCGTTGCTTTTCAATCTCCATCCAGTCACTGGTAGCTGTCTTTTTGATTTTGTTTGATTTCACGGCACCTGCCACGTGTATTGCGCCACCAAAAAGAAGTAGCTTTTCGGTCAGTGTGGTCTTACCGGCGTCAGGGTGAGAAATAATCGCAAACGTGCGACGTCGTTTTATCTCTTCGGTTGTTGTAGCCATTTATGTCTTGTTAGTTATTAATTTTGCGGATTATTGCATACGTTGCAAGCACGCTTTCAGCGACTCGCGCCAATGGGGCAAGGTGATGTTGTATGTTGCTTTGATTTTCGACTTGTCGAGCACTGAGTAGAGCGGACGTGTGGCCGCTGTGGGATAGTCGGCTGTGAGCAACGGACGCACTTTCACGTTTGTTATGCCGGCTATCTCCAAGATGGCTACGGCAAAGTCATACCACGATGCCACGCCTTCGTCTGAGAAGTGATATGTGCCTGACAGCCATTGCGGGGCTAGCACCATCGTTGCTATCATCTCTGCCAAGTCGCGGGCATAAGTGGGGGTGCCGATTTGGTCGGTCACAACATTGAGTGTGTCAACCTCACTCGCTTTTTTGAGTATGGTCTTCACAAAATTATGTCCGTGTGGCGAGTATAGCCAGCCGGTGCGCACAATGATAGCTTCGGGCAATAGACCAACGAGGTCTGTCTCGCTGCGTCGTTTTGTCACACCATAGTGCGATGATGGTGCCGGTTTGTCGCTCTCTACGTACGGGCGATTGCCGGTGCCGTCAAAAACATAGTCGGTCGACACGTGCAGTATTTTTGTGCCCACCTCTGCAGCTGCGTGTGCAAGGTGACGCACGGCGTCAACATTGACTGCTGTGCATAGCCCTGTCTCTTCCTCAGCGCGGTCTACGGCTGTGTATGCTGCACAATTTATTATATGAGTGAAGCCACCGTTGAGCACAAACTTTTCGACTGCTTCGCCGTCGCAAAGATCTAGCTGTTCGATGTCTACATATTCAGTGACTCCCGGGCAGCGGCTCTCGAGCACGTCATGCAATTCGGTGCCTAACTGGCCGGCTGATCCTGTTACAAGTATTTTCATCGTGGTTATTTTAATACGATACGTTTTGCAACTGCAAAGTTACAAAAATTTCACCGCATTTTCAAACCTCACCACAATACTCGCACTGTGCCTTAGTTCATGTCATATCCCGGACGCTTTGCCAATGCGTTGAGGTGTGGCGCTATTTCTTTGTCCCACACTTGTGCCTTCCATTGGTCGGCAGGTATTTCTGTGTAGCGGATTGAAACGTCGCTGTCGGCTGCGTGTAAATGTTTCTTGGCCAGCTCAACCAGTTCGGCTGTGAATTGGTTGAATTGCTCTGTTGTGAGATGCTTAGGATAGCATTTAATGTCGATGTGTGGCATATTGTATTTATTTATAGTTTCGTCGCT
>CAYSLD010000095.1:2919-8474 GCA_964431795.1 uncultured Bacteroides sp.
AGTAAAAAAGCGGGGATGCGCACTTGCGCACCCCCGCGGCATATAAATGTGAATGATTGATTACTCGTAAACGAGTTGGAAATCGTCAAGGTAGAGCGTTGATGCACCGCCAACAAAATAGTCACCGTAGCGCGATGCTGAGCATGTGATCATGATGTTCGATGCTTTAACATCTGTGCGCTTGTAAGTGAGGGGTATCTCAAATTCTACCATATCGCTGCCGTCTGTTGCACCTGTGAACACGAGTTCGCCGTAAGCAATAACGTTAGCATCGTTTTGCGAGAAGAACTGTTTTGTGCTGGTGTTAACAATCACGGGGAAACTATAGTCGCCATATGTGTTCATTGTATCGTCGAGAATGGCGATGTAAATGATACCGGTGTCAATGTCACCTTTAGCTACCGATGAGAGGTCTGAGCTGGTGTATTGCACAGTGCCGGGAGTGTAGTGCGCCCAACCTTTGAGCTTGGTGGGTCGTGAACTCCATGTGCGACCCCAACCAAGCACACCGTTTGTGCCTACTGTTTCAAGATATTTTCCTACAAACACGTTACCGGCCGCAAATTTACCGAGAATTCCTACACCAACAAATTGGCTTTGAAGTTTCAATCCGTAAGTGCCGTCGTGAGTTTTGTCGGTAGAGCGTTGTGTGACATTCACACTCATTGTTGACGAACCGGTGTTACCCGAATCCCAGAACATGTCACCACCCTCAGTATAGAAGAATTCGATCTTACTGCTGGTGAAGCCGTTTTCGAAACTTGCATTGGGCAATTGGTTAACGTTCTCAGTGGTGAACTTGTAGACTTGTGTAGAGGTGAATTCTCCGCTAACTGCCACGTATTCGTATTGAGTTTCCGGATCAAGATCAGTGAGTTTTGCGGTCACTGTGTTGCCGTCAACGCTCACGCTTGCTGCTGTCCATGTTGATGAACCGTATTTGCGGTAATTGATGCCCGGGCTTGTTGCTTTTTCTGCTTGCAAGATTGTTGCTGTTACAGTTGCGTGACGTGCCCAAACATCGCTTTCAACAACGGGATTTGTGATAATCACTGCATCTGAAACGATGAGCTTGAATGTGCCGGTCGATGTCTTGCCGTTTGAGTCGGTAACGGTGCTCACAAAGTCGTATGTGCCTTCGTCGAGCGAATTGAGCAATGTCTCTTCAAGGTTAAGTTTTAACCACGACACATCGTTGGCTGCGTCATAACTTGTGGTGAAGTTGATACCTGCTGCGGTGAGCTTGCTCTTCACGTCGCTGCTCATGCGGATGAGGTCAACGGTGTCGCCGCCAACTATGTCGGTGAGCAGTGTGTTGCTGAGCTTGTAGTTGCTGATTGTTCCGGCTGTGGTTGTGAAGATTGAATAGCGACCTACCTTGCCTTTTTCACTGTAAATTGTGTTGGCAATGTCAAAGTCATAACCTTCAATTTTCGGAGCCATTGTGATGTAAACATCATCTTCAACAACTATCGGGTTTTCTTCAATTTCGATGTCGAAATAGCCACCGCCAAACTCGTCGTCACCACCATTAGCGCTAATCTTCACATTGATGATGTATTCAGTGGCGGGTTTAGCGTTTTCAATTACGCCTGAGCGGGTGTAGAGTGTGCCGTTAGCGAGTTTGCCTTGCAAGTTCCATTGCAAGTTTTTGTCGGTGCTCGGCATCATGTAGTAACCTTTTTGGGTGGTGTTGCCCTCAAAGGTAAGTTCACCACGAGCGTGGCCAACGGTCATCGTGTAGTCGCTGAGCAAAGCTTGCACATCGTCGCTATAGTTGACTGAAACAACTGAGTTGGCAATTTTGCAAGTGAGTTCAACTTGCGAGGTTTGTCCATTTTCAATGTCAAACTCTTCGCGTCCTTTATAATATTTGTCGTCAAACGAGGCTGAGATGCTGTCGCCGGTCCATCCTTCTACAATGTAGTGGCCCGACACCAAATCTATGCCATCGGCGGGAATATTATCATATCCGTTGTATTTGCGCACTGCACCTTTTGAATTTGAAATCCAAACGATGAGTTTTTCGTTTAGTTCGCTTTCAGTAGCGGCACGCGACACAACTTTCACATCTGAGCTAACTTTTGTAGAAAGCATCACTTTACCTTCGCCGGTGAGCAATTGTTGCTCGTCGTTGCATGAGGTGAGCGAGGTCACTGCTAATGCAAGTGCGCAAGCTCCATATATCAATTTTGTTTTCATGACGTAAACGAGTTTAATTGTTATTCAGCTACGAATGTTAAAGTTTTTACTAATTGTTGGCTCTTAGCGTCGGTCACACTGAGTTGGAATTTGTGTGTGCCGGGGAAGGCTTTCAACAGAGGCACGAATTGTGAGATATTAAAGTCAAGAGTTGTTGCGCCAAGCACTTCATCGCCAACCGGCAAACCAAGGCTTGCATAAACCTCAGATTTGTCACCGGGATAAGCGAGGTCAAAAGTGGTGGGCATACCAACCTCTGAGAGTGATTGCAAGAATGAATCGCTTGTTGAGCTGATAGTTACAATCAAGTGCTCAATGCCGTTAACAGCGGCAATGTTGACAATTACATCTTCGCCGGTGATAGCATTGGGCTCGTCAAAGCTTGCTGTCGGGCAGGTGAATGTGATATCTGATGTCTCTTCGGGTTGGTCGGGATCGGGCTCCGGCTCGGTGTTGCCACCTTCTTCTTGGCCGGGACGATCGTTGTCGGGTAGAGTCTCTTCTTCAATTTTTACGCTACCGTTGAGGTTTTCGTCTTCGGTCTCAACTGAGATGTTTATGCCGCCGTCAACAGTGATTGAACCGGTTTCTTCGGGCGGTGTAACGCTCTGAGTTTTGAGCTTGAAGGTGATTTTGCGGTGTTGACCACCTTCTACATCTGTGGCTGTGAAGGTGAGATGCTCGGTGTTGCCTTGCACGGTGCCGGTAAATTCGGCAACGAGTGTGGTGCTACCGTCAACAGCAGCAAAATATCCGGCGCGAGTTTCGTCGGCAGCATATTCAAGCGAGCCTTCGTCGTTAACTTTTACAACCACTTTGCAATCATCGCCCATCACTGCACGGAGTTCGTCAGAATATCCTATAGTGACTTTGATGTTTGAAAGTTTGCAAGTGACAACGCCGATGTTGGTGATTTCGTTGTTCTTGATTGAGAATGATTGTTCGCCAACAAAGTAGGGCTCTTCCCATGCAGCTTTCTGCACGTCGTGGCTGCGCACTTTCACTGTGTAATCGCCAACGGCGAGTGAGAATAGCTCGGGCATTTGTGAGTATTTCCATGTCTTGGTGGTAGCGCCTTCGCTGTCAACAATGTCAACTATAAAGTCTGAGAGGTCAACAGTGGCACGGCTTGAAACGATAACTTTCTCCGCGTTGTTAATCTCAATGCCAAGAGATGCAAGATTGAGGCTACCGTCTTTGCTGACTGTAGTTTCATGACCCGGAGTAATATCGTCGTGACATGATGTTGTGCCAATTGCTAATGCGATTATGGCTAACAGATATAATATCTTGGATTTCATTACTTTTGTCTATGAGTGTTGATTAATAATTGAGAGAAAGATCATCGAGATAGAGCTGTGAACCTAAATATTTACCATCAGAAAGATTGCCGAAACTAGGTGCACTTAAATTAGAACTTGATTTAGTAAGGAAACTTTCACTGTAAGTAGATAGGAACTTCACATAAATCTTAGCAGCTTTTGCGTTGCTTGAATATGTGAGTGATATTGTGGTTTCGGTGTATGCAGTTGCTTTTCCTAAGTCAGCAGCGCCGGTAGCAATAATATTGCCTGAAGCATCATATAAATAGACTTCCGCAACACCGTGGTCGCTAGAGTTTTTCGGAGTATATTTATACCAAAAATTCAATGAAATTGGACGAGATGCAAAGGTCATGCCTGTAGTCAGATCTGTAGTTGTAATAGCTCCTGCTGTATTTCCATCTCCATAGCCTTCAGGACGCGCGCTACGGCTGGCACCGAGGTGTAGCAATCCGGCATCAACGTACTTACAAACTCCGGTAGATACATAACCAGATGCTGTATTACCGCTACCCCAACCAATTGTGCGGAGAAGAGCGGCTGTTCCGTTGTGTGCATCGGTTGTGCTAACTGTACCTGAAATGCGGCAATATGCAAAGTCACTGCCTTGGCTGGTTGTCATTGGGTTGTTTGTGCCCCATACAGTGTTTGTTGATGTGCCAAGATACATTTCAGAGTAATTAGAGCCTGAAGCATTGGTATACCAATCTTCCATGTCGGAGTTGGGGAGTTGAGCGGCTTCTTCTGTGGTGAAGGTTTTGATTGCAGAAACAACTTTACCGCTGTTGATAGCTGCCAACTCGTAAGTTGTGTTGTCAGAGAGACCTGTGAGGCTAGCCGAGAGAGCAGTGCCGCTTTCGGTGGTAGTAGCTTCGGTCCAGCTTGATGCGCCTTTCACACGGTATGCAAGTTTGGGACTTGACACCTCGTCAGTATCGTTAATGGTGCCGGTAACAGTAGCTTTTGTTGCGTAAACATCAACATCTGCGGCTGCAACGGTAACGGGAATGTCGGCGCGTTGCACTGTGTAGGCTGCTGTTTGCTTGCCGGCAACTGTTGCATAAAATTGCACGCTGCTGAGGCTTGTGCCGGTGGTGAATGTCACGTCGTAAACACCGCTAGTGTCTGTGTCGGCGATGTTGGTGATTGTGGCATCTTGATACAAACCAAGCTCATTAATATATTTAACTTTGATGGCTTGTTTGTTCGAGCCGTTGTATTGCAATTTGAATGTGAGCTCGTCGGCATAGTAGCCCAATTTGTTTGCGCTCACAATGGCAAGTTGCATCTCTTCAACTTTTATGCTGAATGAGAAGGCGTCACTGACTTTGCCGTAAACGTCGCGCACTTCAAGTGTGAACACGGCATTGTAAGTGTGATTGAGCACCTGGGTGAAATCAATCAAAGCCATCTTTTCGGGATTTTTATACAAGCCCACAACATTCAAACCGAGGCTCTTGAGTGTGGCTTGTTGTTCTGAGGTTGCAGCAACAAGGTCAATCTCTGCGGGCCAACCGGCAGCAAGGAGGTCTGTGCTTTGTGTGGTGAGTGTTGCACCGGCGATTGTGCCGCGAGCCACAATGTTTGCTTTGAGTGATTGTGTGATTTCATCGCCTTCGAAGTGGCTGATGAGGCTACCGTTGACCATGCCTTCGCCGGTGATTTCGGGTGCGGGAGCATTGAGAAGCTCATCGCTAAGGTCAATTTCTACGGTCTCTGTGTCGAGAGCATCGTCGTAAATAACTTTGAGCACAGCATCGCCGGCACCATTTTCGATGTCGACGGTCATGTGATAGTGGTGACGAGCCACACCGTTAAATTGCGCAACTTGCAATTTTGCTGATGTGCCGTTGGGCTTGGTAAATTCTACGTTGAGCGTAACTGTGCCGGGACGCATATAGGCGGGGCGAGTTTCGTCTTGTGTGAAGTAGATATACTCACCGCCGGCACTATGCGCTTCGGCGCTCCACGATGTCATATAGTTTTTAAATGCATCGGTATAGTCAACCGAGAGCATTGTGTTGGCAAGTG
>CAYSLD010000096.1:0-8327 GCA_964431795.1 uncultured Bacteroides sp.
TCTTGTGCTGCATCCATGGTGAGCGAGATGTTTGCCTCTGAGGTGCTGATAAAGTCAACCGATACGTTGTGACGTCCGAAAATCTCAAATGTCTTGTTCAAGAAGCCCGGAGTGTTGATCATGCGGGTTGAGAAGATGTTCACCAATCGGATGTTTTGCTTGAATGACAATGCTTTTACGCCCGATTCAATGTACTCGTTGCGCAAAATCACTGTGCCTTTGCCGGCCGGATTCATTGAGTTGAGCACATAGATGGGTATGTTTTTGCCTATTGCCGGCTCCATGGTCAGCGGATGCAATACTTTTGCTCCGAAGTGTGCCATTTCGGCTGCTTCTTCAAACGATATTTTTTCGATGCTTTGAGTGTTGCTCACTTTGCGGGGGTCGCAAGTGCGCACACCGTCAACGTCTGTCCAAATCTCAATTTTTGCAGCATCCATGGCCATGCCAATCAACGATGCTGAGTAGTCTGAACCTCCGCGGCCAAGCACTGCGGGCTCTCCGGCTTGTGTTGCCGATACAAATCCTTGTGTGATGACTGCGTCCATGCCTTCGTAGGCTTTGGTGATCACTCCGGGTGCGCGGCTCACTATCTCTTCGTTGATAGGCTCACCTTTGAGGTGGTCGTCGGTGGTAATCATAAATTCGCGGGCATTGATAAATGCTGTCTTTATGCCCAGAGCGTTCATTGTGTAGTATATGATTGTTGACGAAAGATATTCACCGGTCGAGATGATGCGCGCTTTGCTGCGGCCGGTGAGCTCTCCGAGTGAGCATACGGCTGTGGCAAAACTTGCCAAATCATCGACGATTTTGTTTACGCTTTCTGTTGCTTCCGACTTTATACGCTTATCCTTATCCAATAATTCGCCGGCTACTGCCAGGTGGCGCTCACGAAGTTGCTCTATGAGCTCGTCTACTTGTTGTTTATCGCCTGCTGCTGCAGTGTCTGCAATTTTATACAGCAGGTCTGTGATTTTTGATAATGCTGATACTACAACGATGGGTTGTTCGCTGAGTTTGCTTTGTACAATTGATATTGTACGCGAAATTGCTTCGTAGTTGGCGACTGATGTGCCGCCGAATTTCATTACAATCATAATAGGTTTATTAAATATTATTGGATGGATAAGTGTTCGTACATTTTCACATATTGCTCAACGGCTTTCTCTATGTCGCTGACAAGTATGTATTCGTCGGCGGTATGGGCCACTAGTATTGAGCCCGGTCCACACAACAGTTTGTGGCTGAAGTTGCTCAATTGGGGCGCATCGCTGCCAAATGCAACGGTGGTGGTCTCAAAACCGTCGATGGTGGTGTAGCGCGACGGTGTGTCGCCGCCTCGATTGGTCACCGTAACTTTGTCATCGTTGAGCGAGAGCATGATCTTTACCACAAACTCATCGCTGGCAAAGGTGGTGCGGAAATATATGCGGCACTGCGCGTGGTCACTCACTATATTTTGTGGGTTGTCACTGTGCAGCAATCCTATGTTCCATGTTGTGTCGCCAAGCACGTCGTCTTTCGGAAACTCTGTGGCTTGCAACTTATTGATAATAGACACCAAACGCTCTATGGCACTGTCGCCATACTGCGGATAGCCTGAGTGAAATTTCTTGCCGCTCACGCTCACGTCAAACGACTTTGTGCCTTTGCTGGCGCTGACCATCTTGTTGTCGGTGGGCTCGCCTACTATCACATATTTCGTCTGTGGATAGACGGTGCGGAAACTTTTTGCTCCAAACGAACCGGTCTCTTCACCGGCTAACAGCAACAACCCAAAGCCGGTTTTGCCGGCGGCTTCCAGCTTCAAGCAGGCATTGTACATCGCAAATATTTGACCTTTAGCATCGCACGAACCGCGTCCTTTGATCACTGCTCGTCCCTCTGCATCGGTGCATAGGGTGGGGGCTATGTACGGCGGCACGGTGTCGAGATGTGTGCAAAAAACAATTTGCGGGTCGCCCCAACTGAGCAGCACATTGCGTATGGGGTGCGTGTTGTTGGGCGAACATTCACAGTCCACATCATAGAGCGTCACTTTGCATTTGTCGGTAGCAAAACGCTCGGCAACAAATTGAGCAAGGCATCCCTCGCTGCCGGATGTTGATTCGATGTTAAGTATTTGCAAAAATAATTCTATGTCCATGCTTCTATCGGAACCTACTTGTATTTGGTTGTTTTTTTCAACATTCTGCGAGGCTGAGCAAATAGCCTCTTTTTCAAATTGCGAATTTACGAAAAAAAATTAATATATAGGCGATTATGCTTATTCCGACATGCTAAAAAAACAAAACGGCGACCAAACAAATTGGCTGCCGTTTTGTGTAACTATCTGATTACTTGTTGAATAGGCTGTCTATCACGCTTTGTGCCCCTTGCACGTATGATTTCGCACTATTGGGCATGCCTTCTGCCTTTAATTGCTGCTCGGTGGCGCGTATTTCAAGCAGAGCACTGTCGCGCTCTTGGCTCGCCGAATCGTATTGCAGCGCTCGCAATGCGGCTTCGCGCCCGGCATTGGCTATGTCTTCGTTTATCTCGTCAGGCTTTACTGGTGCCTTGGCTTTGTCGTGGCTGCATGCTGTGATCAGAACTAATGCAGCGGCTATATATACTATTTTCTTCATGTCAATTTGTTTGCTCGGTTGGCAACTTCTTCCATCAGCCATCGTGGCGTTGAGGTGGCTCCGCAGATGCCTATTGTGTGCGCATCTTGCAGCCATGAGGCCTCAATCATGTCTGGATTGGCCACTAAGTATGCTTGCGCATTCACCTCTTTGCAGTGCGCAAATAGTATCTTGCCGTTACTGCTTTTCTCTCCGGCCACAAACAGCACTACGTCGTGACTGCCGGCAAAGGTGCGCAAATGCTCCACGCGATTTGCTACTTGGCGGCAAATGGTGTCGTAATACTCAAAATGTACGTTCGGAGCTATTCGTTGCTTTATTTCTGCGATGATGGCTGAAAAACCTTCCAGCGATTTTGTGGTTTGGCTGTATAGCGCAATGTCGCGGTTAAAGTCTATCTTGTCAAGTTGGTCAAGACCTTCTATCACAAGTGCTGTGCCATCGGTTTGGCCAACCAGTCCGTTCACCTCGGCATGACCAATGCGCCCGTATATCACAATTTGCAAGTCACTACCGGCGGCAATCGAGGCATCGTATGCGGCCTTGATGCGCTGCTGCAATTTCAACACCACAGGGCAGGTGGCATCAATCATTTGTATGTTGTTTGCTCGTGCATCGGTGTATGTTGACGGTGGCTCGCCGTGCGCACGCAACAACACTTTCACACCGTGTAATTGGCGCATTTGTTCGTGGTCAATTGTTGTGAGCCCTTTTTTGCGCAGACGCTCCACCTCGGCATTGTTGTGCACGATATCGCCAAGGCAATACATCGGTTCGCCTTTCGCCAACTCTTCTTCTGCCTTGTTGATAGCTGTCACAACTCCAAAACAAAAGCCTGATTGCGGGTCAATTTCTATTTCAGCCATTGTTGTCGGTTTTTAGTTTGCTGACACGCGGCGCACTTGCGCCTCAAGCCATGCGTTTTGCTCGTCGAGTGTCATGTCTGAATTGTCAAGACAAATGGCATCTTCGGCTTGTCGCAGCGGGCTCTCAGCTCGCGTGGTGTCGATGGTGTCGCGATGCACCACGTTTGCCAAAATCTCTTCGTAGTTCACATCTACGCCTTTGTCCATAAGCTCTTTGAAACGACGTTGTGCTCGCGTCTCGGCCGATGCATTCACAAATATCTTTAACTCGGCATTCGGAAATACTGTGGTGCCGATATCTCGTCCGTCCATCACTATTCCTTTGCTCTCGCCAAAGGCTTGCTGCTTGGCCACAAGGTCGTGGCGCACTGCCGGGATTGCTGCTACGGGCGACACGCTCTCCGACACTCGCATTCCGCGTATTTCGCTCTCCACGTCAACACCGTTGAGCATGGTGTGCTGTGTGCCGTCTGCTTGCACGGCAAAGTCTATCTTCACTTTGCTCAAGTCTGCTACAAGACGCGCCTCGTCAACCTTGCCCTCGCTGTCTATCATCTCGTTATTGAGCGCATAGAGCGTAACGGCTCGGTACATTGCTCCTGAGTCGATATATCTGTATCCAAGCACTTTAGCAAGATTTTTTGCCATGGTGCTCTTGCCTGACGATGAATATCCGTCGATGGCTATTATTATCGGTTTTTTGTCCATATTCTCTTATCGTATAAGGTTATTCAAATCGTATGTGAGATTAAGCATGAATGTTGTTGCTCCACTGTGCGGCTGAGCCAAGGCTATGCCAAAGCCGAAATGGCTGACTTTCATACCCGCAGCTAGCGACAAACCTGACAGCATGCTGCGTGAGTATGTGCTCATGTCGGTGCGTGTCTTATAGTTATAGCCCACACCTAAATACCAATTCGGACTCGACACTATGTCGGCGCCAAACACCAAGTGGCGAAATAGATTGCTCGTGAAGCTATCTTTCACTTCAAAGTCGCCGCTCTCCGACCCGTCGCCGGTCTCGTAGTACGGCAAATGCCATTTTGTTAAATTCCACGCTGTGACCGAAAAACGCACCGGAAATGTCCCAAATGTCTTTGACCATCCCAAGCGAACGTCTACCGGCACACGGTCATAGCTGTCGTTAAATCTTTTCACCTGTCCACCAAGATTGGCTACCACGGCTGATAGCGACATGTCACTCTCCGGATCGTAATAGTTCACGCCAACGTCGGTGGCTATGGCAAAGGCTGTGTAGTCGGCATAGCCGCTATACACCAGCTTCAAATTGATGCCGCCGCGCCATCTCTCGCTGATGTCGTGCGAATATTGCACTCCAAAAGCAACATCATGAGCCGAAAATGTGCCCAGTATGCTGCCCGTGGCATCTGTCTCGGTCATTGACCCGTAGCCGTAATATTTCAGCGACGTGCCCCACGTGCCGTGCTCGCCTACGCTATGGCAATATTTCAGCCCCGCAAAATTTGTGCTGCCTATGTAGCGCATATAGTTAAATGATACTTGTCCGCTCATTTCTTGACCCATTAGTGCCGGATTTTGGTCGGCATTGTTAATGTCGTCATCAACAAGCGTGATGTTTACACCACCCAAACCATAGATATGCGATGATGATGTGACATCTAAAAAACTATATGCATTTGTCTCGCTTTGCGCATGGCAAATCATTGTCCCAATGGCTATTGAGGCTGCAAATGCAAGTATATGGCGTGTTGCTTTAGTCAACATTGATATTGTCTGATTCGTAATCAATAGTGTTATTTGTATGCTTTAATAACGCAAAAAAAATGTTTTTATTATTGACTTGCAAAGTTAAGCATTAAACATTAATTTTGTGCTATCATTTCTAACTAACTTTAAATCTCTATTTTTTTATGCTACGGGCTTTTCGTATATTTCTTGCGATTATATGTTTCCTCGCTATAACTTTGCTGTTCCTTGATTTTACCGGTACTGCCATTCCTTACTGTGGCTGGTTGGCTAAATTTCAAGTTGTGCCGGCACTGCTATCGCTCAATGTCGTCGCCATCATAGTGTTGGCTTTGCTGACTTTCATCTTTGGCCGCATTTATTGCTCCGTATTGTGTCCGATGGGCGTATTTCAAGATATTATATCGCGTTTGCATATCGCTATTTCAGGCAAAAAAAAGCGCAAAATCGGCAAATTTGCTTACCATGCTCCGCGCTCAAAAACGCGTAACATAATCCTCGCTTGCTTTATTGTGCTCATCGCACTTGGCCTTTTTTATATTATCACAGCAACGATCGCTTCAATAATTGAACCTTACAGCGCATACGGAAGAATGGTCACAGCTCTCTTCTCGCCAATATATGATGCAGCAAACAATGCCCTTGCTGATTGGGCCGCGAACAACGATAGCTATCTGTTCTATCCCGTCGCTCACCACACATCTTTGATTGTTAGCGTGATTGCAGCTATAACCATTGTTGTAGTTGGAGCATTTGCTTGGCTCTCCGGTCGCGACTATTGCAACACAATATGCCCGGTCGGCACTCTGCTCGGATTTATTTCAAAACATTCAATTTTGCATCCGGTCATCAACTTATCAAAATGTAACGGCTGCCGTAGCTGCGAGCGCCATTGTAAAGCTCACTGCATCAATGCCAAACAACACGAGATTGACTTGTCGCGCTGCGTGGCTTGTATGGATTGTATCAGCGCTTGCAAGCAACATGCCATTTCATACACCCGGCGCAAACAAACTGTTTCTACTCCCGGAAATGAACCTGTCGATACTTCGCGCCGCAATTTTGTGGCTATGCTTGGACTCGCCTCCGGCGCTGTTGTCGCTTCGGCAGCCGATAAATTTACTGATGGCGGTCTCACTGCTCTCAAACCAAAAACCACACCGCTACGCTCGGTGCGCATCACGCCCCCGGGTTCGTTGGGCCAATTCCACCTCAATCAACATTGCGTTGGCTGCCAACTTTGTGTGCAAGCCTGTCCAAACGGCATCATCAAAACATCTACTGATATCGAATCGCTGATGCACCCCTACATCGACTACACCGATGGCTATTGCACTCCGGAGTGCACACGCTGCTCAAATATTTGTCCCGCCGGCGCTTTCCATCCTCTCGATGAAGCGCTAAAGTCTTCAACAAAAATAGGTACCGCCGTTGTTGACTATTCGGTTTGCCTTATGGCTGCCGAAGATATAGACTGCGGAAACTGTGCCCGCCATTGCCCGGCAGGAGCCATATCAATCGAATCACCCGATGACGAAACATTCATGCCAATCGTTGACGAGGAAATGTGCATAGGTTGCGGCGCTTGCGAATATCATTGCCCCGTAGGTAGCGTGCAATCTATCGAGGCCGACTCGTCTGCTATTTATGTAGAAGGACTGGCTCGCCACCGCACAATCTAAACTCTCTTACACATTATATATTATAAAGACCGTCATGAAACGTAGAAGTTTTCTAAAATATATAGGCATTGGCGCTGCTGCCGCCACCGTCGCCTCGTGCATAAAATCTGCCGACAACGATACTCCCGCTGCAAAACACAAAAAAGGCCCGATGACAATGCGCACCAATCACAACACCGGCGACCGCGTTTCGCTCCTTGGCTATGGCTGCATGCGACTCCCCGTTATCGAAGACGAAGACGAAACTATTGACTATATCGACCAAGACGAGGTCAACAACCTCACCGACTATGCACTAAAAAACGGCGTAAACTATTTCGATACGGCTCCGGTATATTGCAAAGGCCGATCTGAGCATGCCATGGGCATAGCTCTCAGCCGCCATCCCCGCAATTCTTACTTCCTCGCCACAAAAATGTCTAACTTTAGTCCCGATACGTGGCCCCGCGAAAAGTCTATCGCTATTTTCGAAAATTCACTCAAAGAACTGCAAACTGACTACGTTGACTATTTGCTGCTACATTCCGTCGGTGGTAGCTCTGACGAATATGACTCTATGCAAACTTTCAAAGCTCGTTTCATCGACAACGGAATACTGCAATACTTGCAAGACCAAAAGAAAGCAGGCAAAATACGCAACCTCGGCTTCTCTTACCATGGCGATATTGCAATCTTCAACCATCTCCTCAATGAAATGGACGAGGGTAGGGCACACTGGGACTTTGTCCAAATACAACATAACTACGTCGATTGGAACCACGCCAAAGATGTCAACGAAAGCAACACAAACTCCGAATACTTATATAATGAGCTAGCTAAACGAAACATCCCAATCGTTATAATGGAACCACTGCTCGGCGGTCGCCTGGCTAATGTGCCCGCATCGGTTGCTGCTAAAATGAAAAAACGTCGCCCAAACGACTCTGTCGCTTCGTGGGCCTTCCGTTATGCCGGTACTTTGCCCCAAATACTTACCGTGCTTAGTGGCATGACTTATATGGAACACCTCCAAGAAAATATAAACACTTATTCATCGCTCGACGAAATTACTCCTTCCGAAAACGAATTCCTGCAAGAAGTGGCTATGGAGATTATCCTCAATAATAACGTGCCATGCACCGGCTGCTCTTATTGCATGCCTTGCCCATTCGGCATCGACATCCCAACTATATTTGCCCACTACAATAAATGCATAAACGACGACAACGTGCCTCGCGACACCCGTAACCCACGTTATGCCGAAGCTCGTCGCACTTTCCTCGTCGGTTACGACCGCAAAGTGCCTCGCCTACGCCAAGCCGCACACTGCATCGGTTGCGGCACTTGCACCATGCACTGCCCTCAATCAATCGACATACCCGCCGAAATGCACAACATCGACATCTACACCCAAAAACTCCGCGCCCACAAAGCCTAACCCC
>CAYSLD010000097.1:0-8187 GCA_964431795.1 uncultured Bacteroides sp.
CCTGAGGTGTATTGGCTTTGCAATTTAGAGATGCCTTTAGCCAACCAAAGCGGAGCTGCGCAGTATCCGATACGCCAACCTGTCATAGCGTAAGCTTTCGACACTCCGTTGATGACCACGGTGCGGTCAGCGATGGCGGGGAATGAAGCGAGTGAGGTGAAGCTGCCGGTGAAGTTGATGTGCTCGTAAATTTCGTCGGCCATCACGATAACCTCGGGATAGTCGGCCAACACGTCAACGAGGGCTTGCAGTTCGTCGCGTGAGTAAACGCTGCCGGTGGGGTTTGAGGGCGAGCAGATGAGCACCAAACGAGTTTTGTCGGTGATAGCAGCGCGAAGTTGCTCGGGGGTAACTTTAAAGTCGTTTTCGATGCCTGCGGGCACGGTCACTGTTACGCCTTCGGCGAGTTTCACCATTTCAACGTAGCTCACCCAAGCCGGAGTGGGAATAACAACCTCGTCGCCGGGGTTTACGATAGTGAGGATGGCGTTGCAGAGTGCTTGTTTTGCACCGTTGCCCACCACCACTTGGGCGGGGGTGAAGTCAAGACCGTTCTCGTTTTTGAGTTTGTCGCAAATGGCTTGACGCAGCGACATATATCCGGGCACGGGAGTGTAGAAAGAGAAGTTATTGTCTACGGCTGCTTTTGCGGCTTCTTTGATATGGTCGGGGGTGTTGAAATCGGGTTCACCAACAGAGAGATTGA
Organism: uncultured Bacteroides sp.; assembly: GCA_964431795.1. Taxonomy (GTDB): domain Bacteria; phylum Bacteroidota; class Bacteroidia; order Bacteroidales; family Muribaculaceae; genus CAG-873. Next base: position 707 of record CAYSLD010000097.1, read on the forward strand.
TAACGTCTACGCCTTGAGCTTTGAGCTCAGAGCTTTTTTGAGACATAGCCAGGGTGGCTGAAGCTGCCAACGAGGCAACTCGAATTGATACGTTTTGGTTATTCATGTTTTGAGAATATTGAGTAAATTGCTAAATTTCACGGCAAAATTACAAAAAATCCCCACAATGTAAAAGTAAACACATAAGTATTTATTGCGTAATGTAAAATTACGGTGTTGTGCAACCTCTATGCGAGGTTGCGTCTTGTGTGTATCTTGCCTACCCCACATAGAGTCTCCGCTGCCGCTCCGACTCAATGCGGGGTTTCTAAAATGCAAGCTGCTCCGCAGCTAGAGAATAGCGCAATGTGGCGCAGCGGTGTGGTTCTGCTCCGCAGCTAGAGAATAGCGCAATGTGGCGCAGCGGTGTGGTTATGCTCCGCAGCTAGAGAATAGCGCAATGTGGCGCAGCGGTGTGGTTCTGCTCCGCAGTGCGGGATGGAGGTGACGGGTTAGTCTTGGTTTTCGTCGGGGTGTTTGAGGTAGTATTGCTCGAGCATGTGGTGCAGGTCGAAGTAGTGCTCGGTGGTTTGGTCGCCTTTTTTGTTGCGTACGGTCAGCTTTTCGTAGTACGGGGGCTGAAATTCTTGGCTTTCCACGCTGCCACCCGATAGGTTGAAAAATTCGAATTCGTGGCTGGGATATACCACTACCCACGCGCCGTCAACGTCGGCACCGGTGCCTGAGGCAGCGATGGTAAGCAATAAGTGGTCGAATTTATGTTTCCAGATTTTGGCGAGGTTAAATTTCTTGTTTTGCTCGTACACATACACGCGGTACATGAGCTGACGCAAGTCAATTGGATTGTTCTCCAAACTTTTTTTCGCCAGATTTTCGATAGTTGTGCGTTCGGCGCGAGTGAGGCTTTCTTGTTTGTAGTATAGCGGTTCGGCCTCGCGAAGTTCGTTTTGATACGGGTTTGTGCGATACGGATTATAATCTTCTTGAAACATAGTGCCGTAGTAGAAGTATTTATAATCTTCGGCAGTCATCACAGTGTCGTTGCTCATGAACATAGCCAGCAATTTCGGATAGTAGTATTGCGAGTTAGGGTCGGTTGACTCTTTTTTAATGCTTTGCATATCCGGGTGCTGCGATTTTATTTTTTGCGCATTCATGCCCAAGGCAACGCAAATAGAGGCGAGAGTGAGAAGTATATATCGAGTTATATGTGAGAGTGTCATATATCTGTGTTCTAATGTAAGGTTAATCGAGAGGAGTTGTTATGCAAAAGTAGCAAAAATATTAACCTTAGCACACTCGGCGGCTTCCTTTTATGATTATTTAATTAATTGCACTGCAATCAGCGTATTGCGAAAAGGGGTGTCACGAGGATATAATAGTTGGGCATTTTGTTGCGTATTATGATTTTTTTTGTAATTTTGCAACAAATAGCAACTAAAAGAAATGTATCATGACAACTGTCAAAAAAAAGAACATAACTAAAGCTAAACCACGTAAAAAACTGCTCAATATCGTGAAAAATGACCCCTGGCTCGAGCCGTTCAATGAGGCAATAGAAGGGCGTCATAAAGAAGCACTTAGACGTGAAAAAGAGCTCGTGAAAGGTTGCCACAATTTGGATGGTTTTGCAAATGCCCACAACTATTTTGGCTTGCATCGCAGCGCTGACGGTTGGGTGTTTCGCGAATATGCCCCAAATGCTGACAGTATAACTCTAATTGGCGATTTCTCAGGCTGGCAAAAGTTGCCGGTCTATGTCTTGACGCGCAAAGAAAACGGCGTGTGGGAGGCTAATTTACCGAAACAAGCATTGCACCATGGCGATTTGTACAAAATGGCTGTGACGTGGCCCGGAGGCAGCGGTGAGCGTATCCCCGCCTATGCAACACGTGTGGTGCAAGATGAAAATACAAAGATTTTTTCGGCACAAGTGTGGAGCCCCGACGAGGCCTACGCATGGCAAGTTGAGGGCTTTGTGCCCGACGTGAAGCCGCTGCTCATATATGAATGTCACATCGGCATGGCGCAAGACCGTGAGGGTGTGGGCACATACACCGAGTTTCGCGACAACGTGCTGCCGCGCATAGCAGCCGACGGCTATAATGCCATACAGATAATGGCTATACAAGAGCACCCCTACTATGGCTCGTTTGGATATCACGTGTCGAGTTTCTTCGCAGCCTCGTCGCGCTTTGGCACGCCTGAAGAGTTGAAGAGCTTGATAGATAAGGCACACTCGCTGGGCATAGCTGTGATTATGGACATTGTGCATAGCCACGCTGTGAAAAATGTGGTTGAAGGCCTTGGCTGTCTTGACGGCTCGAATGATTTATACTTCTACAGCGACGATCGTCGCGAGCATCCGGCTTGGGACTCGCTCTGTTTCGACTACGGCAAAACCGAGGTGCTGCATTTCTTGCTCTCAAACTGCAAATATTGGCTTGAAGAGTATCACTTTGACGGCTATCGTTTTGACGGTGTGACCTCAATGCTCTACTACAACCACGGTTTGGGACAAGCCTTTGGCGGCTATGATGACTATTTCAACGGCGGACAAGACACTAATGCTATCACCTACCTCACCCTTGCAAATAAACTTATACACTCTATAAATCGTCACGCCATCACTATTGCCGAAGAGATGAGCGGCATGCCCGGCTTGGCAGTGCCTATCTCAGACGGTGGCATCGGCTTTGACTATCGTATGGCAATGGGTATCCCCGACTATTGGATTAAGATACTCAAAGAGAAGAAAGATGAGGATTGGCATCCGACGTCTATATTTTGGGAGCTTACCAATCGCCGTGCCGACGAAAAGACAATCAGCTACGTAGAGAGCCACGACCAAGCGCTTGTTGGCGATAAAACGGTGATTTTCCGCCTTATCGATAAGGAAATGTATTGGCACATGATGGTCAACGACGATGATATGACCGTTGCTCGCGGCATGGCGCTGCACAAAATGATACGTCTTGTCACTTTGGCCACAATCAATGGCGGCTATCTGAACTTTATGGGCAACGAATTTGGCCATCCCGAGTGGATAGACTTCCCGCGCGAAGGCAACGGTTGGAGCCATAAATATGCGCGCCGTCAGTGGAATTTGGTTGACAATCCCAACCTCAAATACCACTTCCTCAATAACTTTGACAATGCAATGGTTGAGCTTGTGAGCAGCGTCTATAACTTCCAATCGCAAGCCGTGCGCAAGCTTTGGGAGAAAGATGATGACCAAATATTGGCATTCATGCGCGGACGTTTGGTGTTTGTGTTCAACTTCAACCCCTCAAAGTCATTTGACGGTTACGGCATACTTGCTCCGGCAGGCAGCTACGAGATAGTGCTCGACACAGACCGTGAAGAGTTTGGCGGATACGGCAACGTAGATGACAGCGTGGAGCACTTGACTTGCCACGATGAGCTATATGCTCCGGCCGGAGTTGAATGGCTGAAGCTATACTTGCCGGCACGCACTGCTATGGTGCTGCGCAAAAAATAACATTACCTTGCAATGAGAAAATATTTCTTCGAATTTCTATCAGCATACATGAGCAATGCTACAGCCTCACAATGGGCTGTGGTGTGCTCATTGTTGCTCATAGCCGTAGTGGCATGGTTGGTCTACGCGCTGTGGGCACGTTTTGTGGTGCCCGGAGTGGTGTTTGTCACCAAGCATACGGCTACGAATTGGGACGATGCTTTGCTCAACAAGCGCGTGCTTCGCGGCATGGGCCAGTTGTTGCCGGCGCTGATAGTTAGCCATTATTTGCCGTTGGAGGTGGCCTCACACTCGCAGCAGTTATACGTGTGGACAATCAAGCTCACAAACGTGTATATTGTTTGGGCGGTGTGGTTTCTTATAAACCGATTGGCCAAGAGTCTCTACACAAAGTTGGTTGACGATAATCATATAGATGAACATTCGTCGAAGGGATTGCTGCAGATGGTGCAAATAATACTGACGTGCATCGCTGTTATCATTGCCATAAGCATAGTTTGCGGGCGTTCTCCCGGCGCTATTGTCACTGCATTGGGAGCAACCTCGGCAGTGCTGATGTTGGTGTTTAAAGACACTATATTGGGCCTTGTTGCCGGAGTGCAACTATCGGCAAACAATATGCTCAAAAAAGGCGATTGGATTATAGTTGACAAGGCCGGAGCCAATGGTGAGGTTGAAGATATATCGCTGACCACGGTGAAGGTGCGCAACTGGGATGAGTCAATCACCACAATTTCGCCGTATGTATTGTTCTCCGAGTCGTTTCAAAACTATGCCAATATGCGAGAGCTTGGCGCGCGCCGTGTGATGCGGTCGCTGCTTATTGATGCTAACTCGGTGCGTTTTCTTAGTGCTGAAGAGCTAACAGATTTGCATGCCGATGCGTTTATCACCGACGAAGAGGTTGCCGACTCGGCCAAAAAAGTGAATATGATGCTGTTTCGCCACTATTTGGAGCGTATGCTCATGGCGAACGAAAATGTGCGCACCGACAAGCGAATGATGGTGCGACAATTGCAGCCCACATCGGCGGGCTTACCTTTAGAGTTGTTTTTCTTCGTGAAACAAACGGAATGGGAGCCGTTTGAGGCTGTGCAAAGCGATATATTTGATGAAATCTATGCAGTGATCAATCGCTTTGGCTTGCGCTTGTATCAGCGCGTATAGGGGGTGAAACTCCGTTAGATTAACGGAGTTCGTTCATGCGGGCAATGTATTTGCCGATAATGTCAAATTCGAGGTTCACGCGTGTGCCGACTTTAATGCGGCAGAAATTGGTGTGCTCAAAAGTATAGGGAATGATTGCCACGCGAAAAGAGTTGCGCTCTGAGTTGCACACAGTCAAGCTCACGCCGTTGACAGTCACCGAGCCTTTTTCGACAGTCATATAACCTTTAGCAATCATTTCAGGCGACACTTCGTACTCAAATTTGTAGTAGTGCGAGCCATCAAGCTCAGTCACTTCTGTGCAAACGGCGGTGGTGTCAACGTGGCCTTGCACTATGTGACCGTCGAGGCGGCCGTTCATAATCATAGAGCGCTCAAGGTTCACCAAGTCTCCGGCTTTGAGGTCGCCGAGGTTAGAGCGGTCAAGAGTTTCTTGAATTGCAGTAACGGTGTATGTGTCGTCTTTGAGGTTGACAACGGTGAGGCACACGCCATTGTGTGCTACAGATTGGTCAATTTTAAGTTCATTGGCGAACGAGCAACGCACGCTGAGCTGCAGGTTGCCATCAGCTTTCACGGCGCTAACCACCGTTGCAGCCTCTTCAACTATTCCTGAAAACATATTCTGTAGAGTATTTTTAGGTTTTTGATTACACCGCAAAGTTAGTCATTTTTCGTGAAATAGCATAACGACGGCGCGGAGTTAGGGGTCAACGCGGTTGAGGTAGCCTTGCACAGATATGCGTGTGTCGTCGGGTTTGTTGTAAGTGCCGTCGAGTTTGGCTTTGCCTTTGCGGCTGCCTTCGCCGGCATGGCTTACAACTTTGCCGAAGCGCTCAGAGTCTTTGAGCTTCGGGCCCCAGGTGTTTATGAGGCGCTCAATGCGGAAGTTGTTCATGTCGTCAAACAATCCGGCCAAAGCTGCGTTGCGCTCCATGTCTTCGCGCACCCACACGGTGTTGTCGTCGAGATATTTCACGGCATCTTTGATGGTGAGGCTATTGTCGACGGTTGTGGCTGCGGTTTTTTCTTTGGCGGGCTCTTCTTTCACCGGAGTGATATCGGTGACCGTAGCCTCGGCACGTTCCTCAACAACGGGGTTTGTTTGTGTTACCACCGAGTCGGGGTTTGCGGCTCGTGATAGTTTGCTTGTTGTTGATGGTTGAGAGCATTGATTAAATACAAACATTGCGGCCAGGCCGATGATAATGCCCACCACTATGTACATGATTTTTGTAGACAACGGGGTTGATGAGCCTACAAATCCGAGGTGGTTTGTACGTGTGGTGCCTTCTTGTATGTCGTCGAGCAGTGCATAGCCTTCGAGCGGGCTGACTGTGAGCGGCTCTTTTGATTGTATTTCAAATTTGATAGGAGCGCCGAAGTCGCTTGATATTACGGGCAGCTCAAAGCAGTAGGTTTTGCGGCGCTCTTGCAGTTGTATCAGCGCGCGCGTGGTTGAGGCCAAGTCAAGCTGACCGGAGAACGGGAAGTGCCCTTCGCAGCTTATGTAAACTGTTGCGTGCTTAAGCTCTTCGCTGGTGAATGAGTAGCCGGCACCGGTGATGTCGCGCCCGTTCACGCGTATTGAGCAGTTGTAGAGCTCGGCTTTGTTGACTTGCGAGGTGATGAAGAATGATGAGGGAGTGATGGTTTTGTGTGCGCTTTCGGTTGACACCGGTGATGGTGTAAACTCAAGGGCATTTACCACCTCTGTGCGGCTCACTTCTTCAAATCCGGGGCGACGCCAAGTCACGGTGAGTTGGGCGCCGAGAGTGCCGTGCACGGGGCTGTCAAGATGTTTGCCGTAAATGTATGCTATAAATCCTTCTTCGCTTTTTTCGGGGGGCAAAATCACAGCATCGTCGCCAATGGGGGTGTCGGTCAAATCGTCGGCGTCAACGTCATAGCCTAAGTCGGCATCTACGAGCAGCACTCCGGCATACGGTATGTAGCTTTGTTGGTAGCGGCCGCGGCCGGTGAAATCAGCGAGGGTGAACCCGCTGTCGCCGCCATACGTGCGCCAAGCGTAGTCTAATCCTTGTGAGGGGATGAGAGCCGGAGCATTGTTGTCCATGGGATATTCCATCGCAAAGGCTTCGCGCAGCGAAACTACATCGGCATTAGTGACCTCGGCATTGCTGACTTTGCGCGTGGTGAGGCGCACCACTTGTTCGAGAGCTTCGCCATCAATAGAGAGGCCGTTGGGTATGAATATCCACGCAGCGAGGTGAGTGCCTTGTTGCGGGGGAATGGTGCGCAATATGGTGAAGAATATGCCGTCTGCAATTGACGAGAGCACATAGAAGATGTTTTTTTCTTCAGGATTGTAGGCAATTTTTTCAATGGCAGAACTCAGAGAGCGCACGTGTCGTGAAATGTCTTCGTTCGGGTTGAGATTGAAAAGGCTTTTGAAGTTATTGCCGGTTTTTGTGATGTAAAGCTGCAACTTATTCATTTCGCGAAGAATAGTTTTTTAAGGAGAAATAATATTGACACAAAAATAGTAATTAAAAGTAAATATGCAAAGTAAACGTGCACAAAAAAAACGGACTGTGTCAATTTAAACTGACACAGTCCGTTTTTTATCGATGAGCTAAGCGCGATTATTCAGCGCATTTAGCTTTGATGAATTCGCGGTTGAGGCGAGCGATGTTGCTGAGGGGGATGTTTTTGGGACATTCAGCAGCGCAAGCACCGGTGTTGGTGCAGTTACCGAAGCCGAGTTCGTCCATCTTAGCAACCATAGCGCGAGCACGACGTTTGCGCTCAACTTGGCCTTGGGGAAGGAGTGCGAATTGGCTAACTTTAG
>CAYSLD010000098.1:0-8038 GCA_964431795.1 uncultured Bacteroides sp.
CTCCGATGAACCTTCTCAACAAAAAAGCCGGATATCTCGACACCGGTGTTTGGGCTTCGAAAGCTATCAAAGAAGCTAAATTGTTTGGTGAAGTAGACGTTGTAGCTTCTTCTAAAGACAAGAACTACACTTATATCCCCAAAAACTACACAGTGCCCCAAGATGTTGACTATTTCCACTACACATCAAACAACACAATCTACGGCACCGAAATTCGCAAAGACCCCGAAGTTGGCAACGTACGCCTCGTTGCTGATATGAGCTCTGATATTTTCTCACGCAAATTTGATGTATCGAAATACGATCTCATCTATGGCGGTGCACAAAAGAACCTTGCTCCCGCCGGCGTTACAATCGTGATTGTTCGCAACGACGCTCTCGGACATGTTGACCGCGTGCTCCCCACCATGCTCAACTACGAAACTCACGTGAAAAAAGGCTCAATGTTCAACACACCTCCCGTGTTGCCCATCTACTCTGCCCTCCAAACTCTCAAATATTACAAATCACTCGGTGGTGTTGAAGCTATCGAAAAAGTTGACCTCGAAAAAGCAGCCAAACTTTACGAGGCTATCGACAGCAGCCGTCTGTTTGTTGCAACAGTGCCCGCACACGAAGACCGCTCTATCATGAACGTTTGCTTCGTTATGAAACCTGAATACGCAGAGCTCGAAAAAGAATTCATCGACTTTGCTACAGCTCAAGGCATGATGGGTATCAAGGGTCACCGCGACGTTGGTGGCTTCCGCGCTTCACTCTACAATGCACTCCCCATGGAAAGTGTTGACGCACTCATCGCTTGCATGAAAGAGTTCCAACTCAAACACTAAAACTAACATACAATAATAGAAATCACCATGAAAGTTTTAGTAGCAACCGAAAAACCGTTTGCAGCAGTTGCTGTTGACGGCATACGCAAAGAAGTTGAAGCAGCAGGCTATGAATTGGCTTTGCTCGAAAAATATACCGATCGCGCTCAATTGCTCGACGCTGTGAAAGATGCTGATGCTCTTATCATCCGCTCTGACAAAGTTGACAACGAAGTGCTCGACGCTGCAAAACAACTCAAAATAGTTGTTCGCGCCGGTGCCGGATATGACAACGTAGACCTCGAAGCTGCAACCGCACACAATGTAGTTGTAGAAAACACTCCGGGTCAAAACTCTAACGCTGTTGCCGAATTGGTATTTGGCATGGCTGTTATGGCTGTGCGCAACATGTACAACGGCACATCAGGCACAGAGCTCAAAGGCAAACGTCTTGGCATACACGCATTCGGTCAAGTTGGCCGCAACGTTGCCCGCATAGCTAAAGGTTTTGGCATGGAAGTCAGCGCTCTCGACCCCTATTGCCCCGACGAAGTTATCACCGCTGCCGGCGTAACTCCGGTGCACAGCGTTGAAGACCTCTACAAGAACAACGACGTCGTTTCGCTCCACATCCCCGCTACAGCCGAAACTCGCGGCTCAGTAGGCTATGACCTTGTCAGCCTCCTCCCCAAGAAAGGCTTGCTCATCAACACTGCCCGCAAAGAAGTGATTGACGAGGCCGGATTGGCTAAAGCTCTCGAAGAGCGTCAAGACCTCAAATATGTTGCCGATATCAAACCCGACACTGCAGACGAACTCAGTGCCAAGTTTGAAGGCCGTGTGTTCTTCACTCCCAAAAAGATGGGTGCACAAACCGCCGAGGCAAACATCAATGCCGGCATTGCAGCAGCACGTCAAATCGTGGCCTATCTGCGCGACGGCATCGACAAATTTAAAGTGAACAAATAAGTTTATTTTTCAAGTTATGATTATTGGCCGCAGTGAGCATTTGCTTGCTGCGGTTTTTCTGTGTTAACAAGTCTGTAATAAAAATGCAATACAACTGTAAACGTATAAAATTTGTTAAGTATATGCATTTTTTCTACTAAAACACTTGCAATCAAAAATAAAAGCACTACCTTTGTATCAGTTTTTCATGGTATTAGATTTAAGGTAAGAAGATTATTCGTCGTGATGACGAGTAATTTTTTTTATACCTACGCGAATGGACATTGCGTAGGTATAAACTTTTTTAGACCTTTTGTGTTATAGCTGCAAATTCACTTATTATCTAACACACAAACCTCTTTATTACTATGAAACGGTTTCTTATCTGTGCTTGCTGTGCCATGTGCTTTGTTTGGCACCAAGCAAAAGCCCAAGAAGATATTATCGTTGACATTGACGTGACCACTTGTGCGTCGCGCTACTACTCTACCTCGTCATCAAATTGGTTTTTGCAGCTCGGTGCCGGTGTGAACGTGCCTTTTGTTGAGTATAATCTTGAACATGGCAAGGCTAAACACCACTTCACCGCGGCCTACAACCTCGCCTTCGGCAAATGGATGAGCCCCTACATTGGTTGGCGCATGTCTATGTATGGCGGCGCTCTGCATTGGGATAACCACACGTTCTCTAAAGCCAAATATGTGAATGCCAACCTCGACTTCATGTGGGATATGTTTAATTCGTTTGCCGGGCCCAACTCGCGCCGTGTGTTTTCACTTGTGCCCTACGTGGGACTGGGCGGCACTTTCGCCTGGGACTATAAGGCCTCTGAGTCGAACGTCATAGACCGACACGGCGACCTCAAGCACAACCAATGGACGTTGCCGGTGAGCGCAGGACTGCAAATGCGTTTTCGTCTGTGCTCTTATGCCGATTTCTTTCTCGAAGGCCGAGCACACTTCTATGGCGACAATTTCAACAACTGCGTGTACGGGCGTCCGATTGATGTTGACATCACGGCAGTGGGCGGTTTTACAATCAACTTTGGTGGCAGCAACTTCAAATCGTTCAACGACTGCAACTACATGACCATGCTTGCCGCGCTTAACAGCCAAGTCAACGAATTGCGCGAAGCCCTTGCCGCAACCTCAGTAGCTTTGGCCGCGGCCGAGTCGCAACTACCCTGCCCCGAGGCTCAACCTATAGAACCCACAACAATAATACTTGAGCAAACGCCGCTCATGGCCACCGTGCGCTTCACACTCAACTCCGACGTTATTAGCGAGCAAGAGCAAGTGAACGTCTACAATGTGGCGCAGTGGATGCAACAAAATCCGCAGCAGAGCGTGGTGATACTCGGATATGCTGATGCCGACACCGGAACTTCGGCCTACAACATGGAGCTTTCGCAGCGACGTGCCAATGCCGTGATGCAAATGCTGGTGAATGACTATGGCATCAGTGCCGACCGCCTCACCATACAGCCTGAAGGCTCGGCTGTGCAACCCTACGACACCAACAATTGGAACCGAATAGTAATATTCTCACCACAATAATCCCATACACACAAACAGAGCGGGGACGCGCCGAAGCACTTCCCCGCTCTGTTTATGATTTATGTGTCTTGCTATCTGCGGCGCGCGGGCTGCAAGATGTACGGACAGGGCGATTTAAATTTGATAATGCTCTGTTTGTTGAGGTCGTCAATGAGCAAAAGCGCTGAGTCGACTTCGGCATACGAGCCGGCCACTACATAATAGTACGGCTCGGGATTTTCAACCAAGAAAGCCTTTTTGCCTTGCTCAATCAAGCGATCTTTCATTGATGTTGCGTTGAAAAGTTGCTTAAATTCGGCAGCAATCACACAATATCGTTTCATATCGCTATTTGTGCCGCCACCGTCTTTGGTGACAAACACGTCGGCAATGCGTGTGTCGATAGTGTCATTGCCTACTTTCAGTTGCTCGTCGCGCACGGCACGGCGATAGCGGCCATAAATTGTTTCGGAGAACTCGGTGCGAGTTGAGTCGACAGAATTTATGGTTCGATCATAAGCGCGCTTATAATCTTGTTCGGTGGTTTTGCAGCCTGCAGTAAGAAGTAGCGCAGCGCAGGCCACACCGTAGATGAGTTTTTTCATTGTATTGAGTGTGTAAATGTTTTATCTTATTCTTCGTAGATAGTTTTATCTTCAATTCCGGCATAAGCGAGGGCTTGTTTGCGCTCAATGCAAGTGCCGCAGCGTCCGCAGTGGTGCACACCGCCGCGATAGCATGAATAGGTGGTCGTATAGTCAAGGCCAAGAGCTTTGCCGCGCTCGGCAATTTGACCTTTTGTGAGCAGTGTGTAGGGGGCGTAGAGCATGATATTTTCATACGTGCCCTCAGAGATTGCGCGGCTCATGGCTTTGATGAAACTTTCGCGGCAGTCGGGATAGAGAGCGTGGTCACCGGCATGGTTGGCAATCATCACGCGTGTGAGGCCGTTGCTCTCGGCTATGCCGGCAGCTGCGGCGAGCATGATGCCGTTACGGAAAGGCACCACTGTTGACTTCATGTTGCTAACGTCGTAGTCGCCTTCGGGGATAGCGTCGGCGCCTTCGAGCAGCGAGCTGTGGAAATAGTCGTGGATGAACGACAGATTGATTTCGATGAGCTCAATGCCGAGTTGTTTGCAGTGCAAACGTGCACATTCAAGTTCACGTTGGTTGTGGTTTGAGCCGTAGGTGAAGTTCACGGCAAGTGCGATAGACGAAGCATACTCATGCAACATGGTCACTGAGTCCATGCCGCCTGAAAGTACCATTAATGAATTTTTAGTCATCTTTTATGTAGAGGTTAGAGATTAATAGCGCAGCAGTTGTTGAGTTGAGCGAGTCGGCGTTGTTGAGCCATCTCGGTGTGGTCTTTGTCGCCACGGTTGGCGAAGGGGTAAATTGAGATGCCACCGCGGGGAGTGAATATACCCACAACCTCGATGTACTTCGGATTCATCAGGCGCCAAAGGTCTTCCATGATGATATTCACGCAGTCTTCGTGAAAGTCGCCGTGGTTGCGAAAGCTGAACAAATAGAGTTTCAAGCTTTTGCTCTCAACCATATCCTCGCGCGGGATGTAGCTGATAACGATTTTAGCAAAGTCGGGCTGTCCGGTTTTTGGGCAGAGCGAGGTAAATTCCGGGCAATTGAATGTCACAAGATATTCATTCTCAGGATGTTTGTTTTTGAAAGTTTCGAGAATGGTGGGGTCATACTCTGTGGGGTATTTAACTCCGGTGTTGCCGAGCAAAGTTACGCCGGGCATTTCTTCGTTTGTGCGTGACATAATATGTATTTTTGATGTTTGTTTTAAAATTTCTGCATATCTACAAGACGTTTGTAGTATCCGTTTAGGCCGATAAGCTCTGAGTGTGTGCCGCGTTCAACTATGCGGCCTTCGTGCATCACACAGATGAGGTCGGCACCGGCGATGGTCGACAAGCGGTGTGCGATGACCAAAGTGGTGCGATTTTTCATCAGGCGCTCAAGGGCTTCTTGCACCAAGTGCTCACTTTCGCTGTCGAGAGCCGACGTTGCCTCGTCGAGGATGAGCACAGGCGGATTTTTGAGGATGGCGCGGGCAATTGACACGCGCTGACGTTGTCCGCCCGACAAGCGGCAACCGCGGTCACCAATCACGGTGTTATATCCGTCTTCTGATGCGGTGATAAAGTCGTGAGCATTGGCAATGCGGGCAGCCTCTTCAACTTGCTCTTGTGTGGCATTGTCCACACCAAAAGTTATATTATTATAGAATGTGTCGTTAAAGAGTATAGCCTCTTGGTTCACGTTGCCCATAATTGAGCGGAGGTCGTGCACGCGCACATTGCGTATGTCGGTGCCGTCGATGGTGATTGAGCCTTCGTCAACGTCATAAAAGCGCGGCAACAAATCGGCAAGGGTTGATTTGCCCGAGCCTGATTGTCCCACCAGGGCTACGGTAGCTCCGGCCGGAATGTCGAGCGACACATTGTCAATAACTTTGTTGTCGCCATAGCTGAAGCTAACATTTTTATAGCTGATAGCGCCACCGCGAGCGGGCAGTTGCACGGGTTGTGCCGGGTCGGTTATCGGATTTTCGGCGTTGAGTATGCGGTCCACACGCTCCATCGAGGCAAGGCCTTTTTGCACCGAGTAAGCGGCTTTTGAGAGGTCTTTAGCCGGGTTGATGATGCTGTAAAATATCACCATGTAGTAGATGAATTCGGCAGCGTTGAGCGGAGAATTGCCGCCAAGTATCAGCCAGCCGCCAAACCACAGCACAATTGAAATGGCGATTGTGCCGAGAAATTCGCTCATGGGGTGAGCCAGTGATTGACGCCGTGCCACAAGCTTTGAGAGGCGGAAAAATTCGTTATTCTCGTTTTTGAAGCGTGTGCGCATTTTGTGTTCGGCATTGAAAGCCTTGATTATGCGCAGGCCGCCAAGAGTCTCCTCAATTGTCGACATGAGCACGCCCCATTGGTTTTGGCCTTCAAGTGATTGACGTTTCAAGCGTTTGCCCACGCGTCCCATCACCAGTCCGGCAATAGGCAGCAAGATGAGCACGAACAAGGTTAGTTGCCACGACACGGCTATCATCATAGCCAGGCAAACAACTATCATCACCGGGTTTTTAAACATCATGTCGAGCGACGACATGATAGAATTTTCAATCTCGGCAACGTCGCCGCTCATGCGTGCCATCACGTCGCCTTTACGCTCGCCGGTGAAGTAGCCGATGGGCAGCGTTGTTATCTTGTTGTAAACAAAGTTGCGGATGTCGCGCACCACTCCGGCACGCAGCGGAATGAGGTAGTAGGAACTCAGATATGCTGTGCCGGTCTTGAGGCCGGTCATCACCACGAGTATGGCAGCGAGTGCGGCGAGCGTTGTCACCGGGCCACACACCTCAATGAGGTGTTGCACGCCGTAATAGCAATTGTTCACAGCCACTTGTTTGATTTCGCCGATGCTATAACCGGTCAAAGTCATATATGAATATACGGTGGTGTCAACCTTGAAAAGCATTTGCAGTATAGGTATTATCAGCGCAAACGAGAACAGTGTGAGCACGGCCGTGAGCACATTAAATATAATACTGAGTATGAGAAAATGCTTGTATGGCGGCACAAAGCGCCGCAAAACTTTTATAAAATCGCGCATAGAGTGTTATTTTACCGCAAATTTAGTAAAATTCCACCTCATCACAAAATAACACTGCCATGTGTTGCCCCTCACCACTAGGTTTTAGTATCGGTTTTATTTTGCTATTACGCGGAAAAGCAGTAATTTTGCCAATCTAAATTTAGAAAAGTTGCCGGCACATCGATTGCAAGCTCGGACGAGTTTCACAACCGTTGCCAGCAAACCATTTAAACAACAATCATTTATAAAATAATGGCACAATATTTATCTGCCGGTGTACAAAAAGTCAACACCGCAACTTTTATCAAAATGAAACAAGCAGGCGAGAAAATTGCCATGCTCACATCTTATGATTACACTACTGCAAAAATAGTTGATGAAGCCGGAGTTGACGCTATCCTTATCGGCGACTCGGCTGCTAACGTTATGGCCGGATACGCCACAACGCTCCCCATCTCACTCGACCACATGATTATGTATGCCGCATCTGTTGCCCGCGCTGTGAAACATGCCATGGTGATTTGCGACATGCCTTTTGGCACATATACAAACCCCGCCGACGGTGTGCGCAATGCTGTGCGCATCATGCAAGAAGCTCAGTGCGACGCTGTGAAACTTGAAGGCGGCATTGAAATTATCGACACCGTCAAGGCTATCATCAATGCCGGTATTCCCGTGCATGGTCACCTCGGCTTAACTCCGCAATCTATCAATAAATTTGGCACTTACGCAGTGCGCGCAAAAGAAGAGGCTGAAGCTAAAAAACTAATCAGCGACGCTCATGCCCTCGAAGATGCCGGCTGCTTTGCCGTTGTGCTCGAAAAAATACCCGCTGCCCTCTCTGCTCAAGTGTCGGCTGAACTTCACATCCCCACCATCGGCATCGGAGGCGGCATGTGCGACGGCCAAGTGTTGGTTATTGACGATATGCTCGGCAAAAACAAAGGCTTCAAGCCCAAATTCCTCCGCCAATATGCCGACCTTCACACCGTGATGACAAATGCAGTGAGCGGCTACGTCACCGACGTAAAGGCCGCAACCTTCCCCTCTGCCGACGAAAGCTACTAACCCGGCCGCTCCACACCAAGGCGGCAGCGCCGCCAAGTAAGAAGTAAAG
>CAYSLD010000099.1:0-2436 GCA_964431795.1 uncultured Bacteroides sp.
GTGAGCGTGGCAAGGCCGTAGGGTAGCATTAGACTGTACATCGCAGCTTGCACAAATGCGGTGAGCACTATGCCAGGCAAACACCATAAGGCTGCGCGCCAGCTCGGACGGTAGAATGTGCACCCCAAAGCTATCGCAGTGAGCACCGTGCTATATCCGTACATGCCTTGCGCTATCGCCGTGCCGTCAGCACCAAACAATATTGCTACGCCCATACCTACGGCCGAGCCAACCGCTGCCCAAAGCGCGGCCCATCCCGAATTTACGGCCAGTGCAACGATAAAAAATATGCCTGTGCCAACGGCATCAACCAAAAACACTTGCGATATGCCTTTTATCCAACCAATGTAGAGGCTAATTTGCGTGGGCACGAATGGCAACGAGGTGTGAGCGGTGAGCATGGGGTGGTCGAGCCCGTTGTGAGCAAATATGCCGAATTGGCGTGCCGCGAACATAAATACCCATGTCATCAGCACAAACGGCATGGTCAGCGAATTAACCCCCATGGGCTTTAGCCAGCGGTTGAGAGCATCGCGTAGCCACGATGTTGCCGCGGCACACAACACCAACGATACCCATATCTGCCAGCTGCGGCAGTCGAAAAATGCGGCGAAAGCACAACCTACCAGTACACCGTTAAAGCCGTACAAGCCTTGCGCCGCATCGTTGCGGTTGCCGCACACTATCATTCCGGCAATCGTTGATGACAGCAAGCCAACCAAGGCCGCCCAGCCAAGCATGGGCGTGTTGCTCTCTACAGCGCCCCAAAATATGCCAAGTAGCATGATCACACCGCTCAAGGCATTGCGCTGAAACATCACTTGCGCTGCCCCGCGAAAATATAATTTTATGTATTGCATAGTTCTAATTAATCTTATTGTTTATCGCCACGGAAATTCTGCCGGTAGCGGCACCCCTTTCACGTGACTGCGCACATTGCTGCAAAATTCGCGCACCAACGCTTTCGCTGTCTCTGTCTTTTGTGCCAACACGCGGTAAATCAGTCCCGCTCCGCGCGGCAAATGACTTATGCCCACTGCCGTGTGCGCACCCATCCGCGCCTCGGTGTCGCCATAGATAGCCTCGGCGAGCTCGGCCGTCGTCATCACAATCACCGTGGCAAAAGTGTTGTATCGGCTCATGGTGCCCGGAGTGCGCACATCAACCTTTGCCGGCTCTATGACCATGCGCTCGGTGAATAGGTGTTCGCCGTCAAGTCGCACGCCTTCGGTGGTCAGCGACAATACATCGTAGGCAAATTCCTCGCCGTAGTGCTTGCGCCCGCAGGTGTATATCTCGGCATAAACCGCCGTTGCCGACGGGTGCACACGCAATGTGGTGTGCGTGGCATAGCGCGCATGTCCGGCCGGAATTGTTTGCTCGGGCAATACTTCAAGATAGCCGTCGGCCTCAACGGTGATGTCTTGTCGCAGTCCCGAATAGTTGTGCTGCATGGTGGCTATTTTTGTTGCGGCTCCTGTGGCAATATGCGCTTGAGCCCCGGCTCGCACGGTGATGACTTGTGTGTAGCGGTCGCCATCAACATTCGGGCCGCCCGATGAGAGTATGTACACGCACGGCATCAGCGGCATATGGCTGTCGAAATAAAGCTCACGCTGCACAATGAGCGGTGCGCGTCGGTCAAGTTCGCGCAGCACAGAGCGCCCTTCGGCATTTCGGGCAAACTCCAAATTTAGATACCCGCACTTGCCCGGTGCCCCAACATACATGGCCGGTGGCTCGGCAAGATACGGCTGCAACTCGGGCAGCCTCGAAAAATCGACGGCGGGAGCGTCGCTGAAGTGGCGTGTGTGGTTCATTTGTCGAATAACACCAGTTTGTATATCATGTCAATGAGTTGGTCAATGCCTTCGCCGGTCATAGCGTTGGTGAAGATAAACGGCTTGCCCGGGCGCATAAGCTCGCTGTCGCGGCGCATCACCTCGAGCGAAGCACCCACATACGGCGCCAAATCAGTCTTGTTGATAACCAAAATGTCGCTGTGTGAAATGCCCGGGCCGTCTTTGCGTGGTATCTTGTCGCCGGCAGCCACGTCTATCACATAGATGAAAAAGTCAACCAAGGCCGGGCTGAAAGTGAGCGTGAGGTTATCGCCGCCCGACTCGATGAATATCACGTCAGCATCCGGAAATTTAGCCTCCATGTCTTCGACGGCGGCAATGTTCATCGACGGGTCTTCGCGCACAGCCGTGTGAGGACAAGCGCCGGTCTCCACACCGATTATGCGCTCCTCTTGCAGTATTCCTTTCAGCGTTTTGCGCACATGTTGTGCATCCTCGGTAGTAACAATGTCGTTGGTGATAATCAGCACTTTCAGCCCGCGTTCGAGCAGCCGAGGCGTTATGATTTCTATAAGTGAGGTTTTGCCCGAGCCCACCGGCCCGCCAACCCCAATCCGTATCGCAGTCATTACTT
>CAYSLD010000099.1:2536-7972 GCA_964431795.1 uncultured Bacteroides sp.
GTGCCTTTTTCGTGCATTGATGCAATCACATCGGCTTGCGGAGCAAAAGCGCGCATATCGGAGATAGCAAGCCGTTGCACGTCGTCGTAGAGAGTGTCGGTGTGCGTGCTCAGCCGCGTGTGTATGGCTTGAGTGTCGAAATGCGACACGCGCACACAGCGCAAGGCGGCACTAAGTATCATGTTTGCCACTCCGTATATATGCGAAGCAAACAACTCATATTCCGACAGCCCGGCAGCAGCAAACATCAGCCCTTGCGCTATGGGATAGTTGCCCGGCACATTGAGCGTTTTGATGTCGCCAAGCCATTGCTTGAGCAGGCCGTTGTTATTGAATAGGCGCACTCCCAGTTCGGCAGCTTTTTTGCCCATACGCTCAAGCATGATGCGGTTTTCTCCGTTCATCTTGCAGCCGGTGAGCGCGTGGTCGGCTGAGGCTATCACGCCATAGTTGCCTACCAATGCGGCACGATATGCCGTTATCGCGGCTATACCGTCGGTATATGCTGCCTGGCGCAGCGCGGTGAGCGTGTATTGCTCAAGCGTGTGCGTGCTGTGAACAATGTTTTGGCTCGCTGCAGTCTCAAGTCCGCATGAAAAAGAGAAACTACCAACCGGAAAGGCTGAGTCGCTCATCTGCAGCAGTAAATGTATTTTGTTCATAATTATGTGGCTAGTGGTGGTCGTTGACGCCGAACAAGCGGCGCGTTTCGTGCGGTGAGAAATAAGGTATCAGTTCTTTGCCGGGGTGAAAGGAGAAT
This sequence comes from uncultured Bacteroides sp., assembly GCA_964431795.1. GTDB lineage: Bacteria > Bacteroidota > Bacteroidia > Bacteroidales > Muribaculaceae > CAG-873. The sequence continues at coordinate 3,297 of CAYSLD010000099.1, forward strand.
GTTATGTCGGCAAAATTGTGTGTACGCATCACACTTTGCATCACTTTGCGGTCAACAGTGAGCGGCACGTACACCTTATTGTCTTTCACCAAAGCCGGCCAATGTTGGTTGCCTATGGCATGGCCAAGTTCAAAGCATTGCACAGCTGAGGCTTGCGAGGTGTCGATTACCATCACTTCGTTGAGCGTAAGCCGCAAAACAACAGCATGGTTTTGCTCGGCATTGTAATAAATAATGTCGCCGTCGGCAATGTGCGCATAGCGCCCAAGCGCCACGGCAAATTGGTGTCCGTGGTCGCTTGTGGCTATGAACCGACTTTTTTGAGCCGTCCATTGGTCAAGATGTATGCTCTCAATGTTGGCATCGTGCAGCATACGTTGCCAATTTGCCGCATGTGTGTTGCCTACAATTTTAGTGAGTAGTTGCATAGCTATCCAAACCAATAAAGTTGTGCTAGCGGCAGCTCTTTTGCCGGGGGCACTGTGGCCAGCTTGCCGTCAATATATACGTTAAAATTCTCGGGGTCAACGTCAATTTGCGGAGTTGCTCCGTTGAGCACCATGTGTTGTTTGGTGATTTGACGTGTGGCATGCACAGGATATACGTTTGAGTGCAGATGTAACCGCTCTTTGATGCCGTTGCAATGTGCTGCTGCCGACACAAAAGTGAGGCGTGTGCGAGCAGTCTCTTTGCCGTATGCGCCAAACATTTCGCGCATGATGCGTGGCTGTGGCGTGGGCAACGAGGCATTCGGGTCGCCCATATTCGCCCAATTTATAAATCCGCCTTTTATCACCATCTTGGGCTTGGCTGCGAAAAATTCCGGTTCCCAAAGCACAAGGTCAGCAGTTTTGCCCACGGCAATAGAGCCGATAGTGTCTGATATGCCATACGCAATTGCCGGATTGATCGTGACTTTCGCCAGATAACGCAACACGCGGAAATTGTCGTTGCCCTCGACATCTTCTTCAAGTTTGCCGCGCACGCTCTTCATGTATGATGCTGTTTGGAATGTGCGCATGAACGATTCGCCAACGCGTCCCATGGCTTGCGAGTCGGACGACACCATTGACAGTATGCCCAGGTCGTGAAATATGTTTTCGGCGGCTTGAGTCTCGGGGCGCACACGGCTTTCGGCAAAGGCCACGTCTGACGGTATTGCCGGATTGAGATTGTGGCACACCATAATCATGTCGAACAGCTCGGCCTGCGAGTTGATGCCGAACGGTAGAGTGGGGTTGGTTGATGATGGCAACACGTTTGCCATTGATGCCACTTTCAGCAAATCGGGAGCATGGCCGCCACCGGCTCCTTCGGTGTGATATGTGTGTATGGTGCGGCCGTCAATTGCGGCGAGAGTGTCCTCAACATATCCGCTCTCGTTGAGCGTGTCGGTGTGTATGGCAACTTGCACGTCAAAACGGTCGGCCGAGGCCATGCAAGCACGTATTGCAGCCGGGGTGCTGCCCCAATCTTCATGAATTTTAAAGCCGCAGGCACCGGCAATGATTTGCTCGTCGAGGGTTTCGGCTACTGAAGAGTTGCCTTTACCAAGATAGCCTACGTTGACAGGGAGTCCTTCGGCAGCACGCAGCATTTGCTCCATGTTCCAGCGCCCGGAGGTGATAGTGGTGCCGTTTGTGCCGTCGGTAGGCCCGATGCCACCGCCGATGAGAGTAGTGATGCCGTTACTGAGGCTGTGGTATGCTTGCTGTGGCGAGATGAAGTGCACGTGGCCGTCTATGCCGGCGGCAGTGAGTATGAGGTGCTCGCCTGAGATTGCATCGGTTGAAGGGCCGGTGCATAGTGAGGGTGTCACTCCGTCCATAACATTAGGATTTCCGGCTTTGCCGATACCGGCAATTTTGCCGTCTTTAATGCCAACGTCAGCTTTCACCACGCCCAGCAGCGGGTCGAGGACGGTGACGTTAGTGATGACCAAGTCGAGCGATCCGGCTTGTGAGGTGATGGTGTTTGCCGAGCCCATGCCGTCGCGCAAAGTTTTGCCGCCGCCGTACACGGCCTCGTCGCCGTAATAGCGCAAATCTTTCTCAATTTCGATGTATAGGTCGGTATTGCCAAGGCGAATTTTATCGCCCACGGTGGGGCCGAATAGGTTGTTGTAGTCTTGTCGTGATATTGTTGCCATAAATGTTTGTGTGTGGTTAGATGGTATTTTTAAATCCGCGATGTTTCAAACGATGAGCTGCGCGTGTGCGGGTGGGGTAGTAGGTGGGAGCGTCCTCTGTTCCGGCAAATCCCATGGTTAGGCCGTTAAAGCCTATCACGCGATTTTTACCGCCGTAGGCCACGAGTTCAACCTCCTTTTCGTCGCCGGGCTCAAAGCGCACGGCTGTAGTTGCCGGGATGTTGAGGTGGTAGCCGAAAGTGGCCATACGGTCAAAGTCAAGATAACGATTTACCTCAAAAAAGTGGAAGTGCGAGCCCACTTGAATGGGGCGGTCGCCGGTGTTGCGCACACTGATGCGCTTAGTGGCACGATTGGCGTTATACTCTATGTCGCCGCTGCCGAGCAGCACGCCGCCAACCGGTGTGTTGTGTGTATCCATAGCGATAGTTTATTTAATGGGTTGATGTATGCTTACCAATCGCGAGCCGTCGGTGAACACGGCTTCAACTTGCAGCAGCCCAATCATTTCGGGCACACCGTCCATCACGTGGTCGCGGGTGAGTGCATTTGATGCTTCGTGCATCACTTGCTCCACGCTGTTGCCGGCGCGAGCGCTCTCAAGTGCGCAAGTTGTGATGTAGGCCACGGCCTCCGGGTGATTTAACTTTAGCCCTTTGGCAAGGCGGCGCTCAGCTATCAAGCCAACGGTTAGTAGTGTCAGTTTGTCGAGTTCTTTAGGTGTTAAATGCATGGTTTTGGGGTTTAAGTGAATTAGGTTTTCGCCATAACATTGCATTTCACGCAAAAGTTCAACGTAAAATAATTTTTTTCGAGAAAAAAATTCAGTTAACGGCAAAAGTTAGCGTATTTTAAGCTATCTTTGTAGCTTAAAACGCATTATAGCTATGAATAGACGAAAAATGTTCACTGTTGTTGCAGCGGCTACAGCCTTGTGTGCCGCCGCGCAAATAAATTCGCCTGAGCCGAAGGGTTTCATCGCTCGCGGCAAGACGATGTATAATGACAAAAATTTTGTGGGCACAATTCATCAATTGCGCCATGCTGCCGAGTCGCGCGACCTCACCGATGCTGAGCGCGAGGAGTTGGAATACTGCTTGGCTATGTCAGCCTTCAATCAAGGCGATGAAAATGCCGAGGCCCAATTGCAAGCGTGGCTTGATAAATGGCCCGAGTCAGTGCGTCGCACCGATGTGCTGATGAGCATTGGCGATTGCAAATTTGAAGAGAATTATGCCGAAGCATTGCAAATATACAGACAAGTTGATGACGTGGCACTCCCCACACAAGAGCGCCGCTATGATTTGTACTATCGCACCGGATATTGCTTCATGAAGCTCGCTGACTACAATTCGGCCCTTGCCGAGTTTGACAAACTATCCGGCTCAAAAACTTATGCCAATGCCGCTCAGTTCTACAAAGGCTATATTGCTTATGCCCGCGGTGACTATCGCCAAGCAAAGAGCATATTCTCAAATGTAGACACCTCAACACAACCGGGATGCATGGCCGACTACTATCTCAGCCAAATTTATTATATCGAGGGCGATTATGACCGCGCACTCTCTACAGCCCGCAAGGTGTTGAAACGCTCGGATGTTGACCCCGAATTTACCGCTGAGGCAAATCGTGTGGCCGGTGAAAGTTTATATCAAACCGGACGCACCTCAGAGGCTATCCCTTATTTGCGCAAATATGTGTCGGCAACTGATACGCCGATGCTTTCGTCGCTCTACATACTTGGCTTGAGCGAATATGCAAACGGTGACTATCGCGATGCCGTAAATTCACTGCGCCCTGTCACCAATGACGACTCGGCTATGGGTCAAAACGCTTATGTTTACGTAGGTCAGGCGCTGATGAAACTTGGCGACACCGATGCCGCTATCATGTCGTTTGACCGCGCACTCAAAATGGACTATGACGACTCGGCCCGCGAAACTGCATTTTACAACTATGCCGTAGCTAAATATGCCGGCGGTAATGTGCCTTTCGGCTCGTCGGTTAACACTTTCGAGGAATTTGTGCAACGCTATCCAAACAGCAAATATGCCGATGATGTGCGACAATACATCATTTCCGGATACCTCACCGACAACAACTATGAGGCTGCTTTGGCTTCTATCAACCGCACAAAAAATCCGTCGTCGGCAATACTCTCTGCAAAGCAACAAGTGCTCTACACATTGGGCTCACGCAATCTTGCTTCGGGCAATGCCGAGCAAGCCGTCACTCAATTGCAAGAAGCTAAAAAATTGAGCGGATACAACGCTTCAGTGGCTCGCGAAACTCGTTTGTCACTCGGCGAAGCTCTTTATCGCACCGGCGACTATAGCAATGCAGCCACCGAACTCAGTGCATACCTCAGCAGCACCGGCGGCGATGCCAATAACCGCGCCGTAGCAAACTACGACCTCGGCTATACAAACATGGCGCTCAAAAAATGGAGCTCTGCAGCCGACAATTTCAAGTCTGTGATTAATGCCCCGGGCAACCTCGGCAAAGACACACAAGCCGATGCATACAC
>CAYSLD010000100.1:0-7821 GCA_964431795.1 uncultured Bacteroides sp.
CCTACTCTGCTTGCTTCCGCCGCGAAGCCGGTAGCTACGGCAAAGACGTGCGCGGCCTCAACCGCCTCCACCAATTCGACAAAGTTGAAATCGTGCGCATCGAGAAACCCGAAAACTCTTATGCTGCACTCGAAGAAATGAAAGACCACGTGCAAGGCTTGCTCGAAAAACTCGGTTTGCCCTGGCACATACTCCGCCTTTGCGGTGGCGACATGAGCTTCACCTCAGCCATCACTTTCGACTTTGAAGTATTCTCTGCCGCACAAAAACGCTGGTTGGAAGTATCGTCTGTTTCAAACTTCGAAACATATCAAGCCAACCGCTTGAAATGCCGCTTCCGTGGCGACGACAAAAAAACACAACTTTGCCACACTCTCAACGGCTCGGCTCTCGCTTTGCCTCGCATCATGGCCGCTTTGCTTGAAAACAATCAAACTCCTCAAGGCATCGTGGTGCCCGAATGTCTGCGCAAATACACCGGATTTGACATCATCGACTAATCAACTCCACTCATACACAAAAAAGAGCGACTGCACGCGCAGCCGCTCTTTTTTATCCTAAATCGGACAAATTTAAAGTACAACTTTAAAATTGTCCGGAAAATTCCGGAAATTAACCACCGCCCTCTCCTGCACCTTCAACTCTACATCTCCGGCATACACCACAGCAGACGATACGAGTTTATCACCCAGCAAGCTTTTTAAGTAATCAATATGCTTGAAATACTCATCATAAAATGTCATGCCCGATTTTATCTCATACGCACCTATGCCATCGGCACTCTCAGTGACCAAATCAATTTCACGCCCGGTCTTATCGCGATAAAAATACAAGTCAGAACAGATTCCTGCATTGAGCGCATACTTTCGCACATTATTGACTACCATATTTTCAAATAAAGCCCCACGCATAAAATAACTTGACATTTGTTCTTTAGATGTGATACCAAGCAGGGCACAAGCTACGGCAGTATCACAAAAGTACAATTTAGGCGATTTCACCAAGCGCTTTCCTATATTGGCAAACCACGGCTGAAGCATATAAATTACGTACGACGCCTCAAGAACGCTCAGCCAATTGTCAATTGTCGGCACTGATACACCCACCTCAACCGCCAACGATGATTTGTTCAACTCTGTACCTATACGCGCTGCACACATACGTATGAACAGCGTGAATTTACGCAAATCTTTTACTTCCATCAACCTACGCACATCGCGCTCAACGTATGTATTTATATAACTTTCTATAATTTGACGGCGGAATTGCGGCGCTGTTTTCCACATCGCCGGATATCCACCATTCACTATCATAGCATCAACATCATTTGCACTCGCACCATGCGCAACAATTTCTGACGTAGCGAGTGGCATCAGCGTGAAAACAGCTGTCCTACCGGCCAAAGACTGACGCAAATCTGGTAACAATGAGAAATTACTGCTTCCTGTGAGTATAAATTTTCTATCCTTTTTACCTATAAATATATCATTATCAATGATTACTTGCAACTGAGAAAATAAAGATGGCACAAGTTGCACTTCATCAATTATTGCACCTTTCTCAAATTGCATCAAAAAACCTTTTGCATCTTGCTCTGCAAAACTACGTGTTGCCAAATCCTCTAAGTTTACATACGCCATTTCGGGAAAGGTAATTCTGCATAAGGTGGTTTTTCCTGACTGACGAGGCCCACAGAGTGTCACTATTGGAAAAGCTTGCAAAGCTTTTTCAAGCGTCGATTGCATTGCGCGCGGTATGTAATCTGTAACCATGAAATTGGACAAATTTAAAGTTGGAGTTTAAAATTGTCCCAAATTTACTAATTTAAATCATCTCCTCCAAAAAAATATTAGCTAATTTTCAGCACAATAGCATAAAAAGAGCGACCGCCCAAAGGCAGCCGCTCACACGTCCAAATAAAGAAAGATGAGAAAATTCGAATATTAGTTGTTCTCCGGACGAAGTTTGCGAACTGTGTTTGCTGTTTGCCACATTTCGCTTTCGCGGAGAGCTTTAAGTTCTTTCTCCAGACCTTCGCGATAGTCAGGTTTAGAGTTGCTATCAATTGAGATTTGTGCTTCGTGACCTTCTTTTACGCTCTTGTAAAGTTTTTCTACAACGGGTTTGATTGCATCGTGGAACGGAGTCATCCAATCCAAAGCGCCGCGTTGTGCAGTGGTTGAGCAGTTTGCATACATCCAGTCCATACCTTTTTGTGCGAAAAGCGGCATGAGTGATTGTGTGAGCTCTTCAACTGTTTCGTTGAAAGCTTCAGAAGGAGAGTGACCGTTTTCGCGGAGCACTTCGTATTGAGCGAGCAACAAACCTTGGATGGCGCCCATGAGTGAGCCACGTTCGCCGGTGAGGTCTGATACTGCTTCACGTTGGAAGGTTGTTTCAAACAAATAACCTGAACCGATACCAATGCCAAGGGCAAGTGTACGGTCAAGTGCTTTACCGGTGTAGTCTTGTTCTACAGCGTATGATGAGTTCAAACCGCGACCTTCAAGGAACATTGTGCGCAAAGATGTGCCTGAACCTTTAGGTGCAACCATGATTACGTCAACATCTTTCGGGGGAACGCAACCGGTGCGATCGCTCCAAGTGATTGCGAAGCCGTGAGAGAAATAGAGAGCTTTGCCTGCTGTGAGATGTTTTTTGATGGTGGGCCATACTGACATTACAGCAGCGTCAGAGAGCAAGCACATGATGATTGTGCCGCGTTCGCAAGCTTCTTCGATGCTGAAAAGTGTTTCACCGGGCACCCAACCATGCGATACTGCTTTGTCGTAAGTTTTACCGGGACGTTGGCCTACAATCACGTTAAAGCCATTGTCGCGCAAGTTTTGGCTTTGACCGGGACCTTGCACACCGTATCCGATTACGGCAATTGTTTCGTTTTTGAGTACTTCTTTTGCTTTCTCGAGGGGAAATTCTTCGCGGGTCATTACATTTTCTTCAACACCGCCAAAATTTAACTTAGCCATGATAGTTTGTTTGTTATGTAGTTAATTATTTATTTTGTTCGTTTTCGTAGCGAGCTTTTCTTTTATCTTGTTCTTCGAGATACATGGTCACAAATTCTTCTGTAGCCTTTGTGATGGCTGCTCGTCCTGAGCGCACAAACTGACAAATGTCATATTTTTTGAGCTCATTAAAGAGCGCCTCTGTCTCGTATGAGTGTCCGGTTTTCTCAAACACAATGTAATCGGGTGTAATTTCAAGTATACGCGCGCCATGCACACGTATAATTGACTCAACATTGTCTATTTCGAGCACCTTCTGCGCGGGCACCTTGTAGAGTGCCACCTCTTGATATATCAAATCGTCGTCGGTATAGAGAAACGATTTGAGCACATCTATGCGCTTTTCTATCTGTTTCACCACGCGCTCCATCATGGGGCGGTCACTGAAACAGGTGATGGTAAACTTATGCACGCCCTTGATTGACGAGGGACTTACCGAAAGACTTTCTATATTCAAGCAGCGACGGGTGAAAATGATTGAGATCTGATTTAACAGTCCCACATTGTTTTCGGTGAAAACGGTGACGGTATATAATTTATTTTCCATGTTTTTGCGTGCTTAAAAATTAGTCTTTGCGGTAACATTCGTGTGCATTGAGCATTATGTAGTCAACATCAGCTCCGGCCGGTGTCATGGGGAACACCATGTCAGTCTCATCAATATTCACATTCAACAGATAGGCGCCGTTGTGAGCCAACATTCGCTCTATTGCTGCATCCAAATCTTTACGTTCTGCAACATCCTCTCCGGCTATGCCATAAGCATCGGCCACGGCAACAAAGTCCGGATTTATCATCGGTGTCTGAGAGAAACGATTGTTGAAGAACAATGATTGCCACTGACGCACATTGCCGAGGAAGTTGTTATTGAGCAAAATAATTTTCACATTGGTTTGATACTCAAGTATAGTGCCAAACTCTTGTATGGTCATCTGCAAACCTCCGTCGCCAACAAACAAGCAAACCGTGCGCGAGGGGTCGCCGATTTTTGCGCCTATAGCGGCAGGAAGTCCAAAGCCCATAGTGCCCAAGCCGCCACTGGTGAGCAACGAGCGTGTGCGCGTGAACTGTGAATAGCGAGCCGAGAACATTTGGTTTTGACCAACATCAGTAACAATCACTGCACTGTGGCGTGTAGCTTCTGACACTTTGTTGATAACTTCACCCATGAGCATACGGTCGCCCTCGGGGTGAATCTCTCGCTTTATCACGCGATTATATTCAACGTGCTTGGGCTCCTCAAAACACTTTCTCCACTCAGCATGGTCACGCTTCTCAACCAAAGGCAACAGAAGTTGCAAAGCATCGGCAGCATCAGCATGAACAGGCACTGTGGCATGAATTATTTTATTGAGCTCTGCTTCGTCTATGTCGATATGCACCACCTTGGCATTTGGAGCATAAGTCTCCACACGTCCGGTGATGCGGCTGTCAAAGCGCATACCAACAGCGATGAGCAAGTCTGCTTTATTTGTATTTATATTTGGAGCGATATTTCCGTGCATGCCCAACATACCCACATAGAGCGGATGGTCAGACGGCACAGCCGACAAGCCAAGCAATGTCGAGGCTACCGGAATATCTGCTTTTTCGGCAAACTCTAGTAACTGCTTCTCGGCGCCTGAAAGTATGATGCCTTGTCCGGCAAGTATCATCGGTCGCTCGGCTGCATTGATAAGGTCGGCAGCACGGCGTATCGACTCAACATCTACATCCGGACGCGGATTGTATGAACGTATATAGCCACATGGTTTATAGTTGAACTCTGCCATACCTTTTTGAGCGTCCATGGTAAAGTCGAGCACTACCGGACCGGGGCGACCGCTTGATGCGATATAGAAGGCACGAGCCACTGCTTTTGCCACATCTTCAGCACGACGTATTTGATAGCTCCACTTCGTAATAGGCTGCGTGATGCCAACAACGTCGGTCTCCTGAAAAGCATCAGTGCCCAACAACGGCGAAGCTACTTGACCGGTGATTACTATCATCGGTGTGCTATCCATCATTGCATCGGCAACTCCGGTGATGATGTTGGTAGCTGCCGGACCTGAAGTGACAACTACCACTCCGGGACGTCCTGTCACACGCGCATATCCTTGCGCAGCATGAGTGGCCCCCTGTTCGTGACGAACAAGTATGTGCTTAATCTCTTTCTGATAATCGTACAGTCTATCATAGAACGGCATGATTGAGCCGCCCGGATAGCCAAATACGAGGTCTACGTTCTCATGTATGAGCGAACGTAGCATTATGTCAGAACCTGATATCTTTTCGCTCATTATTTCTAATCTTTCCTTAGTTTAATCATGTTTATTTTAAAGTTCACGCACGCCACCTTTGTCTGCCGAAGTTACCATTGCGGCATAAGCACGCAAGGCTTTCGACACTTCGCGGTTGCGGCCGGCCGGTGTAAAGGCCTCCTTGCCGCGACTCTCTTCTTCAGCACGACGTGCAGCCAGCTGTTCGTCGCTAAGCTTCACGTTGATGGTGCGTTCAGGTATATTTATATCTATTATGTCGCCATCGCGCACAAGGCCGATAGCGCCGCCTGATGCTGCCTCGGGCGAGATGTGGCCAATTGACAACCCGGATGTGCCGCCTGAAAAACGGCCATCGGTGATAAGAGCACACTCTTTGCCGAGGTGTTTCGATTTGATATAACTCGTGGGATAAAGCATCTCTTGCATACCGGGGCCTCCTTTCGGGCCTTCGTAAGTGATGACAACAACGTCACCGCTCTTCACTTGGTCGTGAAGTATGCCCTCAACTGCTGCCTCTTGCGAGTTAAACACTTTTGCCGGGCCACTGAAGTGGAATATGCTTTCATCAACACCTGCAGTTTTCACCACGCAACCATCAACGGCAATATTGCCTTTGAGCACGGCCAAACCACCGTCTTTCACGTATGCATGGTCAAAGTCGCGTATGCATCCTGCGGTACGGTCTGTGTCAAGACTCTTGTAGCGCGACGATTGGCTGCCGAGTTTCAAATTACGGCCACCACCGGGAGCACTCAGCCAAAGCTCTGTTGCTTCATCGCCAAAGTCTTTGCCACCCACTGCATAGCGGTCGATGGCTGCACCCAAGGTAAGATTGTCAACACGATTAACCGTGGTATCTACAAGTCCGTTATCAGCAAGAACTTTCATTATTGAGAGTATGCCACCGGCACGGTTAACATCCTGTATGTGATAGTGTGAGTTTGGTGCCACTTTGCAAAGCACCGGAGTGCGACGCGAAAGCATATCTATATCGGCCATGGTGAAATCAGCCCCGGCCTCGTTTGCAACAGCCAAAAGGTGAAGCACCGTATTTGTCGAGCCACCCATGGCTATATCAAGTGTCATTGCATTGAGCATAGCCTGACGTGTGGCTATGTTGCGCGGAAGCACGCTTGCATCCTCGTCATTGTAGTAGGCATACGTATTTTTTACTATCTGACGCGCTGCCTTGCGGAACAGCTGCTCACGGTTGGCATGCGTGGCCAAGATGGTTCCGTTGCCGGGCAAGGCAAGACCAATTGCCTCATTCAGCGAATTCATCGAATTAGCAGTGAACATACCCGAGCACGAGCCACAAGTGGGACAACCGCGTTGCTCAAGCAACGTAACTGTATCGTCGTCAACACTAGTGTCAGCCGAGTCAATCATTATGTCGATAAGGTCAAGAGCACGGCCATTCAGATCTCCGGCCTCCATCGGACCGCCCGACACAAATATTGTGGGGATATTCAAACGCATAGCTGCCATCAGCATGCCGGGCGTAACCTTATCACAGTTTGAAATGCATACCATAGCATCAGCCTTGTGGGCATTTACCATGTACTCCACCGAGTCTGCAATCAAATCACGCGATGGCAACGAATAGAGCATACCATCGTGGCCCATAGCTATGCCATCGTCAATAGCTATCGTGTTAAACTCAGCTGCAAAACAACCAAGCTTCTCAATTTCTGACTTTACTATTTGACCGATTTCATGCAGATGAGTGTGGCCCGGCACAAACTGTGTGAACGAATTAACTATTGCTATAACAGGCTTGCCGATTTGTTCATCTTTCATGCCATTTGCACGCCACAACGCTCTCGCACCGGCCATGCGACGTCCTTGTGTACTTGCTGCGCTTCTTAACAGTATGCTCATGTTACTTAGTTTTAAAGGAATAATAGGGTTATAAGTGACGGGTATAAAATAACATTCTATCGCTTAAAATTGTCCTATTGTGGAAATTTATTATTTTATTTTGCAAATATATTACAATTCGCTATACAAACCAAATATTTTCAAAGAAAATTATCACAAAACTATGTTATAAAGCATATTTTTGCCAAAACAAGGGCGCAAGGCGCAGGGCGCCAAGCGCCAAATAAAGAGTAAGAAGTAAAGAGTAAGAAGTAAAGAGTAAAGAGTAAAAAGGGCTGACGGTGTGTAGGGGCGCAAACTTTTGCGCCCGCATGGCTTGCACCGGTATTCAAGTGAGGCGCAAGGCGCCAAGTAAGAAGTAAAGAGTAAAAAGTAAAAAGTAAAGAGTAAGGGTGGTGACGGTGTGTAGGGGCGCAAACTTTTGCGCCCGCATGGCTTGCACCGGTATTCAAGTGAGGCGCAAGGCGCCAAGTAAGAAGTAAAGAGTAAAAAGTAAAAAGTAAAGAGTAAGGGTGGTGACGGTGTGTAGGGGCGCAAACTTTTGCGCCCGCATGGCTTGCACCGGTATTTATGGGGCCATCCGGAGGTGGGCGCAAAAAAAAAGAGCCGGCTCAATTTGAGTCGGCTCTGATAGAGGGCGGTTACCTACT
>CAYSLD010000101.1:0-7753 GCA_964431795.1 uncultured Bacteroides sp.
TCGTGGTAGTAACGTTTCACGAGTGGAGCTTTTTCGTCGCGTTCTTCTTCGGGGAGTGATTCGATATATTCTTCGCAGATGGCGTCGAACGAGTCTTGGCGCCAGTGTTTGTCGGTGCTGCCTGCTTGAGCAATTTTGTATGCTTTATCGTAGCATTTTTCGTGCACGTCTTTGCGGAGGTCTTCGTCGTTGACTTCGTGGCAGTATTCGCGTTTCACGAGTGCGTTAGCAGCTTCGGCAAGTTCTTTTTGTGCCAAGCATTGTTCTTTGATTGCGGCGTGAGCGGTTTTGAGTGCTTCGAGAAGTGTTGCTTCTGAAACTTCGTTCATTTCGCCTTCTACCATCATGATGTTTTCGTATGTTGCGCCAACCATCAACTCCATGTCTGCTTTTTCAAGCTGAGCGTATGTGGGGTTGATAACAAATTCGCCGTCTACGCGGGCGATGCGCACTTCTGAGATGGGGCCGTTAAAGGGGATATCGCTGACTGCGAGTGCTGCTGAAGCAGCGAGGCCTGCGAGAGCGTCGGGCATGTCTACGCCGTCGCTAGAGTACATAGTAATGTTGACAAAGGTGTCAGCGTGATAGTTGTCGGGGAACAAGGGACGGAGCACGCGGTCAACAAGACGAGCAGTCAAAATCTCGTAGTCGGTAGCGCGGCCTTCACGCTTAAGGAAACCGCCGGGGAAACGGCCGGCAGCCGAGAATTTTTCTTTGTATTCAACTTGGAGGGGCATGAAATCAACACCCTCGCCGGCTTCTTTAGCCGAACAAACAGTTGCCAAGAGCATTGTGCCGCCCATGCGCAACTCAACCGCTCCATCAGCTTGCTTTGCCAATTTGCCGGTTTCGAGAGTAATCTCTCTGCCGTCTGCCAAGGTGATGGTTTTTTTGATAATATTCATATAAGGGATAAAATGTGTATAATTTTCTTTTCTTCTTAAATTCGTGCAAAGATACGCATTTTAATTGGCTTTGGCTAAACTTATTGCGTTTATTTGCAATCTTTGAGAGCGTTTTGTGACTGAAATGTGTGAATAATCGTTAAAATAGCTCTTTGACCGATAATTCTGTAACTTGAATGTAACAATTGGAATGCGCTGTGCCACTATTTATCTAGCTGACTCTATGAGGGTATTAAACTTGATTGATAGGTCGCGCAGTGTGTCTTCAATCGGGGTGATAATGGGGATAAAGTTTTGTTTGTCGGCCGGTGTGAACAGGCGCAATGCAGCGTGGTGGCATTGCACTTCCAAGCGCTCGCCAAGCTGCACGGGCTCGCCGTCGATATGTGCCGAACCGGGTGCCGAACGTTCTATCACAACGTTCTGCACGCGCATGGTTTCAATCAGTTTGTTTTGGTCTATTGTGCCTGAAATGAGGTCTATACCCAGCATGGCTCGTTGCAATATCGAGGCCTTGCGTATGAGTATCAAGTCGAGCTCGCCGTCTTTGATTGATGCTTGTGGGGCAATGTAGGCATTGTTGCCATATTGCGAGGCATTGCAGCAGGCAATGAGAAAGGCGTCGTCGGTGATAACTTTGCCATCTACGGTGAGCGTGTAGCGGTCGCACTTGAAGTTTATAAATTCTTCGAAGGCGCTGCGGATGTAGCTGATTTTGCCACGTTGCCCACTTGCTGCAAATCTGTCGGACACAGCCGCGTCAAAGCCTACGCCAAAGGTGCAGAAAAACGGCAAATCGTTGACCGTGCCATAGTCGCAGTCGTTGATGTGGTGAGCTATAATTACGTCGAGTGAGAGAATTGGGTCGATGGGTATGCCGATATGTCGGGCCAAGCCGTTGCCCGAGCCGGCGGGGATGATGCCCATGGTCACGCCGCTGTTGGCAAGTGCGCGCGCTGTTTCGTTGACGGTGCCGTCGCCGCCGCACGCAAGTATGGCATCGTATCCGGCAGCAATTCCTTCATGCGACAAGCGTGTGGCATCGCCGCGACATGTGGTGTTGGCTATGTCTACGTGTATGTCGTGAGCGCCTAGTTTTTCAACTATGCGCTCTGCCAATCCGGATTTACTGGTTGTACCCGAAATGGGGTTGATTATTAGCAACATTTTTTCCATTTCGGGTACAAAATTAGTCAATATTTAGCTATCAGCAAAATCTATTTTAGATGCAAAGGGCGATAACGACATACACCCAGTGTGCAAAGATTGCTGCGCACAGACCGCCAATGGTGTGTGCCAGAATTGCTTTCGGGGTGAGTTCGCGATAGCCCAGCGAGTCGAGCATGGCGGTGTGGGTGCTTAAGAATCCACTCCAGCACATACCGATTGCGGTGAACACGGCAATAGAGTTTCCGTCAATCCAACCGTGAGCCAAGAAGTTGGGCACCACGCTGAGGGCTGCACCTACTGCACCGAGTGCGGTGATGGGGAATGCAATGAGGTGTGGATCGTGGAAACCAAACAACCATTCAAAGACGATGCTGATGCGGTCTGCCAACCACGGCAATGCTGCAACACCTTCGTATGCAGCTCCGGTATATTCGCCGGCCTCTGACGGGCCAAAGGTCAAAATCATCACAAATGTAGATATGATGAGCACACCGGGGATGATGGCGATACCAACGTCAACACCTGTGCGACCACCGTCGAGCAGTGAGTTGAGTATGCGTATGAATGTTGATTGATTTTTATCTTTATCGTCGTTCTCTTCATCTTCGAGAGTCTCAGGGTCGACTACATTTTCATTCGCAAAATTCGGGTATTTTTTCAGCACAAAGCGTTGCATCAAACGGGTAGAAACTATGCAGCCAACAAAGGCTCCGCAAAGGCCCACAACCGGCTCCCAGAAAAAGCCTTGACCAATCATAAACACCATCACAAGAAGGCCCATACCAAAGGCTGTGCCAAAGTTTGTGAGCGATATAAATTGATATTTTTTGAAGTATGAGCTGAAACGTTTGTCTTGTGCCAATGAGATGATTGCGGGGTTATCGCTCAGAAATGTCATCACGGCGCCAAGCGATGCTACACCCGGCAGGTTGAACAGCGGTTTCATCAACGGCTTGAGCAAGCGTTCTAGCAATTTTACAACGCCAAATTCAACGAACAGGCGGCCTATAGCACCGGTCACAACACAAATGCCCATGAGGTAGAACACGGTGTTGAGCAGCAAATCGTGTGCTGTGTGCATGATGGTGTTGAGCATTTGAGCCATACCCATCACGTGACCAAGATACCAAAACAGCGCTACAACAATAACCAAGCATGGTATTCCGGTAGGCAGGTGGAGAGAGAATTTCGATTTTTTTGTAGACATATTTTTAGGATGTATTTTTAAGGTAAATATCTAATCTATCAGTGCTTAAGCGAGAAGATGTTCATGTGCCATTTCAAACCTACGGTGACGTAGAGCGCTTTGTCTTGCATGAAGTCGCCGGCATTGGCATTGTGTCCCCAACCATAGTAGCAGTTGGCATGCAAGCGCAACGAGCCGTGTTTGATTATCAAGGGGAAAAATTCCACACCGCCGCCAATCATATTGAGCTCGGTGCCTGAGAGCACGCAGATGTCGCCGTTGTCGGCTGTGTTGTTGACGTCGTAGGTGTATTTGCCGTGCACGCGCCAACGTTGGTTGGGTGTCCAACCCAATTCGGCCATAACCGAGCAGTCTTTGCCTATGCAGTGCGAGGTTGACGATGCGCGGTTCATGTAGTCAAGCTCTAGGCTCACGTTTTGATAGTTGAATTTGTTGCCAAGTGCTACGTAGTTGATGTAGCGTCCGGGCGCATATTCAAGCATATTTGCAGACCAAATTGATTGATACCAATCGTGGTTGCCATACCAAATTGCATTGTAGGCATACATATTGCGGTTGGCTGTGGTGTGCGAGGGGCTTTGTGTGACTTGGGCCAGCACGTAGTCGCGGTTTGAGAAGTGATAGGCAGCCGATGCACCAAGTTGGTAGCAGCCAATATTTTGCCAAAACACAGAGGTGCCATACAGGTCTATGGGGTTACGGTCATACTCCCAACCACCGATAGCAACAATTTGCTTACCGGCTGAGAAGCTGAAGTTTTTGTAACGCCAATCAAGGTAAATCCAATCGGTAGCGTCAAAGAAATTGCCGTCAGAGTGCATTTTGTTCAGACGCTGACGCCATGAGTATGTCAGTCCGGGCACTATTTCGCCGTCAACTCTAAACATGAAATACTTTCCTTCAAATCCGGAGTTGGCATCTTGGGTTGTGCCGTCCCACGATACATTTTGATAATCAACACGCACGTCGGCACTGAGGCTGATGAGCTCTTGTTTTTTGTCGTTTTCTGCTGATTGGTCGCTTGAATCTTGGGCAAAAGTCGGAACACTAAGTAGCAATACTGATACTGCTAATAGTAGTCTTTTCATGAGGTAAATGTGATAAAATGTAGTGATTAAATGTTTTTATGTTATTATGGCCCAAAATTATAAATTATATTGATTTTCACCAAATATTATACGAAATTTTTTCATATATCAACAAATATGTAACAAAATCAATAAAAACGACCGAGCTGTGCAGCCCGGTCGCTTTGTATTGTGATGATGTGTGGTGAATTATTTGCCCATGGTGAATGTGAGCGTGCCACCTGCCATCAATTCGGTGTGTGTGATGTAATTACGGTTGAGCTTTTTGCCGTTGAGTGTGGCTGAAAGTATGTGCTTGTTTTCGGCTGAGTTGTTCACTGCTTTTACGGTGAATGTGCCACCGGGCACGGTGATTGCTGCCTCGTCAAAGAGTGGCGAGCCAAACCAATAGCGGGCACCTGCCGGCTCTACTTGATAGAAGCCGAGCGACGACATCACGTACCATGCTGACATTTGACCGGCATCTTCGTTACCTGAAAGGCCGTCGAAGTCGGTGCTGTAGAAGTCTTTGAGCACTTGGCGCACGCGGTCTGCGGCTTTGTCGGTTTTGCCGAGCATTGAGTAGAAGTAGATGATGTGGTGTGAGGGCTCGTTGCCGTGTGCATATTGACCGATAAGACCTGAGATGTCGGGCGACACGTCTTCGCCTACGAGCTCGCTGCTGGTTGTGAAGAGTGAGTCAAGACGCTCTTCGAGCACTTTTTTCGAGCCGAAGCATTTGGCAAGGCCGTCAAGGTCTTGCGGAGCAAGCCAAGTGTATTGCCATGAGTTACCTTCGCAATAGTCGTCGGCACGGTGGTTGGCTGAGCGCGGATTGAAGGGTGTGCGCCATGAGCCGTCTGCCATGCGACCGCGAGCAAAACCGGTGGTTTTGTCGAAGTAGTTGCGGTATGAGTGGCTGCGCTCGGTGAAGAGTTTTGCGTTTTTAGAGTCGCCCATCACTTTGGCGGCGTTGGCGATAGCAGCGTCGGCGATAGCATATTCCATATCGAAGGCGATTGACTCGGCTTCAATCATGTCTGAGGGAATGTAGCCGTATTGCACACGGAGTCCGTAGTGGCGTGAAGTGTCGGCGGCTGTGGTGAGGAGTGCTTGATATGCACGCTTGAGGTCTACTCCGGGCACTTTTTTCACGATAGCGTCAGCAACAACAATCACACCGGGGTTACCAACCATGCAGTCGGTTTCGTTGCCCCAAAGGTGCCAAACCGGCAAGCGTCCTTGCTCATCGCAAATGTTGAGCATAGAGTTGATCATGTCGGCATAGCGTGAGGGTTGTATGATGTTGAGCAACGGCATTTCGGCACGATATGTATCCCAAAGTGAGAAAATGGTGTAGTTGTCGTGGCCTTTGTCGGTGCGCACTTTGCCGTCTGCACCGCGATAAGCTTGGTCAACGTCGCTGAATAGTGCCGGCACTATCATGGTGTGATAGAGCGAGGTGTAGAATTTTGTGCGTTCTACCTTGTCTGTTGTTTTGATTTGTATTTTTGAGAGCTCTTTGTTCCATGCTGCGAGGGCTGCTTTGCTTGTTGCATCAAAGTCCCAGCCGGGCAATTCGGCAGCGAGGTTTTGTGCTGCTCCTTCTACCGACACCGGTGAGAGGGCTACTTTCATCAACACTTGTTCGCCTTCGGCTGTTGAGAAGCAGAGGCGTGCGTAGTGATTTTTCTCTATTTCAACTGATGCGGGACGTGAGAGCTCGGCGTAGAAATATACGATTTGGTCTTTAGCCCAACCTGATGAGCGGCGGAAACCGGCAATGTGTGTGTTGTCGAGCACCACAAATTTTGTTTCGGTGGGGTGGTCCCAGCAGCCACCGTTTTCGAGGTCGATAACGATTGCGGCATTGTCTGATTTGGGGAATGTGTAGCGGTGGAAACCTACGCGCTCGGTAGCTGTCATTTCGGCAGTGATGCCATAGCGAGTGAGGGGTACAGAGTAGTATCCGGGGCGTGCCACTTCTTTTGTGCGGTCGGCATAGCTCCAAAGACCTGAGTTTTGGTCGTCCTCGGTGCCGCGTGCATAAGTCACGTCACCGATTACGGGCATAACAGTTACGTCGAAAAGGTCACCGATGCCGGTACCTTCGAGGTGAGTGTGGCTAAAGCCGATGACGGTGTTGTCGCTTTGGTGATAACCACTGCACCAGTCCCACGATTGGGGTATGCTGGTCGGGCCGAGTTGCACCATACCAAAGGGAGTGCTAGCGCCAACAAAAACGTGGCCGTGACCACCGCTGCCGATTTTCACGTCAACGTAGTCAGTGTAATTTTGGGCAAACGTAGTTGCCGAAACAGCGAGTGCTGCTGCAAAAGCAATGTGTTTTAAGTCCATGATTATTTACTGTTAGAAAGATTAAATTTCAAGTTTTTGCCGTTAATGAGCTCGTCGTGGCTGATGCGATATTTGTTGAGCGTCTTGCCGTTGAGCTGCATTGAACGGATGTAGATGTCGTTGGCCGAATTGTGTTTGGCCTCAATAGTGATAGTGCCTGATGTGGTGCTAATCTCCACGCGGTCAAACACCGGTGTGGTGAGTGTGTAGTACGGCTCACCGGGGCAGTCGGGATAGAGGCCTATCATTGAGAATACGGCCCATGCTGACATTGTGCCGGTGTCGTCATTGCCGGGAATGCCGTTGGGTGTGTTGGTGAAATGTTTGCCGAGCAGACGGTTCACTTCGCGCTGTGTGCGCCATTCTTCGCCTTTCACGCGGCTGAAAAGATAGGGATAAGCTATATCGGGCTCGTTGGCCGGGTCGTATAGCCCTTCGTCAAACACCATTTGCAGCTTATCAACAAATTTTTTGTTGCCGCCGTTGAGTTTAATCATGCCGTCAACGTCGTGCGGAGCAAAGAATGTATAGTTCCAAGCCGAACCTTCGTGAAATCCGGGGACTTCCTCAAAGTTCTCGCCTTGACGCGGATTGAACGGAGTGAGGAAAGTGCCGTCGGTGTTAATGGGGCGGAGTGTGCCGCTCTCTTTTGAGTAGTATTTGCGATAGCCTAGTGAGCGCTTTTTGAGTTCGGCGGCAAATGTTTTGTCACCGCGAGCCTCTGCCAGCCAAGCAAGGGCAGCGTCGGCAACGTAGTATTCGAGCGCGTGCGACACTGAGTTGTCACCCGAGTTGTCGCCTGAGAAATATCCCAGGGGTATGTAGCCTTTAGCAATATACGGGTCGATGTCGGGACGCATTTTGTTTTTGTCGCCGGCAGTGGTCGACGATTTCACCATTGCCTCGTAGGCGGCATCAATGTCAAAGTCGCGCAAGCCTTTGCGCCAAGTGTCAACAATCACGGGGATAGCGGGGTCGCCCTCCATGGTGAATGTTTCGCGGCCAAAAAGCTCCCACTTAGGCAGCCATCCCCATTCTTTGTACAT
>CAYSLD010000102.1:0-7704 GCA_964431795.1 uncultured Bacteroides sp.
CAATTGCATTTATTACTAAAATCAGGCACATCTGATGCGTCGAAAGCATGGTTCAACGTCGGCGGCTACAAGAAACTTCCAAATGAAGTTGGTGGGATGGACACAGCATTGCCCGAAGATGTTGCGACGGCAATGAAAACACTACTCAAAGCATATAATTCTTTAAAGAAAACATCTTTTGAAGATATACTTGATTTTCACTATCAATTTGAAGCAATACACCCATTCCAAGATGGCAATGGTAGAGTTGGTCGCCTAATTATGTTTCGTGAGTGTCTGCGCTTAGGCATTGTGCCATTCATTATAACCGATGAGCTAAAGATGTATTATTACAATGGCTTGCATAATTGGCCCGGCATTAAAAGTTATTTGTTGGACACTTGCCTCACAGCTCAAGATAGTTTCAAATTGCTCCTTGACAAATTTCGCATCAAATACTAGTATACCGACAAAAAAAGCGCCCCAAGCAGGGCGCTTTTTTATTGTAGGGTGATTGTTGATTTATTTCACGAGAACACGACGGGTGAAGTCGTCAATGGCAATGATATATAGGCCTTTGGCGAGGTTGAGTGTGTTTGTGCCTGCGCCAAGCGTGCCTTGGTAGTAAGTGATGCCGTCAACGCCATATACCGATACGTTTTCGGCTTTAGATAGCTCAATGAAAAGCTGTCCGTTGCGGCAGAAAGCGTCCCAAGCCTTATAGTCTGACTCAACACCTTCGAGTCCGCTTGATTTGACACAGTCGCTAATCTCTATGTAGTCTATGCACATGCGTTGGCCGTAAGTTTGCTGAATGCGAATGCGAGCATTTCCGGCTTTATTGACTGTGAAAGAGTATTGGCTATAAGAGATTGTGCTGCTTGAGGGTTTGGCAATTTCTACCTCGCTGACATCAACCCAATTTTCACCTTGGTCAGTTGAGTATTGAAGTTTAAACTTCGATGAGCCGTCACTTGACGACCAACCGGCGGCGTGGAGCGAGACAACACCGATACCGTTCTCTTTGTCTTTGCTCATTTCGAAGTAGCTATTTGCTTTTTTGCCTAGGCGTACGTAGTTATTGCCTTCGTATGCTTCGGCTTTTTTAGCATATACACCGGCATTGCTGAATGTCCATGTTGAAGCAGTGCCGTTGCACGATGCAGTGTCGTATGAGTCGGTTTTGGCTGTTTCAAAGTCTTCGATAAACGTAGGTGTGCTCGAAACAGAGGCAGAAACAACGGCGTGGTCAGTGCTATACTCTCCGGCAGTAGCTGAGATTTCGCTTTCGAATGAGCCGGCAGTTTCGCTGTTCACGCGCACATAGAAATGGTCTTCGTTGGGTTTCACAACAAGAGAGCGTGTCCACTCAGCTTTGTCGCTGCTGAGTTCAAACGGTTCTTTCACGCTGAGAGTGATGTCGTCGCTGATATTTTCAACGTCAAGTATCACTTCGGCAGCGTCAGAGGGAATGCCTGGCGAAGTGGTGAGTGTGAGTTCTCCGTCATAAAGCATTTCAATCAGCGGTATAGGTTCGCCGGTGGTGACTGTGATGCGATTTGAAGTGAGTTCGCCGTTTGTGATGTAGTAAATATAAGTTGTGCTAGGCTCGAGTTCATCCACTAAAGCTTTTTCGTCAGTAGCCGTTACCGAGCGGGGATATGTGTCAATATCGTTGCCTTCGGTATCGGTGAGATACAAAATGTAGCAGCCGTTAGCGTTCTCCTTGCCCACGTAAGTCCAGTGTGCTATGAAGCTTTCGCTGGTGATGTTTGTGGGGTCAGAGGCGGGTAATCCGTTGAGGGCTGTTGCTTTGAGGGTGACAGTTGTTGTGATGTCGCCTGATTTCAGAGTGAGTGTACCTGTTGCTGTGCCTTCGGTCGGAGCTGTATAGGTTAGTTTTAAGCTTGTGCCCGCTGAGGCATTTACAGACGCAGCAGAGAGCGTTTTGGTTGCGAGGCTAAATCCACTGCCTTCAACGCTTGCCGTTACGTTAGACGTGAGATTAGCGCCTTTTACGGCTATCGTGGTTTCGCGAGCCACACCCACGCCTACGTAGCCGAGGTCTATGGTAGAATTGTTTACCGGCAGCGATATGGTTGGTTGTGAAGCTACGGTGCTCGACCAATTTTCTGTTTGCTTGTCGCCCCAAATGTATTCAACCAATTCAGGGTGGTCAATGAATGGATTGCGGTTTTTTTGTGCAGCATAAACCGCCTCGTTGCGGTCTAGTTCTTTCTCGCTAACGGGGTCTTGGCGGTGCCATTTTAGCAATAAGTTTAATGCCCACGAAGAGAACGCCGGATATGAGTTATTGGCGAGCATGTCGCTAGTCCAATTTTCTATTCTATCGTTGTAAGCGGCAGCCATGTAAAAGTAGCTGCGAGCGAAGTCACCTTTGTATTCGTCATCGGGTTCGAACACAGTCCCGGTATATCCGCTGAAAGTGCATTTGCCGAGTTTGCCCAATGCGGTGATGCCATTGCTGGAGTCAACAGAAGTGCCGTTGGCACATTCGCCGTACGGATAGTTTGAGCGCTGACCGTTCACTTTGCCATCTGTGGGATAGATGTGGAAGGCGTCAGATACCATAGGCGATGCATCGTTAAACCAACTTTTCGGGAAAGAGTGTTCGCGGTTGTAGCAGTCGCCAATCACAGAATATGTGCCGCATTGCTCTGATTTGTATGTCCATTCTTTGGTTGAGTACATATCCCAAATCTTACCGTTGGGGTGCACATCTGACTTTTGGTATAGAGTCCACAGGCCGTTATAGCTTACGGTGGTGTGAGAGCTCACGGTGTTGTAGAGCGCGGTCAACAAGTCGGCCCCGCTTTTGTTTTCGCAATCTGAGTAGTATCCTGACGGCTCAGTTGCCATTGCCGACACGGCACCCAGCGATGCCAATGCAAAAAGTAATTGTTTTAGCATATCGTTTGGTTAGTGAGTTGTGTTTTTTGTATTTAGAGCGTGACATGGCGGGCGCTGATTTCCCGGCCTAAGAACAGAGTAGCGAGGTCGGCAAATCGCTCCGGATTTTCAGTGGTCATAAAGCCGGCTGAGCCGGTCAAGGTGAGACGGCTATCCATTTCGGGATGTCGCTGCAAATAGTCTTTGAGGCTTTGAGCAACGATGTCGCCTTGCTTGAGGAGTTTGATATGCTCAGGCACAGCAGCGCGTATCTTGTCGTAAAGCAAAGGATAGTGGGTGCATCCAAGCACAATTGTGTCGATATTGTTATCGGCAGCGAGCAGAGCCTCTACGTCTTTATTAACAAAATAGTCGGCTCCGGGTTTATCTGACTCTCCGTTTTCAACCAGGGGCACCCACATTGGGCAGGCGTGTCCGGTGGTTTTAAATCCGGGGTTTATTTTTTCAATTTCGATGTTATAGCTTTGTGATGCTATGGTGCCGGGCGTGGCAAAAACGCCGATATGCCCGTTGAGTGAGGCTTCGCTGATATGCTCGGCAGTGGGGCGAATCACACCCAACACGCGCCGAGTGGGGTCGCTGCTGGTTGGCAACCAGCGTTGTTGTATGGTGCGCAGAGCTTTTGCCGATGCCGTGTTGCAAGCTAAAATGATGAGAGGGCAACCTTGGTCGAACAGATATTTCACGGCTTGAAGAGTGAAGTCGTAGACAATGTCGAATGAGCGCGTGCCATAGGGAGCGCGTGCGTTGTCGCCCAAATAGAGGTAGTCGTATTGCGGAAGTTTTTCGCGCAAGCTTCGCAAAATAGTAAGTCCACCGTACCCCGAATCGAAAACTCCGATGGGGCCGGCGGACTTGCTTGTATGGGGTTGTGTGCAATGCATGCTATGATGCTGTTAACCGTAGGCTATTGAATGCGGTTTTTGATAGCTTCGGTTTCTTTTTCGTAGCCGGGTTTAGCGAGCAAGGCAAACATGTTGCGTTTGTAGTCTTCAACACCGGGTTGGTTAAACGGATTCACACCGAGCATATAACCGCTGATGCCGCAAGCTTTCTCAAAGAAGTAGATGAGTTGGCCGAGGGTATTTTCGGTGATAGCGGGGATGTTGATTTGCAAGTTGGGCACGCCACCGTCAATGTGAGCCAGGCGAGTGCCGAGTTCGGCCATTTTGTTAACCTCGTCAACGCGTTTGTCGGCGATGTAGTTGAGGCCGTCGAGGTTGTCTTTGTCGAGGGGGATGCGCACTTCGTGGTTGCAGCTACCAACAGAGATAACAGTTTCAAAGATTGTGCGTTCGCCGTCTTGTATCCATTGACCCATAGAGTGGAGGTCGGTAGAATTGTCAACAGCAGCGGGGAAAATGCCTTTGTGCTCTTTACCTTCGCTCTCACCGTAGAGTTGTTTCCACCATTCAGCGAGGTAGTGAAGTTTGGGGTTGTAGTTGACGAGGATTTCGATTTTTTTGCCGGCGCGATAGAGTGCGTTGCGCACTGCAGCGTAGAGGCAAGCAATGTTTTTGTCGTCGGCAACTTTTGTTTCGTCTTCCATTTCTTTTGCACCGCGCAGCAATTCTACGATGTCAAATCCGGCGATAGCGATGGGGAGCAAGCCTACGGGCGAGAGCACAGAGAAACGGCCGCCCACGTTGTCTTCGATAACAAAAGTTTTGTAGCCTTCTTCGGTAGCAAGTTGGCGCAATGCACCGCGTTTTGCGTCGGTGATGGCGATGATATGTTTAGCTGCTTGGGCTTTACCTTCGGCTTTTTCGAGTTGCTCTTTGAGCAAGCGGAAAGCGATGGCGGGCTCGGTGGTAGTGCCTGATTTAGAGATTACCACGATGCCAAATTTTTTGCCTTGCAGATATTGTTGCAATTCGTAGAGGTAGTCTTCGCCGATGTTTTGGCCGGCAAACACGATGTGAGGATTTTTTTTGTCGTTTTGGTAAGCGGCAAAAGAGTTGCTGAGAGCTTCAATCACGGCTTTCGAGCCGAGATAGCTGCCACCGATGCCGATGCACACCACAACTTCGCAGTCTTTGCGTAGGTTGTTAGCAGCAGCGATGATTTCGTCAACGTCATCGCGAGTGGTTCGAGAGGGGAGGTCTACCCAGCCCAAGAAGTCATTACCTGCGCCGGTGCCGTTGTCAACTTTAGCCAATGCGTCGGCAACTTCGCCGTTGAGAGCATTGATGTCGGCATGACTTACAGTGTTGAGAACGTTCTCAATTTTTACTTCAATCTTGCTCATAGTAGTATTTTCTTAATGTTTTGTACCTATTTGTTTTCAATCTTTTTTCAGTGTGCGTATAGCGGTAGAGCTATACAAGCTTTTCGCCCATTTTGCGCATAGCTTTAGCTGGGTTAATGCGACGGTAAATGATATCGTAAACGGCATCGAGAATGGGCATAGACACTTCATATTTTTTGTTTATGTCGTGTATGCATTTTGTGCCGTAGTAGCCTTCAGCCACTTGTTCCATCTCCATTTTAGCTGCGGGGACAGAATATCCGCGGCCAATCATTGAGCCGAAGTTGTGGTTGCGCGAGAAGCGTGAGTAGGCGGTGACAAGGAGGTCGCCGAGATACACCGAGTCGCAGATTTGTCGCGGACGTGGGTTTACTGCTTCAATAAAGCGCTCCATTTCGCGTATGGCGTTGCTGACTAGCATAGCCACGAAGTTGTCGCCCATTTTGAGGCCATGTATAATGCCGGCAGCAATTGCATAGACATTTTTGAGCACAGCGGCATATTCAATGCCGTCAACATCGCTAGAGATGATGGTGTGTGTGGTTTTGCCTGCAATGCAGTTGGCAAATTGAGTGGCGAGCTCGGCGTTTTGGCAGCCGATGGTGAGGTAGCTGGTGCGAGAGAGCGCAACCTCCTCGGCGTGGCAAGGGCCTGAAATTACGAGCATTTTGTCGCGCGATACGCCAAATTTGCGCACCATGTAGTCGCTGATAAGCTCGTTTTCGTCGGGTACGATACCTTTTACGGCCGACACGATAGCTTTTTGGCTGATGTCGACTGAAAGTTTTGCCATGTGGTCTTTAAAGTAAGGCGACGGAGTAGCGAGCAAGAGAGTGTCACATTCGGTGCAGACTTGGTTGATGTCGCTAGAGAAATATATGCGATTGACGTCGAAGTTAACGTCTGTGAGGTAGGCAGGATTGTGACCGAGTCGCAAGAAGTCTTCGATACGGTCGTCGCGACGCATATACCAATGTATGGTTTCGCAATTGGTGAGTAGCAGTTTGGCTAATGCTGTAGCCCAACTGCCACCACCCAACAATCCTATTTTTCCCGGAAAGTTCATGCTTTGTTTTTTGTGTTATACTTTAGGCGTTGTCGGCAACACCGGCAGCTGATACCCAAGCTGAGACCTCATCGAGTGTGGGGTTTGTCAGCTCAAGTTTATATTTTTTGTTAAGGCCGCAAAGTTCTTGGTGAAGTTTGCCGGGGGTTGCAGCAGCGAGGGCGGCAACGGTGAGATATCCGGCTTTGTGTATTGCGGGCACCCATTCGGCATTCACACCAACTGCAGCAAATGCTTCTTCGCCGTCGCGTTTTTCAACTTTTTCGGGGCGCATTGTGGGGAAGAAGAGCACTTCTTGTATGGCAACTTGGCCGGTCATCAACATCACGAGGCGGTCAATACCGATGCCGAGGCCTGATGTGGGAGGCATGCCGTATTCGAGAGCGCGCACAAAGTCGTGGTCGATAACCATGGCTTCGTCGTCACCTTTTTCGGCGAGGCGCATTTGCTCAACGAAGCGTTCGTATTGGTCGATGGGGTCGTTAAGCTCTGAGTATGCGTTTGCCAACTCTTTACCGTTGACCATGAGCTCAAAGCGTTCGGTGAGCTCGGGGTTGTTGCGGTGACGTTTGGTGAGCGGCGACATCTCAATGGGATAGTCGATGATGAATGTGGGTTGTATGTATTTGCTTTCTGAAGTTTCGCCAAAGATTTCGTCGATGAGTTTGCCTTTACCCATCGACTCGTCAACCTCGATGCCAAGTTTTGTGGCTGTTTCGCGGAGCTGCACTTCGTCCATGCCTGTGATGTCAACACCGGTGTTTTCTTTGATGGCATCGATCATTGTGATGCGGCGGAACGGTGCTTTAAATGAGATTGTGTTGTCGCCAACTTTCACGTCGGTGGTGCCGTTCACGTCAAGGCAAATCTTTTCGAGGAGTTGCTCGGTGAAGCACATCATCCAATTGTAGTCTTTGTAGGCAACATATATCTCCATGCAGGTGAACTCGGGGTTGTGTGTGCGGTCCATACCTTCGTTGCGGAAGTTTTTGCCGATTTCGTACACGCCGTCAAAACCGCCCACGATGAGGCGTTTGAGGTAGAGCTCGGTTGCAATGCGCATGTACATGTCAACATTGAGCGAGTTGTGGTGTGTGATGAACGGGCGTGCGCTGGCACCGCCGGCGATAGCTTGTAGTATGGGGGTTTCAACTTCCATGTAGCCATGGTCGTTGAAGAATTGGCGCATAGAGTTGAGCACTTTGCTGCGTTTGATGAAAATGTCTTTCACTTGGTCGTTGACAATGAGGTCAACGTAGCGGCGGCGGTAGCGCAATTCGGGGTCTTCGAATGCGTCGTAAGTCACGCCGTCTTTAACTTTCACGATTGGCAGAGGGCGCAATGATTTGCTGAGCACGGTGAGGCTTTGTGCGTGCACTGTGATTTCGCCGGTTTGAGTGCGAAACACGTAACCTTTCACGCCAACAAAGTCGCCGATGTCAAGGAGTTTTTTGAATACAACGTTGTAGAGGTCTTTGTT
>CAYSLD010000103.1:0-5941 GCA_964431795.1 uncultured Bacteroides sp.
GCGACCCCAACCTTGGCAAGGTTGTGCTCTACCAACTGAGCTATTTTCGCAAGTTTTATACGACTTATTGGTGTTTTTTTGTCGTTTGCGATGCAAAGGTACGACAATTTTTTGAATTAGCAAGCATTTTCGGCGAAAAATTTACAATTTATTTTACGCCGAAAAGCTAAACAGCTAACTATCAGCAGTCACGCATCGCGCTCAAGAATTTGAGCAGAGAGCGTGTCGGCGCTATGCACAAGTGCAACAAGCGGCGAACGTTGCTGAGCGGTGCGATATGAGCGTTCTTGCTCTATGCTTTGCTGTGCAAGCTCCCAAGCGCCCATGTGCCAACGTATGGCAAAAATTTCTTCATCCTCCAAGTCGAGGCCGCTACGCAAAAGCATAATAACTGATTTTTCGCCGTGGCCAACCGGAAATTTTGAGTAGTCAACGGTGTATTCTTCAAATTTCTCATATATGCCTATTTCATTTTTGCGAGCGCGCTGCACGGTGCGATATATGTCGGCTTTGCAGACATCGTGCAACAAAGTTGATATAGCGATAGAGTCGAGAGGTAGTTGCGACTCCATGTCGGGACGCATTTTAACTATGCTCTCGCGCAAAGCCATTGCCATATCATACACTTTGAGCGAATGTTCAACCAAGCCACCGGCAAAATTATAGTGGTTTTTGACCGATGCAGGAGCTTCAAAAAAGCCAAGAGCTTCGAGATCTTCGATAACATAGTCAATATTCTCGCGTTTTGTGTCGCGAAGTATTTGACAAAAGCGTTCTTTGTTTTGGGCAATATTGATTGTTTGTGCCATATCAATAGGTGTGTAATGTTAGGTAGTAATTATCGTTATAATATTGGAGAGAGCAGACGCAGCACGCTCTCACACACTTTTGCCGTGCGCGGGCGCTTTGACCAGTTTGAGGCCAACACGCGAGTGGCATGACGCATATCAGAGAGGAATATTTCAACCATACGCTGATTAAATTCCTTAGAATAAACGAACAGATTAGCCTCGAAATTGTGTTCGAAGCTGCGAAAGTCGAAATTTGTTGAGCCCACCGATGTCACCTCGTCGTCAATGATGAGGTTTTTAGCGTGGAGCATGCCATCTTCATATAAATATATTTTTATGCCTGACTGCAAACATTCATCAATATAAGAGAATGAAGCATGGCGCAACATGCGGCTATCGTTATGTCGCGGCAACATGATGCGCACATCAATTTTTGCCAAAGCTGCAGTTTGCAGTGCCGTGAGCAGTGCTTCGGTGGGCAAAAAATATGGTGTTTGTATGTATATGCGCTTATGTGCCGACGATATTGCTTTATGAAACATAAACTCAATATTGCGCCACTTTGACGTGGGGCCTGTGGTGATGAGTTGGGCACTCATATTGCCCGGTGTGCAATCAAGACATGGCAACGGCTGTTTGAGCAGCGGCTTGCCCATGAACGACCAATCAACGGCAAACGAGGCTTGCAAAGCTGCCACTGCCGGGCCTTCAACGCGCAAATGTGAGTCGCGCCACGCTTTAAAATTCTTGCCGCCATCTATATAGCGGTCAGCAATATTCATGCCGCCGATATAGCCGATTTTGCCGTCAATAATGCACAGCTTGCGGTGATTGCGCCAATTTATGCGCGTGCCAAACGGGGGAAATGCGACTTTGAAAAAAGGATAAATCTCAATATCAGCATCTTTGAGACGGTCAAAAAATATGTTGTGAGTGTGAAACGAGCCAACATGGTCATATATCACGCGCACCTCCACGCCATGGCCGGCCCGCTCAATCAAAGCATTGGCAATGCGCTGACCAACGGCATCGTCTTCAATTATATAATATTGCAGATTTATGTATTTTTCGGCTGCAGCAATATCACGCTCAAGGGCAGCGAACTTTGCCGTGCCGTTGGTGTAGACAGTGATATCATTGTCATTATAGTAATTACCACCGGTAATAGAGCGAGCCAAGCGTATTTGTTGCAAAGTGCCCTCCTCATAGTCAAGGCGATTTATATCAATAGAGTGACCACTCTCGGCACGTTTGAGTTGACGCCGCTGACGCCGCGATATCATGCTTGTGTTTTTGATGCTGCGGCCAAAGAAAATATATAGCACAATGCCCACAGCCGGCAACAGCACCAACACGGTCACCCAAGCCAGCGACTTGACAGGATTGCGATTTTCAGAGAGTATTACACCCATAATGACCAGTACCGTCACAGCATAGATAGTCGCAACGGTATAATAAAACCAATGGGTGGCAAGTATAGAAGCAATAGCATCAAACATATCGGAGCAAATTTACACACATAAATTATAATAATGCATTTGATTAATAAAATTTAACTTTATAGAGATATAAAACAAAAAACTAGCCTCGCAATTACCAATATTTGCAAGATTGTTAGTAACTTTGCAAATTAAATAGAAAGTACAAGTAAAAAAGATATATGCAGGACATTAGAAACATCGCAATCATTGCCCACGTTGACCACGGTAAAACAACCCTCGTTGACAAAATGTTATTGGCGGGTCACCTTTTCCGCGACAATCAAACTACCGGCGAATTGATTCTCGACAACAACGACCTTGAACGCGAACGCGGTATTACAATTCTCTCTAAAAACGTCTCAATCAACTACAAAGACACAAAAATCAACATCATAGACACTCCGGGTCACGCCGATTTTGGAGGCGAGGTTGAGCGTGTGCTCAACATGGCAGATGGATGTTTGTTGTTGGTAGATGCTTTTGAAGGTCCGATGCCACAAACACGCTTTGTGTTGCAAAAAGCCATACAAATGGGATTGAAGCCCATAGTAGTGATAAACAAAGTTGACAAGCCCAACTGCCGTCCGGACGAGGTGCAGGAAATGGTGTTTGATCTTATGTTTAACCTAGATGCAACCGAAGAACAGCTTGACTTTGTAACAATATATGGCTCGGCAAAAAATGGATGGATGAGCACAGATTGGCAAAAGCCAACCGATTCTATCCTTCCATTGCTCGATGCTATTATCGAACATATTCCCGCTCCTCAAAGAATAGAGGGAGATGCACAAATGCTCATCACATCACTTGACTTTTCAAGTTATGTTGGACGTATAGCCATAGGCCGCGTGCATCGAGGCACCTTCCGCGAAGGACAAGACATAGCACTCTGCCGCAAAGATGGCAGCACAGTGCGTCAACGCATCAAAGAGCTTCACACTTTTGAAGGCATGGGCCGCAAGAAAGTGACAGAAGTGAGCAGCGGTGACATTTGCGCACTTGTTGGTATTGAAGGTTTTGAAATTGGTGACACCGTGGCAGCTGCCGAAAATCCGGAAGCGTTGCCCCGCATTGCCATTGACGAGCCCACAATGTCAATGACATTCACCAACAACGACTCGCCCTTCTTTGGTCGCGACGGTAAATTTGTAACCTCACGCCACATACACGAGCGCCTCACCCGCGAGCTTGACCGCAACCTCGCTTTGCGCGTCACCAAAGCTGACCACGAGGATGTTTGGACAGTGTACGGCCGTGGTGTGCTCCACTTGTCAGTGCTCATCGAGACTATGCGTCGCGAAGGCTACGAGCTCCAAGTAGGACAACCCCAAGTTATCATCAAAGAAATAGACGGACAAAAATGCGAGCCCGTAGAGCTACTCACCATCAACGTCACTGAAGAATACTCTTCACGCATCATCGACATGGTGACACGTCGCAAAGGCGAAATGATTTCTATGTCAGCTCAAAACGACCGCATACACATGGAATTCCAAATTCCTTCACGCGGCATCATCGGCCTTCGCAACAACGTGCTCACAGCATCAGCCGGTGAAGCTATCATGGCCCACCGTTTCCTCGAATATCAACCCTGGAAAGGCGATATCGAGCGCCGCACAAACGGCTCGCTCATCGCTATGGAAGCCGGCACAGCTTACGCTTACGCAATCGACAAACTTCAAGACCGCGGTAAATTTTTCATTTTCCCGCAAGAAGAGGTATATGCAGGTCAGGTTGTAGGCGAAAATGCAAAAGAAAACGATATTGTTGTCAACGTGACCAAATCAAAGAAGCTCACCAACATGCGTGCTTCAGGTGCTGACGACAAGGCTCGCATTGTGCCCCCCGTTGTGTTCAGCCTCGAGGAAGCTCTCGAATACATCAAAGAGGACGAATATGTTGAGGTTACTCCTCACCACTTGCGCATACGCAAAATCATCCTCGACGAAACAGAACGCAAACGCGCCAACCGATAATACAACTTATCACATACTACACCATCATGCAACCATTCTCGCTAAACATACACCAACAACAGGTTACCTACACCCGCCCTGTGGTGATGGGCATACTCAACATCACACCCGACTCGTTTTTTGCCGGCTCACGCGCTTTTGATGCCGACGCAATTGAAACACGTGTGACAAAGTTGTTGGCCGAGGGCGCTGACATGATTGACATCGGTGCTTACTCGTCGCGCCCCGGTGCTGACGACATCTCAGCCGATGAAGAGATTGAACGCTTGGCCCGCGGCATGGAGGTTTTGCGCAAACACGATGCAAAGATACCGGTGTCGGTCGACACTTTTCGCGCCTCTGTAGCACGCAAAGCCATCGAAGACCTTGGTTGCGATATTGTCAACGATATTTCCGGCACCAATCTCGACCCTGAAATGGCCGAGACGGTGGCGGAGCTACGTTGCCCCTACATACTTATGCACATGCGCGGCACTCCCGCCACCATGCAACAACTCACCGAATACAACGACGTCACCACCGACGTGCTCGCCGAACTTGGTGAACGTGTGCAAAAACTGGCCATGATGGGTGTGAACGACATCATCATCGACCCCGGTTTCGGATTTTCGAAAACCCTTGAGCAAAACTACAAGTTGATGCATAACCTCAAGACCTTCGAATTGTTCCACCGTCCGCTATTAGTGGGCATATCACGCAAATCAATGCTCACCCGATTGCTCAACATCGAAACAGCCAACGCACTCAACGCTACAACCGCACTCAACGCATTTGCGCTTGACCGCGGAGCCTCAATTTTGCGCGTGCACGATGTTGCCGAGGCTCGACAAGCCGTTGAAATATATTCACAACTTGTGGCCAAATAAAACATATAAACTCTAATTTCTAATCTTTCACCTCTAACGCCATGTTTGAATTTAGCATCAAAGACGCTCTTGACATTTTTATTGTTGGTGTGCTGCTCTACTACGTATTTCGCATCATGAAAGAATCGGGCACGCTCAACATTTTTTATGGCATTATGGCCTTTATTGCAGTGTGGGTTGTTGCCTCAGAGATTTTCCAACTGCGATTGATAGGTTCAATTCTCGACAAATTTATGAGCATCGGCTTGCTCATTCTTGTTATACTCTTCCAAGAGCAAATAAAACGCTTCCTTAACGAATTGGGCAGCCATCGCCGTTGGCGTTTCTTGCGCAAAATGCTGCGCCATGCCGACGAAGAGGAGGTGGACATACGCCGCATAGTGATGCCCGTGGTTTATGCTTGCATGTCAATGTCGAAAAGCAAAACCGGAGCACTAATTGTGGTTGAAGGCAATATGTCGCTCGACCTTTGCGCAAAAAGCGGTGACATAATTGATGCTAATATCAACACCCGACTCATCGAAAACATATTCTTTAAGAACTCACCTTTGCACGACGGCGCAATGATAATAGCGCACGATAAGATTGTGGCTGCCGGCTGCATTTTGCCCGTAAGCCACGACACATCAATACCTCGTTCTTTGGGATTGCGCCACCGCTCGGCTCTTGGCATAGCTCAAGCTTCTGACGCTATGGCAATCGTTGTCAGCGAAGAAACCGGCAACATATCTATCGCCTATCGCGGCCAATTGGCAACAAAAGTGAGCAGCACCGACATTGAGCACTCACTCTCATCAATGCTCACCCGCGCAGCCGACCGCAAATAA
>CAYSLD010000103.1:6041-7492 GCA_964431795.1 uncultured Bacteroides sp.
TGACGTATCAATAACATTGTCGCTGCGCAAAGCCGGGTCAACACATCCGCCAATAGCAATACACGGCACACCATGCAAAGCTGCAGCCTTTTGCACCACACTCACAACTTTGCCGCGCGAAGTTTGCGCATCAATGCGACCTTCACCCGTAATCACAACATCAACATCATTCCAATCAATATTGTAGCGACTGAGCACAAACTCAGCGCCGCTCATGCACTGCGCACCGATGACTGAAGCCACGGCATAGCCCACGCCGCCACCGGCACCGTCCCAAGGCGACACACCGCCAAAGCGACGTTGCACGCGTCTGAGTCGATCAGCAAGCACAGGTAATTGTTGAGGCGTGGCTCCTTTTTGCGGAGCAAACATCAGCGCATCGGCCAACGGCACAGCCACATCACTAAGGCCTATGAGCAACGACTGCCAATTGTATTGCGGCGATAATGCATCGAGCAGACCCTCACCACCATCGCAAGTTGCTGTGCCACCTATGCCGAGATATATGCGCAAAGCTCCGGCTGCTGCCACTTGATTAAGTAAATGCGCAAGCGGAGCAGACGTTGCAGTGAGTATGTTGTGCGTGGCCAAATTAACCTGCTGCAAGCCTATTGCAGCACTCGAGTCAACAGCAGCCTCGCGCGTGAGCGGGTTATAAAACCAACTGCCGCAACAGCGCCATGGCGAGCAATTGGCAATGACTTGTGCCGTGCCCTCGCCACCATCGGCCATAGGAGCAATTATGCATCGCTCCGAGCCTAATTCTGCCGCGATAATTTGGGCAGCACAAGCGGCTGTCATGGTGCCTTTAAACTTATCGTTAGCTATAAGAATCATCGGTATAATTGTAATTGCAATAAGTGAGCATCAACACGTGTTTGGCCACGAGAAAGCCAGTTGCGCAACACTCCGCCGGTTGTAAATCCGGCAGCAGCAAAAAGGCTCAACGATGCTTGATTGTCGGCAGCAATAATAGCAGCCAATTGCTCAATATTGTAGCGCAGCAACGCAATGTGCACCGCTGCAGCAAGAGCCTGACTGCCATATCCGCGTCCGCGATAAGGCTTGTCAATAAAAATGCTCACGAAGGCTCGACGGTCACGACCGCAAAAATCGCACAAGTCAATAGTGCCAACCGTTGTGAGCGCATCATCTATCAGTGCATCAATCATAAATCGCACTTGCCCTTCGGCAAAAATATCATCGCTGTAGTTTTGCAGATAATTCCACAGCGCATGTCGCGACACCACTGCCGAGCACAATGCGTTGTCCCACTGCTCAGGGTCATTTTCCCAACGGTATAGCACATCGAGGTCATCGGGCTCCGGGGCACGAAGTTGTAAATGCAAATTCATTGTTTCAAGCTAATTTTACTGCCCACAAAATTACAAAAATATCACTTCAATAACCAAAGCCTTTCCAAAAATATTTTATAGTAAAATAACAGTGCC
>CAYSLD010000104.1:0-7393 GCA_964431795.1 uncultured Bacteroides sp.
TGCGGAAAAATTGCCCACAAAGTTACTCATTTTCCGCTAATTAACAAAATTATTTTTGTAATTTTTTTTAGAGCGTGATGAGCGCGTCATAGTCAAAGTCGGCCACAGCGCGTGTGCCAATCACACTGTCCCACAACATGGGTGAGAGTCCGTTGCCGGGACGCTTCACTGTGATGTTTTCTTCGGTGAGCACTTCACCCTTTTTGATTGCGCGTGCTGCTACTATGCTTTTGCGTGCCACTTCTATGTTGCCACGCTCGGCATCGGCCACAACTTTCTCGCCGTTGCCAAGCGATTGCTCAACGTTGCGTATGGCACTTACCATAGCTTTTAATTCGGCAGGGTCAAGCGATGCACGATGGTCGGGCCCGGGCAGGTTTTTGTCGAGAGTGAAATGTTTCTCTATCACCGTAGCGCCCATAGCCACGGCTGCAACGGGCACTTCTATGCCAACGGTGTGGTCGCTATATCCCACACCGGCACATCCAAGTGTGCGCAACGCATCCATTGCACGCAAGTTCACTGCCTCGTATGGGGTGGGGTATTGTGTGGTGCAGTGCAACAAAGTGATGTCGTTGCGTGAAAGACCGTTGTCGGTGAGCACTTTTACTGCTGCTTTTACCTCGTTGAGGGTTGACATACCTGTCGACAATATTACCTTGCCGCCGGTCTTGGCTATTTTGCGCAAATATGGCAAATTTGTGATTTCACCTGACGGTATTTTCCAATAGTCCATGCCGAGCGGTGCCAAGCAGTCAATCGACACAAGGTCGAATGGTGTGCTCATAAAACCAATGCCAACTTCGTGGCAAAGCGCGTTCAACCCTTCATAGTCTGATAGCGGCAAGTGTATGGCTTTGCACATTTCAAGCTGACTTTGCTCTTTGCCTGTTGTCTCTTTTTGGTATTCGGCTTTAGGTGCGATGGTCGATATCACCAATTCGGGCACTGCGGTCTGAAATTTAACATAGTCAGCTCCGCACTCTTTGGCTACGCGCACCATCTCTTGTGCCATTGCCAAATTGCCATTATGATTTACGCCGGCTTCGGCGATAATTATTACCTTTTGCATGAGTGTTTGGTTTTTTTAGAATACAACTTCGTCAAGATATCGTGCCACGACGACATCGGCATATCCTGTGCAAGCCTCGGCTTCGTGGCTCAGCGCCTCGCTGAGTATCATGCCCGGCAAGTCGGCTCCGGCTGCCACTGCAGCTACGGCTCCGCCGCCAAGTCGTGGATTGATTTCCATTATCATCAAGCTGTCATCGTCGAGGTCTTGTATGAGTTGCACTGTGACAGCACCTCGCAGCCCTGTTGCTTGCAGTGTGCGGCGCACAAGCGCATCAGCCTCCGGTAGATGTAACACTGTTGTGCGGCTCACTTCGCCTCCGCTCACCTCGTTGCGCACACGTGGCACCACAGCTGTGATGCGGCCGGTGAGCACCGACACGTAGCAATCTACGGTGAGCTCACGTCGGTTGTCTATGCGCTCTTGTATGAGATAGTCGTTGGCATGTATAAGCACATCGTCGAGTTGCTCTATGCTGTTAACTATGCGTATGCCTTGCGACGCTGAGCCATGACGCGGTTTTGCTATTAGTCGCAAGCATGGGTCGCCGGCATGATATGTGCGTGGTATGGGCAATTGCAAGCGCTCAAACTCAGCAGCTGCGGCAACCTTGTCAAACATCAATTCGGCTTGCTCGCGTGTGCCGGTAGGTGCAAACACTTCGCCCGGATAACGTTTCACAAATTCTGCAGCCACACCAACAGCGGCATCAACAAAGGGCACAATCACGCGGATGTTGTTTGCCGCGCACACCTCGTGCAAATGTTCGTAGAGGTCTGCATCGCGCCAGCGTTTGCCAACTATCACTGTGCCCTCACATGCTATGGGCACTTCGGCTGTCATTTCGTAGCTGTATATGTGCACATCATAGCCCATGCGCGCGCCCGACGCTTTAAATTTGCGCGCCATCGACACTCGTTTGGCACCGCCAAGAAACAATATGCCTATGCTGTCACTCATATCTTATCTGTTGTAAATATCTGATTTATATTTTGCCAAATTTGACGGTTGCACAAACCACTCAATGGTTGAGCGTAAGCCATCTTCAAGTGTCCAACGCGGTTTCCAATCTGTGAGAGACGTGATAATGCTGTTGTCGCCGCAAAGACGGAATACTTCACTTTTGCCGGGACGCAGGCGTTGAGGGTCGGTCTCGAATGTCACTTCGGCATTCATCAACTGTGCTATGGTTTGGAGTGTTTCGCGCATAGTCACTTCTGTGCCTGTGCAAATGTTTATGTCGTGGCCTATCACATCTTTGCCCTCAGCTGACGCCAGCGCAAGAAAACCGCGAGCGGTGTCGCCAACATAGTTAAAGTCGCGAGTAGGGGTGAGGTCGCCAACTTTTATCACACGTGCACCGTTGGCAATCTGTGTGATGATGGTTGGAATGATAGCGCGAGCACTTTGGCGCGGACCATAAGTGTTGAACGGTCGGGCAATTACCACCGGCAATTCAAATGCATTGTAAAAACTCATGGCAATGGCGTCGGCTCCGATTTTTGTGGCTGAGTAGGGCGATTGTGGCTGTCTGGGATGTTTCTCGTTGATAGGCACATATTGAGCTGTGCCGTAAACCTCGCTGGTAGATGTCACAATCAGTCGGTCTACACCGCAATCGCGTGCTGCCTGGCACATGTTCAATGTGCCTTTGATGTTGGTGTCTACGTAGCTGTCAGGGGCAACGTAGCTATAGGGTATGGCTATTAGAGCTGCAAGGTGAAACACTGTGCCGCAGCCACGTGTGATTTCGCGACAAAAATTCGGGTCGCGCACATC
Organism: uncultured Bacteroides sp.; assembly: GCA_964431795.1. Taxonomy (GTDB): domain Bacteria; phylum Bacteroidota; class Bacteroidia; order Bacteroidales; family Muribaculaceae; genus CAG-873. The sequence continues at coordinate 2,852 of CAYSLD010000104.1, forward strand.
TCCGCACACCACTTCAAGATTGGCATTTTGGGGTATATCCTCCAGCCAACCCCAGTAGTTGAATGAATTGTATTGCGAGAGTGCTCGCACTTTATATCCTTTTGCCAATAGCAATTCGGTGAGGTGTGAGCCGATAAAACCATCTGCACCGGTGACTAGCACCGTCTTATTTTTATCTATCATAATTTTAATGAGTTTTGCGTAATTCGTATCGTATTGTGCGTCCTTGGCTATCTACAAATGAGAGTGTCATAGCTTTTGACGTTTGTTTCTCTATGTTTAACGTTGTGACCGTATGCGGCTCCATGTATATCCATGTTGGGGCTTCATATATTGAGCTGCTGTCGTCGTTTGTATCGTCGTGATGACGATAGTCTAACAATAGTTTGCCCGACTCTTCGCTCCACGTGCCCCAATGGTTGCCTATCTCTTGATAGCCGAAACTCTGCATAATGCACACAATGTTGTTTTGAAAGCTCCATGTGGTCCATTGTCCGTCGGCGCACCAAGCAGTGTCTGTCGTTCCGTCGATAGTGACTGAGTCAAGTGCCCATGTGCCATAGTACACACCTATGTCACCGTTGTTGGTGGTGCATGCACTCAGCGAGAGCATGATTAGTGTCAGTATGAGTTGTATGGTATGTTTCATCTTTTCAAAGCAAAATTTCCTGTATAAGTAATTGCCAACAGCCCACCGAAATTATTGCCGCGAAGTTTGCCGGCATCAAATGCTAATTGTCCTTTCACGCTAAATCCCGGAAGCCATTGCATTGCATCCCAGCCACATTCAATGAGCATTGATGTGTTTTCGCGTGATATTGCTTGTTGACGTCGTCCGGCGCCCCATGACTTTGAATAGCTCACCGCCGACTTCCAGCTCACGCTATTGCTTAGCCATCCTTGTGCTGCAAGGTGAAAACCGTTTGCACGATTATACATATATTGTGGATAGCCATTCAAATTGTATAACGGTGACACCAAAAATGGTGAGCCCAGAGCCATGCCAAAATTTGCGTATGAGTTGTATGAATTGTTGTTATAATAGTCATCGCCACCTGTAGCTTCGGTTGTGATTGTTGTGCCGGGATAGTCTGATGGCGCCCAGTGTAGCGGCCCGCTTTGGTCGCGGAAATCAAGATATTCGGCAACTATGCCTTGCAATGCGTGTTTGTTGCCGTCTGTGCGGTGATATTCCACACCCCACAGTCCGTCTGTCTTGTTGCGCTTGGCCATGCCGCTTCCATCTTCCCACAGCCACTGAAAGTAAGCTGCCACTTGATGCCCACCGGTTATAGTGTATTGCGCTTTGAAGTCGTATGAACCGAGTGAACTGCCTTCAAAATAGTTGTCACCATTATTAAGCGATGGCACAAACATATCCCAATATGCCTTGAGATTTGAACGATTTTTCTGGCTACGTTCTAATATTCCTTTATGGTACCAACTTGTTGTGCCGCCAAAAAATCCGGCAACTTGCATACCTACACTCACCCAAAATGGTTTCGTCGGATTTGAACGAAAAGATATGCGTTTGAATGTGTATAGCTCATCTGTGGCGATGTGGGTGTTGTAGTAGTTATAGTGGTTGCGCACATAGTCGCTATCAGCCATTTTGCCGTACGAAATCTCACCGTCAATTTGTGCCCATCCTTTTGTGAACGGTATGTCTTGGTAATCTACAAATCCGGCTCGCACTTGGGGAATCGCTCGGGCATTGTTGCTCTGAACCAGGTCTCCGCTCGATAATGCATTGTCCACAAAGCGCGACTCGCGGTCTTTCATGCCTACGGTTAGAAACGCACCGCGCCACTTCACCGATGCATAAAGCTGTTGCAACCATATTGCCGCAGGCGATTGTGTGTTTGTTGTCCATCCCGTAGCAGCATCATATATCTCATAGTTGGCTGAGCCTGAATGTCCGGTGAGAAATTCTGCCCCGGCTGCCCAACTGAAACGTTTCCCGAGATTTAAATCTTTGTGCATATCCACATCGAGCAATGCGGCTGAGTTCATGGTAGTCTTTCCGTGGTTCCACGATGCAATCATGTATGGAGCAAAATCACCGGTCGCCCCAACACCGATTGCCGTAGCTGAATATTCTACATTGTCTTGTGCAACTGCCGTTGCGCAAAACAATGTAGCTATTATTGTTAATATTCTACTCTTGTAATTCATGCTCCAAAATTACTCAATAATTTGCATCTACACAATATACAACCTCCAAAACTTCCTGCACACACCGCATTACTAAAGTGAGTAAATACTACATTACTAATTTGTGTAATCGCTATTTTTAGGTATAGTCGGGCTGCACGGTGCCGTGCAAAATACCGAAAATTGAGTATTGCCCACTTGCAATTATGGTCGTAACTTTGCAACCGTAAGTAAGTGTTTTAGATAAAACAATAGTTTGATTAAAAATAACCCGTAAGCTATATGAGGCGGCTCTCCGTGAGGATGGCCGCCTCTGAACATTTCACCCCCTCAAAAAAAAGTCGATTATTGGTCTTTGCGACGCGGATTGGCCGGAAACCAGCCCTTGCGCACTCGCTCTGCTTGCTCATTCACCTCTTTGATGCTCCAAAAACAGCTGAATGCAGTTACTCCCAATAGCGATGAGCCAATAAGCCCATGCACAAATATTGCCCCAACCAACGCTAGTATGCCGGCAACAAGAAACCACCATCGACATTTAAGACCAAAATAGTAATAGCCTTTGATAACGAGCGGATGAAATATGCCTATAATCACAAATGTGGCCAAACCAATTAGCAAGCCTCCGAGATGGTACGTGTCGATAAACTGTGTGAAATTCATGTTATTGAGCTTTTACTTCTGATAAATCTACTAATTTGTGTATAATCGCGTAGATGGCTAATCCGGCCGGTGAGTGAATGTTGAGCTTGTTTGATATGTTGCGGCGATGTGTGGTCACGGTGTGCACCGACAAACAAAGTTTTGTGGCTATCTCTTTGTTTGATAGTCCGCGTGCCACGCAGCATACTATGTCTTTCTCTCGCTCTGAAAGTAGTGCCGCGTCTGACGATTGTGTCTCTGCTTTGCTCTCTGCTTTTGCCGGACGTGTTTTGATTTTGCGCGTGAGCTCTTTCTCAAGTCGTGCTACGGCCGGCACAAACAATGCCTCTTCAACTTTGCAGTGTGTGAGCAAATCGTGCTCGCAGTTGATGATATTAAACAGCACCGAATTTACTTGCTCCGGGTCGCCTGACTCTACATGATAGTGCGAAATGAATATCTCTTTCAAGTCATGCAGCTTCTCTGCTATCGGTGTGTGATGCTCCTTGAAGTGAGCGATTGTGAATTGATCTGATAACTGTTCGTTAAGCAACTGCTCTACGTAGCCAAACACGTTGCTGTCTTCAAACTCCATGTGTGTGCGCACCTGCTCAACATATTCGTCATAGAAACGCATAATCATCAACGTGAGGTCGTCGTTGCCGGTTCCGGTCACAACTTCCACCAAACGTCGGCGCAGTGTGGGCAGCAGATAGTCAAGAAAGTAAGAGTGCGCCGACTTTAGGTATTTGATAAGTGACGCAAGCGAGACGTTTGTGGCGCTGGCCCCGTTGCCGCTGATGAAATTAGCTACGGCCAAAAATGTGTTGCAGTCAACTCCATATTCAGCGCATACTTTGCTCACCACAGCATCGCCAAAACCCGGCGATATGCCAAAGCGGCTGAGAGCCGGGAGCAGATTGTGGTCGTGCGACACAATATCGCGCATGCGGTCGGTTGCTGTATATTTTATGATTTCGTCTTGCTTGACTTTCTTTTCCATCGTATGATATTTCGTTTGAACGTACAAAGTTACTCATAATTTTGAAAAGACGGTAATTTTCGCTAATTTTGTAACATAACGTTAACCACAATGAATAATATTATCGAGATTAATTCCACTGACGATGCCCGTGTTGCAGCCTATGCAACGCTCACTGAAGCTCAATTGCGCAATCGCCTCACTCCCGGTGACGGCCTGTTTATAGCCGAGAGCCCTAAAGTTATAAATGTGGCGCTTGATGCCGGATACGTCCCTGTATCATTGCTCTGTGAACGTCGTCACATTGAGGGCGATGCTGCGCCGTTAATTGCTCGCTGTCCCGATGATATGCCTATTTATACCGGCGACCGTGAGGTGTTGGCTTCGCTCACCGGATACAAACTCACTCGCGGTGTGCTTTGCGCCATGCGCCGCCGCCCGGACCGTGATGTTGCCGATGTCTGTGCCGGTGCACATCGCTTGGCTGTGATTGACGGTGTTGTCGACACAACAAACATCGGTGCAATTTTTCGCTCTGCCGCTGCCCTGGGCATAGACGCTGTGCTGCTCACTCGCTCTTCTTGCGATCCTCTCAATCGTCGCGCCGTGCGTGTGTCAATGGGGTCTGTATTTCTCGTGCCTTGGACTTGGCTTGATGCGCCAGTCAACTCGTTGCACGATTTAGGCTTCAAAACAGTCGCTTTAGCCCTGCGTGACAATTCGGTGTCAATCGACGATGAAAATCTATGTTCACAAGATAAATT
>CAYSLD010000105.1:0-7313 GCA_964431795.1 uncultured Bacteroides sp.
TTCGCCGCGACCTTCACCTCCTCCGTGATGGAATTCGGTTTGTTCCACACCAAACACTTTGTAGAATGCAGTGCGATACCAATCGAATGACCATGTGAGGCCGGTCAAAGCCATAGCCAGCAAAAATACGACTACGTACATGCCTCCGGCTACGTGCAAATTCTTCCAAAAAACGGTCCAACCGTTGCGGACTGAAATTTTCAGACTGCGTTTGAATGATTTGCGAGCGCGATATGTCCAAATCACAATGCCGGTGATGAGCACAATCACGAATATCAATGTTGATATGCCAACAATGAGTTTGCCGTGAAATATGCCGCCCTCTTTGGCATTGCCACCATCGAGCAGCCAGCGGTGCAAGAAAAACATATTTTTGAAAAATGCACCGCGCTCGTATGTGCCGGTAACTTTTCCGTTATATTGGTCTACGAACAGTGAGGCACGGCGTGGTTTTGACAAACTCACTTGATATGTGCGCTCCGGATTGTCAGAGATGGTCACTCCGGTCACTTGCACGCTGTCGGGCAAAGTTGCTGCCACACCTTTCATCAGTGTGTCGAGTGGTATGGCTTGTGCTTTTACCTCGCTAACATAGTAGATGTTGTGATTGCACATCTCATGTATTTCCGGCTCCCATACGAGCATGGCGCCGGAAAAACATGTCAGCATGATTATCAATCCAAATGGCACCGATAGCCATAGGTGGATTTTTTGGAATATCTTTCGCATTTGTATCTATTATTTCAATAAACCGATTGCTGTGCTGGTTGTTGCTTGAATTTCAAGACCTTTTGTTGCAATGCCGGTTTCTGCGTCAATGCAGTAAACTGCGGGGTATCCACCATCGGTAGAAATCATCATGTACGATTTGCCGTTATAGTTGAACACGTTTTTGCTGAAGGCGCTGATTGTAGTGTTGTCGGGGATGCCGGTTACGTAAGTGAGTTTACCTTTTTCGCCGTTGAAAACAGCAAGACGGTTTGCTGTGTAGCCGGTTTGTGAGAAGGGACGGTCGTACATCACCAACATGAAGTTGCTACCACCCATGCTATAAACGTTTGTGAAGCCACAGCCGTTCGATTGCTCTTCGATATTTACGTAATAATTGTCAAATTCGGTGGTGCCGGCAGGAATACGCACTACACCGGCAGGAAGTGTGGTTTGTTGGCGAGCATCGGTCATTGTCTTAGCATAGCTGGGTGAGAACACGTAGATATCACCGTTGTCTGCTTTTACTACTGTTTGGTAGTATTGTGATTTGTAACGACCGCTGGCGTACGAAATTTTGTCGGTGCTGATGATTTTGGGGTTGGTCATTGTGTAGTCATCATAGATAGCAACCCAGCATTTGTTGGGATATTGTGTGTATTGCAATTCACCTTTCACGTATGCTGAACTAGCTGAGCCGCCGCTTTCGGTTTTCACCAAATCTTCATTTCCGGGGAGTATCCATTTGCCGCCGTCAACAGCTGCACCGTATGCACTCAAACCGCAAGGCACAACGCCGCTGAAAATTTTGCCGTCGCGCTCTTGTATGCCGGCAAGTATTACATACTCACCATTGCCAAGATAGTTTTCTACAATATAGTTGTCGCCGGCAGTGTTTGAAGTGTAAGTTTCGTCGGTAACGTGGAGGTACGATACCAAAAGCATTTTCGGGAGGTTGCCATCAGCATTTGCATACGATGTGGGTGCGCTACCGGTTGATGTTGTCATCACGTAGTCACCGAAAGTGCCGAATGTGGTGAAACGCTTGATTTCATATTCTTTTGCACGAGCTTTCAAATCGCCGTTTGCATCGCGATAGTATGAGCGAGTTGTGCCACCGTTACCTTGGTTGTAGGTGAGGGCATAGAGGTATTTGTCGCCGACGAACACCCATTGTGTGGCGCCGTCATTTGTCAAACCGTTGCCAACAATTGAGAGTGAACCGCTTTCAATGCCTTCGGGTGAGAGAAGCACATTTTGTGATTGGCCGAGCACGTCGCCGGTGGCTGCAATTACAAATCCGGGTGCAGTGGTGACTTCGGTGTTACCATTGTTCTCACCGCCGGTGAGTCCGTTGTTGTTATCGTCTGAGCACGATTGCAGTGCAGGCATTGCTGTTGCAGCCATAGCTGCCAAAAGAATTTTTGTCGATTTCATATATCTAATTTTTATTGATTACTTCTGACTCTTTACTCTTTACTTAATTAGTTTTACTCTCCGCCGAAGCAAACGCGAACTTTGCCGTAGAATGCGCGGCCCGGCTTTTGCAAGCTGAAGTTGTCATAAAGCTTGGCATCGGTCAAGTTGCGACATTCAAACGAGAAATTATATTTGCCGTGACTTATGCTGTAAGTCAGCGACACGTTGTGAGCCCATTGGTCAGGCACCATGTAGTCGCTATTGTTAGCTCCAATGCTCGATGCGTAGTAGCAGAAACTTTTTGTGTATTGGTTGTCGTAAGTCACTTGCAACACATTGCCGCGAGCTCCGCAACCATGCCAGTAAAAGTTGAAATCAAGGTCAGTGAAAAAATAGGGTAGGTTGGGCACGCGGTCTTTGTAGGTGATGTTTTCGGTGCTTGTGCCCTTCATCGTTTTCATGTTGTCGCGTATGCTCATGCTTGTGAGGTTACCGCCAACCGAAGCCCAACGACCGTAGTTGTAGCGGCCCGACAACGTGAAGCCCTTAGTGAGAATTTTGCCGTAGTTGACGTATGTTGCAGCTTGTTTGCCACCCGATAGGTTGGTGATGTTACGTTGAATGTAGTCGCTGGTGTTGCGATATACCAAGCCACCTTCAAGATACACACCGTGCACACCGTAGCGGCCGTTCCAACTGAGGTTGAAGTTCACATTGTGGCTCTTTTCGGGCAGTATGCTCATATCGCCCATCTCAAGGTCTTCGTCACCAAACATTTCTTCGATAGTAGGCAGACGCAAAGCGCGTTCGTACGATAATTTTGCTTGCAGAGCCGGGATGATGAAGTATGTGCCTGCTGCACCATAGCCCCAGTCATCGGTTGTTTTGGTGGTGCGCACATAGCTTTCACCGGTTGAGGTGGTTGCTACCGGGCCCGATACATATTGATTGTAGTATTTGCCAAACACGGTTACGTTCCAGCGCTTGTCGGTCATCAAACGATAGCTCAATCCGGTGATGTTTTTAGTGGTAACCTTAGCAATCGGGTCAGTCACTGCTTCAACGGTGAGCAAATCGGTGTTGTTGCGGTGGAAAGTATTCACAACGTGGTTCACGGTGAGTGTATGTCCCTCGGCAATGCGATAATTCACTGTGCCGGTTGCATTCACGTTGTGTGCCACAGCCTTCAGCAATTGATAGCTTTGCTCACCGGGCGAGTTGAGCGCATTAGTTTCGCCGCGCCAGTTATATTGCACCATTGCGGTGTCAACATTGTTTGTGACGTTGCGATTGTAGTTTGCCGTAGCAGTCACATCAATACGGTTGTTGAGCAATCCGCGTTTCACGTACTCTACAGAAGGCATAAGTGAGTAGCCGTGGCGATGCTTTTGTCCGTAAACAATGTCTTGGCGCACACCGGTCTGTATCTCTTGATACATGTGGCTGTATGTCATGCCAAACATCAAACGGTCGGCCCAAGTCTTGTCAAGAACACCCACTTTTGCCACAACGGCCTCGTTGTGGTAGGTGTTGTTAAAGCGTTTCACGTGCTCTATCTGTGTGCGGTCTATAGCTCCGGTGGTGAAGTCTTTCACTGAGTTGTCCACCCAATAGTTGTTGTCGCTATAGTTTTGAAATGCGTTAATTTCCCAATGCAAACCATTGTTGAAGTTTTGCGATGCATTCACGTATGATTTGTGTGTGTTGAACGAGCCATAGCTGTAGCTGGCATCAACGTTCCACGACCGGCGATTGCGATTGGTCACAATGTTTATCACACCGCCAATGGCATCTGTGCCAAAGCCTACGGGCACAACGCCTTTGTAAACCTCTATGCGGCGTGCCATGTTCACCGGTATATTGTTCACCCCAAATGAAGCTCCAACTCCTTCTTGTGGCACTCCGTCAATAAATATCTTTACGTGCTTACCTGAAAATCCGTCCATCGACAGCTGCATATCTGAGCCTACGCCTCCACTTTCGCGCAATTTCATGCCCGGAGCTTTGCCCAGCGCATCTGCTAAATTCTTATTTGTATTGGCTAGATCACGTGTGTCAATTGCAATGGCATTGTACGATGATGTGCGTACTTTGCTCACCGGCGACCCGGTCACCACAACTGTTTGCAACTCTTCGGGCTTTTGCTCGGCCTCTTTCACTGAGTCAACTTTGTGTGTGTGCTTGTGTCGATAATGATGCGGTTTGTTGTGCTGTGCAGCACCTGAGAGCGAAAATGCAACTAAAAACGCTGCGGTTATTATTTTTCTCATTTTCAGGTTAATATTGCGGTTTATTTGTAGCTATTATAAATTATCCGTACTTTTGTGGTTGCAAAGGTAACACCTTTTATTTAATTTTAGATATAACAAAAATTTTATACGGTTATAATATTTATTATATATGCGCTGCGATCTCGAATGGTTTCGTACCTTTAAAATCATTTATGAAGTGGGCACAATGAGCGATGCCGCTCGCGAACTTAATGTGTCGCAACCGGGTGTGAGTCTGCAACTTAGTGCCCTTGAAAGTTACATCGGACAACCTCTTTTTGAGCGCACTCGTCGCAAGCTCATTCCATACGAGCGTGCCAATATTTTGTATGCCCAAATTTCTGCGGCCGTTAACAAAATGGAGGAGGTGGAAACTGCATATTTGCTCGGACACGGCGTGAAACGCAAAACTCTCAGCATCGGTATGTTTCCCGGCATGTCGGCTCAAGTGCTCGACAAACACCTCACACGGCTAAACTTGAACATTATTTTGCACAACGGCAGCAACAAACAACTCACCACCTTGCTCGAAAACGGCAGCGTTGACATGATTGTCTCAAATATGCAAACCCCGTTGCGCAACATCGAATATCACTTCATGGGCAACTCGCACTTCATTTTGATAGCCGGAAAAGACACTGACTTATCAGGATTTCAAAATATCGACATCAACAACAAAAAAGCACTGCGCAAATGGCTGAAAAGCCAAATTTGGTTCAGTACACCCGAGGTTGAAGACCTCACCCAATTTTGGCGCATAAATTTCAAATCTGACGTCGACGTAATCCCCAATTTCACTGTCCCCGATGTTTACAGCATTGTGCGCAGCCTTTCGTGCGGCGCCGGGCTTGCCGTTGTGCCGCAGTCGGTTTGCGCCGATGCCATTCAGCGCGGCGACATTCACCTACTTTGGGAAGGATACACCCCAATGCACAACAAACTCTACATCGGTCACCGCAAAAAAACTCTCCTCCACGACGAAATCACTCAAGTGCAAGAACTCGTCATCTCCGAATACCGCCGCCTCCACCCCGAGTGGAACTCCCCAACATAACTTTAGCCGATGCAGCGGTCAAGTTTTGATGAAAAATAGTCTATTTCACGTTTTACAACACCCAGTTTTGTGGCTTGGCTGCGCCATGTAGTCATTGCCGTTTTAACTTCATTGATTATACGCTCAGCAGTTGTGCCCGTCAGCATATATTCCTCACAAGCATCAAGCAATAGCCCCAAGTCAGAGCTGTTCGTGGTCGATGTGATCATCAAGCTTTGATGGTTGTTCAACGTGGGATTCATATCATACGCCGGCGACAATGTCCAGCCTCGCGCCGTGAGCAAAAATCCGTGGTTACGGAAATGATCATCTGTATTTCCGATGCAGATGTTAAACGCCACTCTCCGAAACAATTCCTGCAAGTTCGCTTCCACATCGCAGCAGTGTTGCACTATGAAATCCACAATGTCAGGATATCCGTAGCCGTTAGTAGCGTTGTCGCCATCTGTCAGTCCTAACAAAGTCATAGCTGATGCAAAATGTATGCGACGTCCGTCATCAGTTCTGTCAAATCGTTTCGATAGCAAAGTGTGATGCTTATCACCGGTGGCAATCACACGCGTCTTGGCAGCATTAATGCCGGCTTTTTCTGCAAGTTGATGTGCAAAATGCTCCCACAGGCCAACATCATAATCGTCCTTACGCGATGGAAACTTAGCCACATACAGCGACTTTTTCTCATCAACTACACTCGCTTTGGGTCTGGCACCACCCAACGAGGACCCTGGCTGCACAAGTTGTGCAATCCACTTCATATCAGGCAGAAGATTTTCTTCTTCGCTTAATTCAATCTCACGGCTTGCGGCAATTAGTTCGCGAAGATTTGTCAGCGGCGGGATGCGTAACGATTCGCTCACGTTGATAAATGCGCCATCCGGAGTCTCCTTAAATCGGAAGCCGCCCATGCGCGAAAAATCGTCAATACCGGTTAGATAGTCAAAGGAAGATAATCTTTTAGCCGGACGATTTTCGGCTATTGCTAGCACTTGTTCGCGCCGATTTAATAGAGTGCGGCCCCATCGGTCAGGGAGTGCATCGGCAAAGCAACCGAATATATCATGGCCCGGCCGCGTGTATTGCATCCCCGGGTAATTATTAATGTCATCGCTCAAAAATAAACCACCATGATTGCGAAGCCAGACGTTGTTAAACTTAAAGCCATAGCTATCTGAGCCACGAAGCGATTCGTAGTTCAACTCACCAATCAGTTCCGGCGACGGAAGCCAATCGAAATCAGCATATACGTATAGCGTTTTCATTGTTTTTTGGATGCTCGTTCACGGTTTTTCAAGCTAAGGTCTTGTAAGGCACGGCCCATCTCATCTTTTTGGGCAAGCAGCAGTATGTCATCGTCAAGTTGGAGGGCATAAAGCACGCGCAAATAGATGCCAATAGAGACTGTTGGCGACCCTTTCTCTATGCGCAACACCGTGTTTGGCGAACAGGTTGCACGTTCTGCAATCTGCGCTACGCTAAAGTCTCGGCGCAAGCGGGCCAACTTGATTTGCTCGCCAACGGCGACCATTTTCTGCTGCAATTTTCGGGGTAATTTGGTCCCCATCGTATTTTTTGCCATAGCTTAATATATCATATAATGCGCAAATATAGTGATATTTTTTGATTTTATGGCATATTGTGTAATTTAACTTTAGAATTTGTAGCCAAGTGTGACATACACGCTTTGGCGCACGACCGCTTGCCGAAAGAATATCATCGTTTTCGACGATTTTGTCACCGCCAATTGTGTGATTTAAAGAAAATTATTACATTTGTAGTCTAACTATTTAAATTTGATTGCTATGGAAGAAAATCGTGAAGTTGTTTGTATGACAAGCAATGGTCGTAGAAGTGTTTACGTCGTT
>CAYSLD010000106.1:0-7263 GCA_964431795.1 uncultured Bacteroides sp.
ATCAACACATGGAAAATGGGTGTTGAGCGTGCGCTGAAAAAATACTTGCCCAACGGCACCAGTGCCAGCGGCCAACGTTGTCCCAACTGCGGCAATGAAACGCTGATATATCAAGAAGGCTGCTTGATATGCACATCGTGCGGTACATCAAAGTGCGGATAAAACAGATATCACACTAACATACAAATATCGTCAATGCTCGAGCAAAAAGTTCACCTTTTTCGCGCGGGCATTGGTGTTTTTTGCCAAATGTGTAAAATATAGCGGTCTATACATTGAATATGTGGCAGAAAATTTGTAGTTTTGTATGTTATTTAAAGTTTATACTCTATGGTTATAACCAATTCGCTTGTCACTTTCGGGCGCTATTGCATGTTTATGAAGCGAGTGTTTTCGCTTCCGGAGCGTTGGAAAGTATTTGGCAAAAACATTATCAATGAAATATCAAAGTTAGGAGTTGATTCAATTCCGCTTGTCCTCGTTATTTCCGTATTTATCGGAGCCGTAATTGCCATACAAATGCAGCTCAACATCATGTCGCCGCTCATACCTGCGTATAGTGTAGGATTGGCAACACGTGAGATTGTGCTACTAGAGTTTTCAAACTCTATTCTCAGCTTGATATTGGCCGGAAAGGTAGGCTCGAACATTGCATCAGAGTTGGGCACAATGCGTGTTACCGAGCAGATTGATGCATTGGAAATAATGGGTGTGAATTCAGCATCATATTTAGTATTGCCCAAACTTGTTGCATTTGTATTTTTCATGCCGATTTTGTGTGTGCTGAGTATCGGTATCTCGCTCTTAGGCGGATATAGTGTGGCTGTATTCACAGACATGATCACCGTATCGAAATTTGTGTACGGCTTGCAAGCACTGTTCAACGAGTGGTATGTGTGGTATGGACTTATCAAATCACTGTTCTTTGCATTTATCATAGTGTCGGTAGCATCATTCTTCGGCTACAACGTGACCGGCGGTGCATTGAACGTAGGTAAAGCCAGCACCAACGGTGTAGTATCGAGCAGCATTTTGATTCTTCTTTTTGACGTAGTACTCACAAAACTTTTACTGCAATGATTGAGGTTAAAAATATCACCAAATCTTTTGACGGGCGCACAGTGTTGCACAACATCAGCGCCGTGTTTGAGCCGGGTAAAACCAACCTCATCATCGGTCAGAGCGGCTCGGGTAAAACAGTGTTGATGAAGTCGCTTGTAGGCTTGGTAACCCCCGAGGAAGGCAGCATACTTTTTGACGGACGCGACATAATCACCATGCCTACAGCCGAGCGCAAAGAGCTGCGCAAAGAGATTGGCATGCTGTTCCAAGGCTCGGCATTGTTCGACTCAGAGACCGTGCTTGAAAACGTGATGTTCCCGCTTGTAATGTTCAGCAACATGAGCACGGCAGAGATACGTGAGCGTGCCGAATTTTGTTTGGGACGTGTAAATCTTACCGGAGCCGAGAATAAATATCCCGGAGAGCTGTCGGGCGGTATGCAGAAGCGTGCAGCAATTGCACGTGCTATTGCACTCAACCCCAAATACTTGTTCTGCGACGAGCCCAACTCAGGACTTGACCCGCGCACATCGATAGTTATCGACGAATTGTTGAGCGACATCACGCACGAATATAATATCACCACCGTCATCAACACGCACGACATGAACTCAGTGCTTGGCATCGGTGAGAACATTATATTCATCAACAAAGGACATCGCGACTGGGTGGGCGACAAAGACAAAATCTTCAACAGCGACAACGCTGCGCTCAACGACTTTGTGTTTGCCACCGACCTTTTCCAACAAGTTAAAGACTATGTGAAGGTGCACGGTTTGACCGCACGTGGAGCCGCCCGCCGCAAATAATATCACCCCCACACCACCAATCAGCAATGAAATTCAGCGACATACCCGGACATGAAGATGTGAAGCAACGTTTGCGCGAGATTGTTGACAACAATCGCATGCCACACGCGTTGTTATTGGAAGGCCCCGAAGGCTCAGCCAAATTTGCTTTGGCGCGAGCTTTGGCACAATATATACACTGCACGGGGCGACACGACGGAGACTCGTGCGGAGTTTGTCCATCGTGCCGACAACATGCATCGTTCAGGCATATCGATGCCATTTACTCATTTCCGGTAATCAAGAAAAACAGCAAACCCACCATCAGCGATGACTATCTGAGCGAATTTAACGAGTTTATCAGCGAGAGTCCGTGGATGGATTTTGAGACATGGTTGGTAAAGCTGCAAAGCCCGAACACCATGCCGCAACTGTTTGTTGACGAGGGCAATGCATTGCTGCGAAGATTGTCGTACACGGCGCACGCGTCAAAATACAAGATTGTGTTGATGTGGCAGCCGGAGCGTATGCGCGAAGACACAGCCAACAAGATGCTTAAACTTGTTGAGGAGCCCTACCCCGACACACTGTTTATCATGACCTCAGACAATTCGCGTCAGATATTGCCGACCATCTACTCGCGTGTGCAACGCATAGCGGTAAAACGCTACGACAATCAAGAAGTGGCAAATTGGCTGATGACACAAGGTGTGAGTGATGCACAAGCAGCTGCCGATGCGGCAATGTTGGCAGAAGGCAACCTCAACAAAGCACTGCGTTTGCTGGGCACGCAAAACGAGTCGTCACAACACCTGGAGTGGTTCATGCAGCTCATGCGCTTGGCCTACCAACGAAAGATAGCCGATTTGAAACAATGGTCGCAAACCGTTGGCGCCGAAAAGCGTGAGATGTTAATCCGTTTCTTGGATTATTGCTGCCGCATGCTACGTGAAAATTTCATCAGCAATTTTCACAATCCGCAATTTAACTTGATGACAACCGCCGAGAGCAAATTTTCGGTAAACTTTGCGCGTTTCATCAACGAGCGCAATGTGTTGCCGCTGTTCGATGCGTTTTCACAAGCAGCCACCGACGTAGCCGGCAATGCCAATGGCAAGATAGTGATGTTTGACCTTGCTATCACAGTCATACTTCTGTTGAAAAACTAAACCTGTTAAACCTAATAGAGATGAATAGCGATAAATTCTTGTGGGCAGTAGCTGACTACTACTTCAAGGCAGCGCAAAGCGGCAAGATAGACATTTCAGAGTTGTGCTTGGTGTTTCCCAACAAGCGTGCAGCAATATTTTTTCGCCGCTACTTTGTGAAACGCATCGAAGATACAAGCATAGACATACAAAATCGCATTTCGTTTGTTCCGAACATCATGACAATCGGAGCGTTTCACGAGCGCTTTTATAGCAACGAAATAGCCGACCGCATACAGTTACAATTCATACTCTACAAGGCATATTGCAATGTGCTGACCGACCGGGGGCTGTCAGATAAAATCAAGACTTTTGAGCGATTTGCCTTTCTTGGCGACATGATACTCACTGACTTTGACGACATCGACAAAGAAATGATTGATGCCGATGAGTTGTATGTGAACTTGGAGCGATATAACGAAATTTCGAGCAAATATCTGAGCGAAGACCAAATAGAAGTAATACAATCTATTTGGGGCAAAGACATCATTTCCGGGTTGGAAGATCGCAAAAGCAGCGACGATGAAGGTCTGTGGAACCATGAACGGACGTCGCAAAAGTTCTTGAAATTTTGGCAAATATTAAATCCGCTCTACAAAGAATTTCGCAAATTGCTTGAAGAGCGCAAATTAGCCTATCCCGGTCAAGTGAGCCGCGAAATAGCACAAATTATTTGCAAGGGTG
Source organism: uncultured Bacteroides sp. (assembly GCA_964431795.1). GTDB lineage: Bacteria > Bacteroidota > Bacteroidia > Bacteroidales > Muribaculaceae > CAG-873. The sequence continues at coordinate 3,743 of CAYSLD010000106.1, forward strand.
ACGGGCTGAAAGCCATGCCATTCCGTCGTTTGGGGTTTGTAGGATTTAATATAGTCAGCGCATCGCTCGAGAAGATGATGGCTTATCTTCGCGACAACAATGCAGCCGATTTCTTTTGGGATTTGTTGCCCGACATGCCGTATGCCGAGCGCGCCGGAGCCTACATACGAAAGCTAAACCACACCTTCCCGATGCCGGAGGGATATGTGCCGCCAACAGACAACATACAAGATTGCCGCATAATGGTTTACGGCATACCGTCAAACTCGCTGCAAGCGAAAGCAGCAGGCGGTGTGTTAGAGCATTGGAAAAACAGCACCGATGCCAATGGCAAGTCACTGATAAAGACATATCTGCCAGACAACACCGTTATTGTGTTGCCCGACCAATCGCTGCTCTCGCCCATGCTCAACGCATTGCCCCACGAGTTGGGCACCGTGAACATAACCATGGGTTTATCGTATCGCGACACGCCATTTGCCACATTGCTGCGTGCAATAGTGTCGCTACACATACGCAGCCACGAGATTTACCACGAAGACCATTTCTTTCACGAAGACATATCAACGCTCATAGCCAACCCGAATATGCGCGCCATAGCCCTGGACAGTTGTTTGGCTATCAGGGCTTATCTTGACCGCTACCATCAATATAACGTGTCGGCCGAACGTTTGCGCGACGAAATACGCAAAACGGGCACAAATGCCGACGGCACGCTCACTCCCGGAGCCGAAGCTCTGTTGTGCATTTTTGATGTTGTGCCCAACAAAAACAGCCTCAGCGAGGCACAGCGCTACATCAGCAATTTGATGACTGCGCTCAACAACGCACTGCGCAGCACCGGCAGCAACATCAACAAAAACGCACACGAGGTGAAAGTGATGCGAGCATATCAAGAAGCTATTGATCACGTGTTTAATTGCATTGAGCAATACTCAATAAAAAATCTGAGCGAAAGCTCAATTTTTGGCATGCTCGAGCGACTGTTGGCCGTGAGCACACTCAACATGAGCGGCACACCGTTGAGCGGCTTGCAGATTATGGGCGTACTCGAGACACGCGCCATTGACTTTGAAAACGTGATAGTGATGTCGATGAACGAGGATGTATATCCACGTCGCAACCGCCAGCACTCACTCATACCGCAATTTCTGCGGTCGGCCTATCACCTGCCCACAACCGGCAACGCCGAGCAAGAATACTCATATTATTTCTTCAGACTGTTCTCACGCTCGAAACGCGTGGTATGTTTGTACGACTCGCGCACAACCGGCAGCGGCAACGGTGCAATGTCGCGCTATCTGCTGCAAATACAGCACCTCTATCCGCAAGCGAAAATCGCGTTTGAAACATGCTCACTCTTTGCCAAGCAAACCGACGACCGCATAATCAAGATTAAAAAGGAAGATGTTGAGCGCGAATTGGAAGAATTCAAAACCAAAGGCGATGATAAGCCAAACTTATCGGCCACAGCGCTCAAGCAATACAGAAAATGTCAACTGGCATTTTATCTGAAATATGTGAAGCGAGTGCGCGAAGACGATGAGCCTACGGCATTTATGGACGCGGCAACATACGGTAATGTTATGCACCACGTGTTGAAAGACTTGTTTGTTAATCGTCGCAAGGACAAGACGAGCAATGCTCCGGTTGAAATCAATGCGGAAGCTATCGGTGTGATGAAAAAAGATGACATTTTGGGGCGCGTGAAAAGGGAAATCAACTGGCTTTATCACCAAAATTCATTTAAGACCACCGACCGATTGCCTGCCGAGAGCTTAATTCTATCAGAGATTATGAGCGAATTTATCAACTCGGTGCTTGATCGCGAATTGAATTACATAAAACAATACGGCAATTTCTATTTCTTTGAAGCAGAAAATAAAATTATAGAACAATGGGAGGTAAAGCCGGGGCTGAAAGTTAATTTCCGCTTTGACATAGACCGCCACGACATTCTCAGCGACGGCACGCATCGCTTTGTTGACTACAAGACAGGTGGCGACAAAACCGAGATATCGTCAATCGAAGGGCTGTTTCAAACCACTAAAAAGACGTCGAACGATGCAGCGCTGCAGTTGCTCACCTACGCAGCCGCATACTCTGACCTGCGCAAGGCTACGCACAAAATACGCCCGTCGCTATATCGTTTGAAAGCAGCAATGACCGAAAACATAGACGTTGACGACGATTGGCTCATCTTATCAACCGGCAAAGAGCGGCTTGAGTGGGTGAACGACGGTGAAATACCGGAATGGCAAAAGACATTCCGCAACGAATTAGAGAATATGATTTCAAGCATATTCGACGGCAAAGGATATTTCGAGCAAACCACCGAAATTGAAAACTGCCGCTATTGCCCATTCTTGCAAATGTGCTCGCGCATTGTACCCGAAAATCCATACTAACAATGGCCGGGCTATATGTTCACATACCGTTTTGCCGCTCAAAATGTGCATACTGCGATTTTTACTCATCGCCAAAGACCGAGCAGATTGAGCAACTGATTGCAGCCATCGGCACAGAGTGGCAATTGCGCTGCACAGAGCTGACCGAGCCACTACAAACCATATACATCGGCGGCGGCACACCCTCGCTGCTCTCCGCCGAGCAATTCCGAAAGCTTGCCGCGATGTTGCCGGTGAGCGACGAAATAGCTGAATTTACCGTTGAAGCAAATCCCGACGACATAACGCCCGCCATAGTTGCCGCGTGGCGCGAATGTGGCGTGGGGCGCGTGAGCATGGGCATACAGTCGTTCAACGATGAGCAGCTGCGTGCCGTGGGACGTCGTCACTCAGCGCAGCAAGCCGTTGAGGCTGTGTCAACTTTGCGCGCCGGCGGCATAAACAACATCAGTCTTGACTTGATTTACGGGTTGCCCGAGCAGACGTTGGTATCGTGGCGCGAGTCGCTCGCCGCACTCTTGTCGCTGCGTCCGCAGCATTTCTCGGCATATATGCTCAGCTACGAACCGGGCACACGCCTATATGCGCAGCTGATGAACGGCAAAATTGCCGAGGCCGACGACGAATTGATTGAGTCAATGTATGCCCACCTATGCAAGGCTGCGCGGGCAGCAGGATACGAGCACTATGAAATTTCAAATTTTGCGCTGCCCACACATCGCGCTGTGCACAATTCAAACTATTGGCGCTTTTTGCCATACGTGGGATTGGGCCCGTCAGCACATAGCTTTGACGGAACTGTGCGACTCATAAATCCCGCTAACACGAAGAAATATTTGGCAGCATTGACCGACGGACATATTGCCGCAGAAATAGAAGAAGAGACTGCTGTAAATCGCCTAAATGATATGATTATGGTGGGACTGCGCACCGCCGATGGCCTTGACCTGAGCGCGCTGCCAACGGATGAACGCGAAGCCTTCATGCTGCGCACGCGCCAACTGCCGCCCGACCACCTGGTGATAGATGGCGCACACGCCCACATACCCGAACATCGCTACCTGGTGAGCGATGCCATAATCCGCACCCTCCTCGCCGACGCATAGCAGGCGC
>CAYSLD010000107.1:0-7226 GCA_964431795.1 uncultured Bacteroides sp.
ATACGCTCCGAATGGGCGTATATTAAAATCAGATGTCACAATTGCCAAAAATTATCTATCAGAAAAAGAGATCCGCTCACTTGAGCGTACTGTCACCTCTTATTTCGACTACATTGAAAGCCAAATCGAGCGCGGTAACACATTTAATATGAAGCAATTTGCAGCAAGTGTTGATAAATTTCTTACATTTAACGACTATAAAATTTTACCGGGAAAAGGATCTATATCAGCTGCACAAGCAAAGGTAAAAGCCGAGCATGAATACGATATTTTCAATAAGACACAGCATATCGATTCAGATTTCGACAAGAGAATTAGAGATATGCTAGACAGCGATAAGTCTATTGACTAACAATATCCAATCAACGTAAATGACGGTGGGGTGGAGCGAATTTTAGATGGATGTGAGGATGTAGCCTTTCTTTTTGATGGAGGTGATAGAGAGACGAGGGTCGTCAATGAGTCGGCGCAGATAAGTTATTTGCACATTTAAGGCTAGTGAATTAGCATAGCTGGCATCGCCCCACACTTTGCACAAAATGTCATCACGTTCAACCATTGAGCCGGGTGCCGCCATCAGCATTTGCAATATTTCAGACTGCCGCACAGACAGCAATTTTGTGACGCCATTATAGCTGAGAGAGCACAAGTCGGCGCGAAAAACAGTGTCGGCGACTACATATTGTTTAGGCGACTCAGCGGGGCAGTCAAATCGCTCTTTTATTCGCGCAATAAGTTCTTCGGGATAAAACGGTTTGGGGATATAGTCATTGCCTTTTATCGAAAATCCATACAGGCGGTCGGCGCGCTCAGTGCGGTCGGTGAGAAAGAAAATTACTACCTTCGTATTGGTCGCCCTTATCTGTTTTGCAAGTTCAAAACCATTCATTCCCGGCATATTCACATCGAGCAATATTAAGTCAAAAGTTTGCTCGCGAAACATAGTCAAACCGTCTGTACCATTCACGGCATAACAAACTTCGTAGCCTTCCGACTCTATAAAGCGCCTCAGCCACACAGAGCTGCGCACATCGTCGTCAACAAGTAATATTCTGATTTTTTCATTCATGGCTGCGGGAATTTAACAATAAACTTTGTGCCTTTTTCCAACTCACTTTTTGCGGTCACACTGCCGCCATGAGCTTCCACAAGCAACTTCACATAAGCCAAGCCTAAGCCAAGTCCGGGCATATTGCTGTGTTGTGCATCCTTTGCACGATAAAACCTATCAAACACGCGAGTCAAGTCAGACTCAGACAAACCCTTACCATTGTCAGCAACAGTGATTTGCAATTCGTGCGCAGACAACATCACGCAATCAACCGTGACCGTTATGTTGTTGCCGGCATATTTCACAGCATTTTCAGCCAAATTGCTCAGTATACTCACCACGTGCACTCTGTCAGCCACCATAGTGATATCATCAGCAGAAATATCTTGCAATTGCACGGATTTATCTGTTGGAATTGCAATTTTCGCAAACACCTCGGCCACTGCATCTCTGAGAGCAAATAACGAGAGTGAAAGCGGTATTTGTTCAACTGCTGAGAATGACAAATCGCGCAATTTCGAGAAGTATGATGACAGGTCGTTAAGCGATGAGCGCGAGTCGGCGAGCAAAGCAGCACGTGTGCTGCGGTCGGCGCACATTTTTTCATTTTCGAGACCCGAAACACACATTTTGAGGGTTGTTATCGGACGTTTTAGCTCATGTATCATTGTATGCACAAAGTGAGTGCGCAGTTCATCAACTTTTATTTGTTGTGCAATAGTGCGTATCTGCATCACCAAACAAGAGACCAACAAAGCCGACACCACAATAATTACAACGAAAGTGAGCATCATGCGGCGCATCACATCAGACAGCGGAATTGAGCAAGAGACTACAGCAACACGTTTGTTAAGAGTGTTATACGGATAGATTACCGTCATGCGCGGATGCAATGCCGATGTATGTCGCACGAGTTGTGGGTACCAACGCATCGAATCAGGCTCCGCCACCAATTTTGTCTGAGCGTCATAGCCATGAGCAGAAAGCATAGAGTCGAGTTGCGCGGCACAAAACGGCACGTCAATATCAAGGCGAGCATCAACAAGTGCTTTTTGCAACATTTCGTGCGCGGGGTATGAATGTACAATTGCATGAATGGTTGATAGATGCGTGGTGTCGCCGGTGTCAACCAGTTCCAACCCTTTTGCGTAGGCGTCAGCGCGCATTTTATCGGTAATTTTCGCATCGTGAGCAACATTCATAAGCGCGCGAATGTCATAGCTATAGGTGAGCATTTTGGCATCAGCCGATTTGCCGTTCACAGCATCTTGACTGTGAGTGATAACAAAACTATTTAACACGTAGCAATCTGCATTAATCTTGTTGTAAGCTTTGCAACGGAGGCTATCATATTGAGCAATAACGCTTTTTATATTAGTGAATGTTTCGGCCTCGTATGCGTTCACCGACACATTAAAAGTGCTATACAGCCAATGAGCTTGCAGCAACAGGAAAGCAACAATGGCAGCAATAGTGATGATATAGACCGTTTTAATTTTGCCGTTCATGTGATTAGTGATTGGTACGCGACAAAGTTAACAAAAAACCGCGGCAGTTGACAAATACTTTATCATTATTTTGCGCAGAGTAATAATTTAGTAATAATAGTGTAATGTTTGAATAATAGAAAAATTCATATTCAGCCGTTGTAGCGCAATATCTTTGCAGAAAAAAACAAACGACATGAACACCCGCATCATTATCAGTATTATCGCAATGGCAACTCTACCAGCAACCGCTCAGCAAGTAGAGCTGCAAGAAATTGTGGTGAAAGGCAACGCGAAAGCAACAAAAGTGATAGACAACGGCATCAGCTATAACATGGCACTAAACCAACGTGCGCAGCAAGAAAATGCCTTACAAGCGCTGGAATATGTGCCCTTGATAGATGTAAACCTCGATGGCGAATTAACAGTGCAAGGCTCGTCGTCATATAGTTTGTATGTGAACGGTCGACAATGGGAAATGGCCGAAACATCGCCGAAAGTATTTTTGCAATCGCTATCGGCCAAAGACATTGCACGCGTTGAAGTGATCACAAATCCGACTGCCAAATATGGCCCATCGGCAAAACAATATGTGATAAACATTGTGCTCAAACAGCCCGCATTAGATGGTTACGCAACAAATATCAGTGCAGGCGGCAACACTCAGCCGCAAGCCAATGCTACTGTAACCGGAATGGCAAAACGAGGGAAAGTTGAAGCTGCAGTCAGCTATAACTACGATTTCGACGGACAACGCAACCAACCGGTGTCAACAACATACACCACCGACTCACAACAATGGGCCATCCGCGGAAAAGGCAACGGCAATTGGCACAAGCACACCGGCCGAGCCATGCTCAGCCGACAAATAGATAGCCTAAACACGATATATGCTGACATTCATGTGCGCATAAACCAAAGCAATTTCAACACAAAATATATCACAGACAATATCTTGCCACTATACCAACCGGACATAGCATCATCAACTGACCATTCACACTACACATCCGGAACTGTTGAAACGAATTTGCTATATCACAATTTTATGCCTCAACATCCCGGCATAGAACGGCTAACTATAGGCTATCACTACACTTTCAATCCTGACAAACGCAATTTCGAGCAAAATAATTATGCCACACAACAAAGCACAAGCGGCGGGCTCAATGAGCACTCACTTTTAGCCTCATATCTTATGATGCTCACGCCCACTAACTATCTTCGATTGACGGCACGCAACACATACCGCAACGGTGACACAGAGTCGACATACAATGCCACGTCAAGCAGCGACAAAATGCAATATAAAAACAATATTGCCGAGGCGAAAGCTATATATCTGGGATATGCAGGACAGTTCACACTACAATCAAAGCTAGCCATACAGTCCGACTACATGAACATGCAACTGCCCAACGCGCCACAACTTAGCTACAGCCGACACAACTTTTACATTTTACCGTCAGCAACAGTATATTATAATATGAATAGAAATAATTCAATCTATGTGACGTACGGCACATCGTTAACGAGGCCCGAAATATCTATGCTCAATCCATTTTATAACGAAATCAATGCCTCACAATATAGCGTAGGCAACCCACAACTCAAGCCCCAGTACACCCACCGCTCCGCAGCCAATTGGATGTATAGCGGATGCTCAAAACTCACATTGGCTGTATTTGCTGAATACGCACACTCATCAAACCGAATTATCAACTACTACCAACTTGGCGACGACGAACGCATGATGAGCACATACGATAATATTGGCAAAGAAGACATTGCCACAATCGGATTTAATGCGCAACTGAATGCCACATCATGGCTAATGTTATCGGCAAACGGCACAGTTGGATATCGTTGGCTAAAAAGCAATTTATACGACTTGCATCAGCGCGATTTTACCTATAATTTCACACCGACAGCAACAGTATTGCTGCCCGACCATTGGCGCATACAAACATCAGTTGGCATATACAAGTCGGCCCCCATGCCATGGAGCAACAACAAACAACTCACCATGTATTCACTCAATCTGGGCAAGAGTTTCATGGGCGGCAGACTAAGTTTATCAGCATGGGCTAAATCTCCGTTTAATAAATACACACGAGCCGAAAATTACACTGTGCTGCCACATATCAGTCAACAGAAAGAGAACTACATCACAGCACGGTCATTCGGACTGAGCGTGGCATACACATTGAGTAGCGGGAAAAAAGTGGATATTGAGCGCGACAAAACTATGCGATCAAGCGACCAAAGCACCGGAGTAGAGTGATTTTGTGGCAGTTACGTGACTTATTGGTGACAGTTTTATGAATTTTACGCTATGTGATTAATATTTCATTATCTTTGCAAAACCTACTTTAAAAACTAATATAATTCACAATCACAGAATACATAAAACAGTTCACAAATGAAGAGACTTACTTACACTTTTATTTTGGCTTTGATGTGCGTTATGCTCAACGCGTGTCAAGCTACAGTAGACGAAATTTTAGACAAAAATCCATCGGATCTTACCGCCGACGACGTTGCCGTGTTGATTGAGCACTTAGACGAATTTAACGACGATATCGAAACATACTCAAAAAACAATGACACAGAAGGGCTTGCCAAATATGTGAATGACATGGAGCCCCAAAAATTCATAGAAATATACGCCATAGGCACATATCTCACAGAGGGAGATGTGCCGAAATCGGTGAAAAAGAATGTGGAAAATTATGACACAGTGCTAACACAATATCAAGAAAATATTGAGGCCATAGCCATGATTGATGCGCTTGACCTCTCAATAAACTAGCACTTATTTCACGCCGTATCTATGCTTATATTTTGCAACGTCAGTGAGAAATTTCTCGCCAATGGGGCTGTGTGGCTCTATGCCCAACTGTTCAAGTAGCTGACGGGGGCCTTTGTCGGCATACTCGGCACGACGATCTTCGATGTACTTTTTCAAGCGACAATGCATGCCATCCATCTCGCCGATGAGCCATTGTCCTTCCACGTTAACCATGCGTAAGCTATGGGCTTTTTCCTCGCCATTATTCACATACCACACACGAGCGTCAACAATGTCGGCACTAATCTCATCAATAGCTATTGAGGTGATATGGTCAGTGGGCTGTATGCCGTTTGCAGTGAACCATGATTGAATATCTTTCTCAGCGCCGACTTGACCGGGTGAATTTCCGGGAATGGCAAAGGCCTCTTGAGCTGCGCGGTAAAATTCGGCAGTCATGCACGATTTGGTATTAACGCGGAAAATGCCATGGTCGGGCAAAGCCTTAAATGCTTTCATTATGCGAGGGCGCAGCTCATCTTTTGTGGGCAGTGTTTGCGACGTTTCCACGCCATCAGCATTGTCTGACTTATGGTTGTTAGAAGAGCACGATGTCAACAATGCTGCGCTCAAAAGCGCTGAGATAACAAAATAAGATTTCATCATAATTAGTTCTTAGGTTTTACGCTGCAAAGGTATGCAAAAATCGCCGCCCGCGCAAAAAAAACACCCTCCCCCATGTAACTAAATGGGGATTCTTGCGTCTAATATATGAAAATACTAAATTTACAGATATGAAAATACTTGGAAAAATTATTATTGCATTGTGTGTTGTTGCCATGGCCGCCTGTTCATCAAGCGACACAACAACAGTCGGCTTTAGCGCCATAGCCGGAGATACACACAAAATCAGCCCCTCAAAAAAAATGGAGACTCGCAACTTATCATTAAAAGACTTTAACGGCATTGACATTGTTGGGTCGTTCAAAGTAAACATTCGTCAAGGCACAACATACGCCGTACAAGTTACATTGCCCGAAAACTATTTCAACTATCTGAAAGCAAAGAGCAATGGCAGCAAATTGGAAATATCGATGAATAGCAAATATAACTACAAATGGCCTGAAGGCAAGCAAAAAAATTGCGTGATAAACATCACAATGCCAAAACTTAAATCGATTGATTTGAGCGGTCAAGTAGATGCAAAAGTGCTCGATAATTTCTATTATGAATCGCTAAACGTTGAGGTTTCAGGCCAATCATCAGTTGATTTTGCTCAAGATATATCGCTGAAGAAATTGGTAGCAGAGTGCACCGGTCAGTCTGCAATAGATTTTGAAAATATCACAGCCAATAGCATTATCACGAACAGCGTGGGACAATCGGCCGTATCAGCCGATAATATCAGCAGCGACAACATTTCAATCGGTTGCTCGGGCCAATCGGCAGTAAAGGCCGACGAAATAAAAGCAAAAAAGCTTGAATGTGATTGCTCGGGTCAATCGACTGTGAAGTTTGACAGCGTAACAGCTACCAATGCCGACTTAAATGCTTCGGGCATGTCAAAAATCAAAGCTAAAAAGTCTGACGTGCGCAATATCAGCAAAGACATCTCAGGCATGTCGTCAATCGAAATATAGACAACTTTTATACGCATACCTAAAGGCATGCGAAACGAATCATGAAAATGGTGTCCTCCTAGGGTGTCGGCGGCTAAAGCCGGCCTCACCCTAGGCTAGGCATATGCTTGCGGCTAGCGCCGCGGCTTGGCGGCGATGCCGCAAACAGATTTGAAGGTAGAAATGCAAAAAGAGCCAAGCCTTGAGGGCTTAGCTCTTTTGTGCGGAGAGGGAGGGATTCGAACCCCCGGAAGTGTTACCTTCAACGGTTTTCAAGA
>CAYSLD010000108.1:0-7207 GCA_964431795.1 uncultured Bacteroides sp.
TGAATTGTACACGCTCGTATCGCCAAAATTATATAACACACATATATAAATATGGTGTCAGTGAGCTGTCCGGGCAGATCGCTCGTGCCTCGCTCTCTACCCGGTTAACAACAAATCAGTGCCTCCCGGCACTGTAGGCGTTATTTTCCGTGTCCGAAGGGTACGATTTAGTAGTTAACCGCGGAGAAAGCGCGAGGCACGAGCGCGTCTCCGTGGATAAGCCACACCATAACCTTGCGTGCCGATAGGTACGCATTAGTAACGGGCATAAAAAAACCGGGTGCACCTCACGGTGTGGCCGGTTCAAATACTACAAAAATCCTAAAATAATAACCTTGAATCTTAGACCTGAATTATTATTTTCTTAATGCGTTGCAAATATATAATAGAATTCACGTTCTGATAAGCATTTTAAACTCTAATATAAATAAAATATTGGCGAATTTACCTGTAAATGCCTATAAACTAGTGAAATATAAATTTTAACTTTACTTAAAAATATAGATTGTTATTTTGTGAATTAAGCTAATTTTTTAATATTTTCCTCAAAATTTGAGCGGTCTATAGCCTTGCTTTTTAACTTATTCTTGTAGGTGTAGACTGAATTTTGAGTGATGCCCAAGAAGGTTGCCAACTGCTGACAATCGTCAAGCCCCAGGCACATGAATGCCAAAAATCGCAACTCGGTGTTCAGTCCACCGGCGTTTGGCGCTGTGAGTTGTTTGTCGGGCAAGAGTAGTTTATTTACGTTTTCTATAAAGTCGGGGTGCATTGAAAGAAATGCGCTGTCAAATGTGGCATGAAACGTTTCCATTTGTTCAGCGATTGCTTTGCCCGACTCTGATATGCGCAATAAGTCTTGCACTTGCGAGCCTTTGATTTTGCGGCTGACAAGTCGATTGTAGTCTTCAAATGCTGTTATTTGGTTGGCGCAGAGTGCCAAGATTTGTCGTATGTAGTAGTTTTTGCTGTAATGCTTCTGCGACAATTCGCGATTGTTTTTGTGATATGTGTTTCGCTTGTAGAAGTAGAATATTATCCAGCAAATCACAATGACTGCCAAAAATGCCAGCAATATCATTGATAACACGTATGAGCGCCGATTTGTTGTGGCATCTTGGCTGACGTCGTCGAGCAGTGTCTTCAGACTTTGTGATATGCGCATTGCTGCGGCATTGTCGCCCACCAAAAGAGCGCGGTCGAGGGTGGTTTTGAGGTAGCGATTGGCGCGTGTCATGTCGCCTTCGTCGTGCAGCAGATTGCCCAGCCCGTGCAGCGCTTCGGTTTCGTTATATCCGCCACGCAGATTGTTTATGCCGGCAAGTGTGAAGTAGTATTTTGCCAAGTCGTATTGGGCGGCTTGCTTGTAGTAGCGTGCCACTTCGAGTGTCATTTGCCCGTATAGGTACGACCCCGGAGTGGTGCTGTTGATTAGGTCAATCAAGTCAGCCACGCCGTCAACGGCATTGCCGGTGTGTATTTGCTTGATGTCGCTGAAAAATCTGAGCAGCGCCGCATCTTTGCAGTGACGATTGATTGAGTCGAGTGTGGCTGTAAGTTTTGCGTCGAGGTTCATGGTTTCGCGCTCATGCCGCAAATATATGTAGGCTCTGGAATATACAAGATATCCCAGCTCGAAAAATATCTCTTTGTCGGCTTGTGCTACGGTTTGAGGCTCTATAGCTTCAAACATCATGGCTGCAAGGTGCACCTCGCCGCTCATGGTTTGAGCCCCGCAGCGCAGTGCCTTGAATTTTGCAATTTCGGTGCTGTCCTCGCAGGCGCGGCACAGTTGCAGAGCGCGGTCGGAATATACGATAGCCGAGTCGGCCTCAACATGAAGGTATTGCTTGATGATATCTTCATACAGAGGCAGGCGCTGACAACCGTGTGGTGTAGCATTGATTTTTTTACATTTAGCTCTTAGCGAGGCGCAGCGTATGTCGCGATAGGTGTTGTGATTATCTATGCAGTAGTCAAGCGTGTCAAGCATGTGCGATGCCTGCGGATAGATTGCCAAAACCGGCAATGCTGCGCAACTTATCAAGGTAAAGAGCAGGATTCGAAGAAATAGCATAAACAAAAAATTTGCCGTGATCGGTAAGAAATCACGGCAAAGTTAGCTATTTATTGTTGTTTAATCTAATTTTTTACCTAAAAATAGATTAATTGCAAATGTCAATAGGTTATTTTTTTAGTCGTCGGATGAGGGCGAAATCATTGCGAGCATGTCGCGACGATTGTTGATGTGAATTTCGGTGGGGTTGAAATCAATAAGTCCGGCTTGACGCATTGACTCAAGGATTGAAATCAGCGAGCTGCGTTGTATGCCAAACACAGTGTAGAGGTCGCGCTGCTTGCAGCTGAGCACAATGTCGGTAGCTCCGGGCTGAGTGAGGCAGATAATCCACAGAGCTATGCGCTCCATGATGTTTCCGTTTGTCACGGCCAACACGCCACCTACGGCCTTTTGGGCATTTGTTGACAGGTAGTTGAGGTAGTTGAACATGAACACCTCATCTTTGTTGAGTATGCGCAGGTAGTCGCTCTTTGATACTTGCATGATGTTTGTATCTTCGATTGCTACGGCTGAGCAGGGATATTGTATGGCTTTACCAAAAAGGAAGTCGGGAAGTACAACCTCAGGTGCGTGAAGTGTTTGTGACACTTTAAAGCGACCATCGGGGTCTGAAATAGTTACGCGGGCAGCGCCGGTGAGCATGAATTTAAGGTGTGTGCATTGTTCGCCGGGGGTTATAAACTCATTGTTGGGTAAATATTTCAGGAAATGGAATTTCGCAAGTCCGACAATTTCAGACATGCGCTCACGCGTAACCCCTCTGAAGAGAGGCAGCTCCATCAATGTTTCGATCATGCTAATATTGCCCATAGCGGTGGATTTTTGTTAATTGTTGTTAAGTGAATTTTTTGTTAGGTGTTGTAATAGTGTAATTATAAAGTATAGTAACATCACACAACGCTAAACTTCAATTCATATAAATTAAAACGAATGAAGAGCTCAAAAAGTTTAGAAAAATAGGCAATAAATGCTTAAATTTTAGATATTTTCGTGCTTCGCTTTAAAATATAGCTGCAGTGAGTTTATGGTGTTCTGCCACGCAACATACGCTGCCGGTGCTACAGACGACAATGGATTGAGATATGTCAATGCCATCCATATTGCCAAAACAGTGTTTTTTTGCCCCAAACCTTGGGTGCCGGCAACCTTGTCGCCACATCTGCGTCCTATCTTGCGCCCAATGTAAAATTGTGCCAAGCAGGCCACCAACGAGAACAATGCCAAGGCTATCATTTGCGGAATGCAGCCTGCCGGCTCTTTGAGTATGAAGCTCACAGCACGTCCAACAACTATAAACAAAGATAAAGCCCAAATGTAGAATGACAGCGATTGGTGCTCGGCCAACGTCTTGTGTGCACGTGGCGCCACTTTACGCAGTATCAATGCTACAATCAGCGGAGCAATAATCAGCGGCACTACGCGTTTGGCTATCTCTCCGGTGGCGGTGAAAAGTGACAAATCTGCACTCGACATCATAGCAAAAAATATAGGCGACAAAACGGCTACCACTGTGTTGCTCACTAGTGAGTAGGCTACCAATCGCACAATATCTCCGCCCAACATACCCGTGATTACGGGCGCTGCTGTTGCCGTCGGACAGAATACGCAAATAAACACACCTTGCGCCAAGACCTCGTTAAATGGCCTTATAACGAAGTAGCACGCCAATGCACCTAATACTTGCACACACAACAAATACCATGAAAATTTGGTGATGCGTAGATTCTCGAAATTTACCCTACAGAATGTTATCAGCAACATTACGAAAATAAGGTAAGGAGCGAGAAAAGCTATCTTATCCATAAAATTATGAAAAAGAAAGCCGGCCACCATTGCCATTGGCATTATCCACGGCTTGATTTGTTGTCGCACTCGACTTAACTTCATTTTTAGTTAATTTATAATACTGTGACATTTTAGTTACGTGCCGCAAAATTAATACATTAACTCATATATCCAAATGTATTTTACAATTATTAACCTAATTAACAGCACAGTGAGCCACAGAGCAAAAAAAATACACTTCGAGGGGTGTGTTTTCTCATAGATATTCGCTAACTTTGTCATATCAAAAACAAAAATCAAAATATATAATTATACTACTAAACAAAAATGGCAAACTGGTTTGAATGTAAAGTGCGCTACTTCAAAATGCAAGAAAACGGCGCTACTAAAAAAGTAACTGAACCCTATTTGGTTGACGCCCTCTCTTTTACCGAAGCTGAGGCTCGCATTATCGAAGAGCAAACTCCTTATATCTCAGGCGAATTCACTGTCAACGCTGTGAAACGTACTAACATCTCTGAAATTTTCTACGACGAAACCGGCGACAAATACTTCCTCGTAAAAGTCGCTTTCATCACTATCGACGAAAAAACTGCCGTTGAAAAGAAAACTTCAACTCTAATCCTTGTGCAAGCTTCTGACATTCAAGGCGCTCTCAACAACTTCAATGAAGGCATGAAAGGCACTATGGCTGACTATGAAATACAGTCAATCACCGAAACTCCCCTCGTTGACGTTTATCGTGTGAAACTTGACGGCGCCGAAGCTCCCAAAGCCGAGCAAGCTAACAGCGATAAAAAAGCCGAGTAAAAAAGATAAAATGCAATGAGCAACATAGCACAACGCATAACAGCCATCCGCTCAGCACTCCCCGAGGGTGTCGAGTTGGTGGCTGTATCTAAATTTCACCCTATCGAAGCTCTAAAAGAAGCTTACGCTGCCGGTCAGCGCACCTTCGGCGAGAGTAGGGTGCAAGAATTTGTGGCTAAAGTGCCGCAGATGCCCAACGATGTGCGTTGGCACTTTATCGGACACCTTCAAACTAACAAAGTTAAGCAAATCATAGGCAAAACAACTCTCATTGAGAGCGTTGACTCGCTGCGTTTGCTCGACGAAATTGACCGACGCTCCGAGCAAGCCGGAGTGGTGACTCGCGTATTGTTGCAACTTCATGTTGCCGCCGAAGAGACAAAGTCAGGGTTCACCGTCGACGAGATGCTGCAATATTTCAGCAATCGCCAATTCGAAACCCTAAAAGCCACACACCTTTGCGGCGTGATGGGCATGGCCAGCAACACCGACGACGAGGCACGCATAGCTGCCGACTTTGCCGCGATAGCCAACACGCACAAACGCATTTTGCAAATAGCTCCCGACCTGCGCGGTTTTGATACCATATCAATGGGCATGAGTCATGACTATCCCATAGCCATAGAGCACGGAGCCACTCTTGTGCGCATCGGCACATATATTTTCGGCGAACGTCAATATTAAATCAAAATATTTTTGTATCTTTGGCGCAACAAACAAAAATACAACAATTATAATAACGTTTTTAATCTTAAATTTTAAAACAGTAAAAACATAATACCTCTAAAAAATTATGAGTAACCAATCAAAACAATGGGGCGCGATCATCGTCATGATTGCCCTCTTCGCAATGATTGCCTTCGTGACAAACCTTTGCTCACCTATGGCTGTGATTGTGAAAAACCAATTCGGTGCATCAGACACTGCAGCACAAATTGGTAACTACGGCAACTTCATTGCCTACTTGTTGATGGGTATCCCCTCTGGTATGCTTATCAAAAAATTCGGCTACAAAAAGACAGCTCTCATGGCTCTTATTGTCGGCATCATCGGCATCACAGTGCAATGGATGAGCGGATGGGAAAGCATGAGCGAGCACGCTTTTGTGGTTTACCTCATCGGCGCTTTCATCTCTGGCTTCTGCATGTGCATGCTCAACACTGTTGTTAACCCCATGCTCAACATCCTCGGTGGTGGCGGTAACAAAGGTAACCAACTCATCCAAATCGGTGGCGTGTTCAACTCAGCAGCTGCTGTTGCCGTTTACATCATCATGGGCGCTCTCATTGGTGATGCTGCAAAAGCACACGTTGCTGACGCTACTCCCGCACTCTTCATCGCTCTTGGCATCTTCATCGTTGCATTCATCGTCATCCTCTTCACTCGAATTGACGAGCCCGAACAAGTTGCCGAGCAAAAACAAGAAGTTGCTGTAGGTGGCAAAAAATACAGTGCATTCTCATTCCGTCACTTCAAACTCGGCATCCTCGCCATCTTCCTTTACATGGGTATCGAAGTTGGCGTGCCCACCTATATGTTGCAATACCTCCCCACATTAGATGGTATTGATAGCAGCATTGCAGGTCTCATTGTTGCCGTATATTGGTTGATGATGCTCATCGGCCGTTTCGTTGGTGGTGCTATCGGTTCGAAAGTGTCATCACGCGCAATGATCACATTCGCTTCAGGTCTCAGCATCGTGCTCATCCTCTTTGGCATGTTCGCTCCCACCGACATTATGGTTAGCGTTCCCGGTATCGACTGGGCTAACCTCCAAGTTATTTGGCCCAGCGTGCCCGTTGGCATGTTCGCATTCATCCTCGTTGGTCTTTGCACCTCAGTGATGTGGGGCGGCATCTTCAACATGGCAGTTGAAGGCCTCGGCAAATACACTTCAATCGCTTCAGGCGCATTCATGACAATGGTGTTCGGTTGCGCTGTTATGGTAGCTATACAAGGTTGGGTTGTTGACCTCACCGGTAACTACCTCATCAGCTACGTCGTTCCCTTGGCTTGCGCTGCTTACATTCTCTTCTACGCCCTCATCGGTTCGAAGAACGTAAACACTGACATTCCTGTCAACGACTAATTTCATCAGTAATTTATGATTAATATTGGCACTGCCCCTCGGGGCAGTGTTTTTTTTGTGCCCATGCTGACACGATGCTGACAGAGCATGTCAGTAATTTTACATATATTATAATGTGTGGTAGGCAAAATTCAGACTTTGGCACAGCATTTGTTAAGTAGATAGGCAAACGAACAAACTCAGTAAATAAATAAAATAAAAATATAACACTAAAAAACTTACAATTATGGCAAAGATTATTGGTATCGACTTAGGCACAACCAACTCTTGCGTCTCTGTTCTTGAGGGTAATGACCCCGTAGTTATTCCTAACAGCGAAGGTCGCAACACTACTCCTTCAGTGGTAGCTTTCGTTGATGGTGGCGAACGTAAAGTCGGTGACCCCGCAAAACGTCAAGCCATCACAAACCCCACTCGCACCATCTACTCTATCAAACGTTTCA
>CAYSLD010000109.1:0-7125 GCA_964431795.1 uncultured Bacteroides sp.
CCGCAATAGCGGGGGCAACCTTCGGTGTCGTCAACTTGCACGTCTACACCTTTTTCGGCAGCTGCGTCAATAGCGAAAGCATCAACAGTGGGGCGGCGAAGCTCTGCAGCGTTGCCATGAGCTGCCAACCAAGCGCTAAGGTCGCGAGCCACGCCGAAGTGCGAAGCAGCGTCAATGCGGTTGGGGGTGATGTCAACCTCAAGCACGTAGTCGTCTTTGAGGTTATAGTATTCGGCTGCGGGAGTGCCGGGGTTGATTTCTTGGTCGAGCACGATGATGCCGGCGTGCGAAGTGCCGATGCCGATTTCGTCCTCAGCGCAAATCATGCCGTTTGACTCTACGCCGCGTATTTTTGACTTTTTGATTTGAAAAGCTTTGTCGCCGTCATACAAAGTTGTGCCTACGGTAGCAACAACCACGGTTTGTCCGGCAGCTACGTTTGGTGCACCGCACACAATTTGCTCCACCTTTTCGCCAAGGTCAACGGTAGTGATGTGGAGGTGGTCGCTATTGGGGTGCTCTTCGCAAGTGAGCACTTTACCGATGACAATGCCACGCAGTCCACCGCGCACGCTCTCAACGGTTTCTATGCCACCACATTCAAGGCCTATAGAGGTGAGAGCGGCAGCGAGCTCTTCAGGCGTAAGATTAAAGTCTACATAATCTTTTAGCCAGCTATATGATATATTCATAAATTTATTGTTTAATCCGAATTAACACGCAAAGTTACGCATTTTTCCGCGACAATACAACATGATTTAAAAAAAGTAACCCACGGCAACGTGCAAACACTGACGTGGGGAGTGGGAAAAAGTAATGGCGTGTTTCGCAACACGCCATTACCAACAAAATAAAGTAACTTAATTGTCTATTTATTTTTATTTATCCTAATTGTGTTCAGAGTCATTTTTAGCGTTTTTTCATCAACGTTCTTATGGCTTTCAACGATTTGATTTTCTTTGTAGAAATGGGTTCGTTTGAAACTTTCAGAGCGCTGACTTTAAGAGTAGCTTTTTTATTTGCAGTGCCAGCCACAGCTTTCATTGCATACATTTGGCTGAGAGATTTGAATTGGGGATGAGCCAAAGCCTTAGCATTTGTTCTGCGACGTGCTGAAGCTGCATCTTCGCCACCATCTTCGCCGCCATCTTCTGAAGGCATTACGATGTAGGTGGTTTCAGCAACATCACCCCATGAATAGGTGTCAACGTCGTAACCTACGAAGCAGAACGGGCTGTACGGGATTGAGATCACGCCATCTTCATCTATTTCAGTATAAGGAACTCCGGCTCTGTTAAGAATAAAGTGCACTTCGTCAGCAGTCAATTCTGTGTCTGCATTCATGTATGCAACATAACCTTCATAGTTCATAACCATGATTTCTACACCGCCAAGATATGAGCTGAGGAAACCGCAAGCTTGAGGCAATACTTCAATATAATCACCATCAACAGTGAATTTAATGTTGCGTTTCTTGTTGCTCTCATTATATCCGTATTGAGTCAACGGGTATGAAGAGCCGAACGGTTGAAGCATGATGTACAAGTTCGGATTTTCTTTGTTTTGGCTGATAGTCACGTCAAAGCCGTAATCTGTATAATCAGCATCTTCAGAAAGAGCTGCAGGCATAATCCAACCATCTACGAATGTGCCGGTACCAAGCACGTTCCAATCTGCCGGGTCGTAAACATCGGGGTCGAGGTCGATACTTACGTTCACTTCAGCAAACGCACAATTTTGAGGAGTTCCGGTTGAGTCGTACGAAACGGCAACGAGCATGTATGAACCGGCTTCTTTCACGCGGAAGAGTTCGCGGACGTCAGTGCCGGGGGTAATGTCAACAACATCTTCACCACCGCTAAGAACATAGCTGAGAGCTGTATATTGGTCATCGGTTGCTACGAGAGCGGCTTTCACTGTCTTAACATCAGAACCGGCAGTGAACAAACCGATAGCATATGTCAAGTCATCGGTATTGGTGTAAAGACCTTGATATGTAACAGAGACAGTGTAGTCGGGATAACCGGCAAGTTGGATGTAGTCATATCCGTAGGTAATGTAACCGAGATCCGGCACATAATAGAATACAGGGAGTGTAATAAGACCTGTTTCAGCATCGAATGTGCAATCTTCCGGTTCATATTGCCAACCACGATATTCGTAATAATATGCTTCATCAGCTACCCATGTGTTGTCATAACCACCATCCAGAATGTCAGCGCCGAAATCATTGCCATACAAACGAACAATGAGGTTACCGGAGTCATCACGCACACGGTCATCGGGCACTGTGATAGTCAAAGGCAAATCATAAGCCCAGTGTTGAACAACGAGTTCATAGCTGTGAGGATTATCTTCATCGTACACTTTATAGATGGGCAGGCCGGCGTCTGTGCCAAAGCCAAGCGTATCGTAGAAATATGTGCAAGTGCCGGTGCAAGTACCTTGAACAGCGGGCCAAGTAGTGCCGTCGGCTGATTGACCTTCGGGGATTGAACCGTCCCAAACAACGGTTTGCAGCGGAGCAGCAACTTGAAGTTCGAAACTCAACTCAGATTTACCGTAGGTAGAGGCATTATCAAGTTTGAGAACGATAGAATAAACTTGTGATTGGTCAACAACATCGGGGTCGTATGTGATGGGCAATGTTGTGCTTGTTGCATCACCTGAGAATGATACAGACGACGGAATTGTGATGCCGTCTGTTGCGGGGTACAAGTTCGACGAAACTGTGTAGGTCGACGGAGCATCTTTTGATGTACGATAGACGGGGACCTCGTAAACCGTAGTTTTATTTGATGCACGCACACTAGTTGCAAGCCCATCAGGGAAATATGCGCCCTCTGAAGCTTGGCCAACGCTGTAATCGTCATCGTCAGAGCAAGAAGTGAAACCTGCTGTAGCGAAGACGGTTAAAACCGTAGCTAATATATATTTTATTGATTTCATAACTTCTGTATTTTATTAATTTGCCAATTCAGCGAATGAACCTATCGGAGTGGGATATTTCAAAACGCCTGACGGGTTCGGGTTGTTAGTATTCTCGAGAACAGAATTTGATTGAGTTTCTGTTGTAGGAATGGGGAAGTTCCAGTTAGGTTTGATGCCACGGCAGTTGATTTTGAACATATCAACCGGAGCATTTGTACCTTCGTAGTTTTGTATTACATCCGGTTTCAAAATCTTAGCAATCGGGAATGCATTACCTTCGCCCCAGAACTCAATGCGCATTTGAGCAAGCACCTCTATTTCAAATTCGCGAAGGTCGCTGCCGGCATAGTTATAGTCGGGTTGACGATAGCTTTGCATGAAGCTGTTGAGCAATGCTGCACCGGCTGATACGCCTTGTGATGCACCGGTTGCATAAGCTTCAATGAAATACATCTCTTCAACACGCATAACAGGAACGTCAACGGCACCACCAATTGAGTAGGTTTGCCAATCGCCGCCTTTGCAACGAAATTTCAAAGCCAAGTAGCTGGGAGCTGAATTGATAAAGTCATCGTCGCGCACTGATTGATAGTCGTAGTAGTCAAATTTCTTCGGGTCGAGGAAAGCATGTTTACGGAAGTCAGTGTCGGCAATCTTGTCGTAGAGTGAGCGGTCAATTGAGGGGAAGGTGAGTGAAGCATAGCCCCAATCGTTTTCGCCTGCCACCCAACCGGTGAAGTTTGCGAGGTTACCCATTGACTCGGCTGCATAGTTGATGTACCACATCCAAGCTTGGTTTGCTGTGTTAAAGCCGGTGTTTACATCCAACCATTGCGACTCGGTCATAGGAGTTGCGCCTGAAGTTTCGATAGCTTTGCGAGCATATTTTGCTGCGTTAGCATAATCTTCATCCCACATATAAACTTTTGCCTTGATGCCGTAAACTACAGACAAGTCGGGGAAGAGTTTCGACTCGGGAGTGTAACCGTCCATAAGCTCTTCGGCCTTGTCAAGGTCAGAGAGAATGAATGAAATCATCTCGTCGTGAGTCAAACGCGGGTTGTTTTTAGCCTCATCGTTTGTTGTTGAGCCCAAAACTTTAGGAACAGTCAAACCGAGCACTTTTGAGCAGTCGGTATATTCATTTTCCATCGGCTCATAGAACACGGTCAACAAATAGTAGTCAAACGCACGATATGCGTATGCGCAACCGGCAGCTCCTTTGAGCGCAGATGATGTGTTTTCGCTATCCACGTCAACAGCATCGATGATATCGTTGGCTGCTTTGATGTAGCGATACAAGGTGAACCATGTCAAATAAGCTGCTTCACTGTTATAACCAAAGCCACGGCAAACATTATATGTGATAAACCAGTCATAGTTAGGGTTGCTGCCTTCGGGATACATATCACCGAGCAACTCGGTTTGAGCAATCATGAAGCCCGGATATGAAAGGTCTGTTTCTTCATATTGCGTACCGTATACGTAGTAACCTTGTGACATCTGTGAAGGGATACCATTGAGCGAAGCTTGCAATGCTGAAGCTGATGCACCTACTTGTTCGCTGGTAGCAACATTGCTCTCCGGAAAAGTTTCATCGATGCAACCTGTCAGTGTGAGCGCTGAAAGTGTGAGCGCTGAAAATATTTTAAAATTACGTTTCATAATTTCCTTCCTTTCTTTTTAGAATGTGAGAGATGCGCCTACTGATACAGTTCTCATTGGAGAATAACGAGAGTTGGTTGTTGCACCGGAGAATGATTGACGGGGGTCAAAGCCTTTACGTTTTGACCAATAGCACAAGTTTTCACAAGCAAGATACAAGCGCAAGTTTTCTATCAACGCTTTCTTGGTGATGTTTGTAGGTAGGGTGTATCCAAAGTTCAAGTTTTGGAAGTTGAGGTAGCTGGCATCAGTCAAGAAACGAGTTGATGAAGCAGAGCCGTACAAGTCATTATATTGCCAACGAGGAATGTCGCTTGATGTGTTTTCTGTTGACCATGATTTGTATATGTCTTTGTGGAAGTTGTAACCTGCTGAAGTTGATGTCGGAGTTGCCATGAATGAAGCGTAAGTGCTATCATACTGTTTACCGCCAACTTGATAGGTGAAGTTAACTGAGAAGTCAAAGCCATAAGCTTTCAAGGTTGTGCCGAAACCACCGTAGAACTTAGGAATAGTTGTTTCGTTAGTTACGTAGTAGTCAGCATCGTTCCAGTCAGTAACAGTAGTGCGTTCGCCGGTGGGGTTACCATCATCGTCAAGCACGTTTTTGTAGAATGTAGCCAAACCTTCTTCGTTAACACCGGCATATTCTTTCAAGCGCCAGTTGTAGAGTGAAGTACCCTCGGTGTTGAAGAAGTTACCGTAGTTGTAACCTTTATATTCGTTGAGGTCTGAGTCGTACAAACTTGCTGTCTTTTTGTCTTCGTGAAGTTTGGTGATGCGGTTTTTGATTGTTGAGAGGTTGAGGTTAACATCCCAAGTGAAGTTGCGGCTGCGGAAAATGTTTGCTTGCAAATCAATTTCAACACCGGTGTTGTACATATCACCTACGTTGTCGTAGTAGCTTGAGTAACCGAGTGACGGTGCAACTGAGAAGCTGAACAACATATCGGTGGTTTTGCGATAGTAGTATTCAACGCTACCTGACAAGCGATTCCAGAGTAAGAACTCAAGACCGGCATTTACGTTGTGCACCGTCTCCCAAGTGATATCTGATGAACCTTTTTGGTAGAAAGAAGTACCGATGTTACCGGCAGAGTTTTCGATAGTGAATGTGTCGGTGTAGCGGTATGAACCGATGTTATCGTTACCATTTTCACCATACGAAGCTTTAACCTTCAACTCTTGCACGAAGGGAACGTTAAAGAAGTTTTCTTTGTTGATCAACCAAGCGGCACCTGCTGACCAGAATGAACCCCAACGGTGATCTACAGCGAAACGTGATGAAGCATCACGACGGAAAGATGCAGAGAGGAAGTATTTGCCGTCATAGTCATATTGAGCACGGCCCAACCAACCTTCTACGTTGTAACGTGATTTAGAAGAGCTTGATGATTGACCGTCTTGGATGGCACCGTCAAGTTCTTTGTTGTCTTGTGAGAACATTTTTGACTTAGAAGCGCTCAATTCATAGTAGCGATAGTCAAAATATTCGTGACCGAGAAGCACGTCAAGATTATGTTGTTTGAATTGTTTGCTGAATGTCAACAACTCTTGGATGTTATAGTCGTGTGAACGTGCATGTGCTTTGCTCACTGTACCACCGGTGCTGGTGAACTGACCATAGTAGGGGTTGTAAACGTAGGTGCTACGTGATTCATCGTTGTTCAATGAACCGTTGATTGTGAATTTCAACCAATCGGTGAAGATGATGTCAGCATAACCTGAAGCAGAGAGTGTGTGACCTTCAGCATTGCGGGTGTTGAGGCTGATATCTTGAATAGGGTTAGCATTGTAGATGAACGAACGTGCATAACCGGCGTTTGAGCCTTCACCATAGTCCATCATTGCAATGTTGTTGCTATCATATTTTATGCTACCGTCGGCATTGCGGATGTATGCCGGATAGATGGGAGCCATTTGAGAAGTGAATGCCCAAATGTTACCTGTTGATGAGTCGCTACCATTGTTGCCAAGGGCGTTTTGGTCAAAGCGACCGTAGTTGAAGTTACCACCAACATTCAACCATGATTTTGCTTTGTAGTCACCACGCAAACGAGCGGTGAAACGTTTGTAGTCTGAGTTGTATGTGATACCTTCGTTGTCCAAATAACCGAGAGCAATCAAGAATGTTGATTTGTCGTTGGCACCACTGATTGAGAGGTTGTACTCTTGGCGTGCGCCTGTGCGTGTGCCTACAGTGTTCCAATCATCGGGAGTGATGAGGTATTGCTCGCCGTTATATGTTTCAATGCGGCCAATTGTTGCGTTGGGGTTGATTTTACCGTTACGACCGATAATTTTTTGGCCGTCGGGCACGGTGAAAATGTTATAGCCTAAACCACCGTTATTTGTGCACAAAACATCATTTGAAGCTAACCATGCTTCTTCTGTTGTCATGCCGTTTGAGAGGTTGTAAGCATTAAGAGCTGAATAGTGCAATTCGTAATATTCACGGGGGTCAGTGATAACGTCGTATTGTTGAAGTGCTTTGGTGTTCCAACCATATTTAGCATCAAGTTTTACAAC
>CAYSLD010000110.1:0-7058 GCA_964431795.1 uncultured Bacteroides sp.
GAGTCAATCATACCCTCGAGGTTTTTAAGATCTGCCATATCTCTGAGTGTTATTTGTTTTCGGGTTTCACCATTTTAGACATCTCGATTTGTTGCTCGATTTGAGCAGACATTTGCTGCATTTGTTGCACTTCTTGTGAGGGTGCTACGCTTGAGCAATGTTTTTGAAGAGCGTTTTGGATAGCTTTTGCTGTTTCAACAAATTGGGGACCTTCTTCAACGATGTATTTTTGTTGAATGTCAATGATGGTTTGTTGATTAGCCATGTACGATTCGCGGTCTTTCGCGAGGTCACCAACTTTAGCGTTGATGCCACCGATGAAGTTTTCAACGTTAGCTTTAGCTTGCTCGGTCCAGAACTCAGAGTATTGCTCTTGGAGCTCTTCATTTTCGGTGTAGTAGTTGTTTTGAGCGCGCACTGTGAAGACAACAGCTTGAGCAACGAAGAGAACTACAACGATAGAAGTCCACCAGCAAGAGATTTTTTTGAGGCGGGGCAACCAAGTGTTGTTATCCCAACCTGCAGTGTGGAACATTGACCAGAAACCGTGAGTCATGTGGAACCAAAGAGCCACGAAACCGATGATGTAAACAATCGGAGTCCAGATTTGGCTGAATGCCATTTGCAAGAACAAAGTACCTTGAGCGGGAGCTACGGGAGTTTCGTCAAGGGTGGGAAGTTTAGCCACTTCAGCGCCGAGGAGCTCTTGAAGTTGCATTTTTGACCAGAATTGAATGAGGTGCACTACGAGGAATGCAACAACCACAATACCGAGCACGAGCATGTTTTTAGATGCCCACTCAACTTGGGGTTGACGTGCAGTCACTGCATAGCGGTCATTACCACGGGCAGCACGGTTTTGCAAAGTCAACCATACTGCGTAAATGATGTGAATGATGAACAATGCAGCCAATCCCATAGATGCAACCAATGCATACCAGTTAGCACCGAGGAATTCGCACACTGAGTTGTAGGCAGCGGGCCACAACAAAGCTACTGAATTCATCAACACGTGAAATGTTACGAATAGGACAAGGCAAACACCTGTGACAGCCATCACAAATTTGCGTCCTATAGATGATTTAAATAACCACATAAGAGATGATTGAGTGATAAAATTATTTAACTATTTGTAAATTAATTGTTTTCGGATACCATTCAGGAGGTGTGCAACCGGTCTTTGGTTACGTTGTGGAGTGTGCACACCTTTGTATTTTGCAAAGTTAAACCATTTTTAAAAGCTTAGCAAAAAATTAGTGAGTTTTTTGCGTAAAAATTAGATGTTTTATGGCATATCACCTGAATTTTTCACTTAAAACGTCGAGTGAGCGGCACACCATGACGCAGCCGAGGCTGTGCCAAATGATTTGACACAGCCTCGGCTAATGGTGTTGCTTGTTATGTTTATTTGCGACGTTTGGCATTTTGTTTTGCTTGTTCGCGCATATAAGCTTCTTGTTGTTTTTGTGCTGCTTCGAGGCGAGCCATGAAACCTGATTTTTTGCGTGGTTTCTTAGCGTTGGCTGCCATTTCGGCGCGCACTTTGTCTTCTTTGATAAACCAACGGAATGCGTATGTTTGCAGGATGGTGATGAGCAACGATACAAAGTAGTAGTAGCTCAAGCCTGCAGCGTAGTCGTTGAAGAAGAACAGGAACATCAGCGGCATCATCCACATCATAACTTTCATGCCCGGCATTGAGCTTGATGAGGGTTGGTTTTGCATGTTGATTTGCGTGTAAACAATGTTTACAGCGGTCATCAGCAAGCAGAACAAACTCAAGTGGTTGCCGAGGAAGGGGATTGAGAACGGAAGTGTGCAGATGTAGTCGGGAGCTGAAAGGTCGTGCACCCAAAGGAATGATTGTCCGCGCAACTCAATAGCGTTGGGGAAGAATGCAAACATGGCGATGAGCACGGGCCATTGCAACAGCATGGGCAAGCAGCCTGAGAACGGGCTTGCTCCGGCGCTTGAGTAGAGCTTCATTGTCTCTTGCTGGCGCTTCATTGCATTTTCTTGTCCGGGATATTTGTCGTTTATCTCCTTGATTTCGGGAGCGAGCACGCGCATCTTGGCTTGTGACTTGTAGCTCTTGTAGGTGAAGGGGAATGTGATAATCTTGATGAAGATGGTGAGCAACAAGATGATGATGCCGTAGTTGCTGATAAAGCGGCTCAAGAAATCAAATACGGGGATAACGATAAAGCGGTTAATCCAGCCGAAAATGCCCCAGCCCAGGGGAACGAGCTTGGTGAGGTCGAGGTCTTTGTCGGCACCGTCGGCGCTATACTTTTCAAGCACTTTGTCGAGCTTAGAGAGCATAGGATAGTCGTTGGGGCCGAAGAAGAATGTGAACGCTGCGGGGTTGTCAACTTGCGAAGAATAGTCGAAAGTGGCATCCATGCTCATGTCTTTGAGTGTGGTTTCGCTCTTCACAACTTTGCTGTCGAGGTCGGCAGTGTTGAGTTTTGAGTCGGCGATGAGCACTGACGAGAAGAATTGGTTTTTAAATGCCACCCAGCGAATGCTGCCGGTGAGATTTTCGTCTTTGTCAGAGCTAGAGCTGAGGTCGTCGGGGCTTTCGTTGTTAAATTTGTAGTAGATAGCCGAGTTGCGCTCTTCGAATGTGTGGCCGAGCTCGTTGCGTTGCATTGATTGCTGCCATTTTATGCGCATTGTTGAGCGGTTTACCGGTATCACTTGCGACATGTTTTTTTGCTCGAGAGCCATGCGCACCAAGTATTGGTCGGGGATGACGGTGTAGCGCAAAGCCAATTCGGCGCCGTTAGCCAAGGGCAAAGTCATCAATACGGTTGAGTCGTTGACTTTTTGGGCTTTGAAGTTTAGGTCGCCGGTAGAAATGCGTTGATTGGCAGTTTCAAATTCAAATTCGTAAGCGGCGTTGTTAGCGTTAAACAAGCACACGTCGGTGGCCGGAGTTGTAGTCTCGGTTTTGTATTGTGGGAGCACAACTTTTGCCACGCGACCGCCTTTTGAGCTGAATGTTACGCGCATTTTGCCGTTGTCGAGGGTGATGGTGTCGTTATCACCGCCTAGAAAAGAGGCAAAGTCGCGATATTTGTCGAGCGACGAGATTTTGCTGCGCAATACGGCCACGGCAGCGGCGCGCTGTTCGGGGCTAACCGACTGGTCGCTGCTGTTGAGAGCGGCGGCAACGTTGACCTCGGCATTGTCGGCAGTCACGCTGCCGGTGAGGTTGCCGGTTGAGTCGGTGCGGAGAGTAAGGCCGTCGGTGGTGAGCACGTATGCACGTGCAGCCGAGTCGGTGAGGGTGCCGAATGAGCGCACTTTCTCAGCTAACGAGGCTTGCAAAGTGCCGTCGAGACCTGTAATTTGGTCGGCGGCCTGCTTTTTGTCGGCGGCTTTATGGGTTTGCTCTTTAGCAGCTTGCTCGGTGGCATCCGGTTGGTTGAAATACATGAAACCAAACATCAGCGCTGCCATCAAAAGCAAGCCCGTAAGGGTATTTTTATCCATTATAAGTATTTAGAGAGTTGATTATGCTTTTTTGTCGCCCTTGTATGCGATAGCAGCTTTCACAAACGACAGGAAGAGCGGGTGCGGGTGAAGCACGGTTGATGAGTATTCGGGGTGATATTGTGTGCCGATAAACCAACGTTTTTCGGGCAATTCAACCACTTCAACGAGGTGTGTGTCAGGGTTTTCACCTACGCACTTCATGCCGGCCTCTTCGTAGCGGGTGCGGAAGTCGTCGTTAAACTCAAAGCGGTGGCGGTGACGCTCGCTGACGTGAGTGGTGCCGTAAGCTTCAGCAGCTTTTGAGCCTTCGCGGAGCACGCAGTCGTAGGCGCCCAGGCGCATTGTGCCGCCTTTGTCGGTCACGCTCTTTTGGTCTTCCATGAGGTCGATAACGTTTGCTGATGTAGCAGCGTCCATTTCAGTTGAGTTGGCGTCAGCATAACCGAGCACGTTGCGGGCAAATTCGATGACCATGCATTGCATGCCGAGGCAGATGCCGAATGTGGGCACATCGTTCTCGCGGCACCATTTGAGTGCTACGAATTTACCTTCAATGCCGCGGTTGCCAAATCCGGGGGCGATGATCACACCGTCCATGTCGGCAAGTTTCTCTTGCACGTTAGCGTCGTTGAGTTTCTCAGAGTGAACGTACACGAGGTTGAGTTTGTGGTTGTTGTATGTGGCTGATTGGAAGAGTGCTTCGTTGATTGATTTGTAAGCGTCTTGCAATTCTACGTATTTGCCCACAAGGCCGATGGTCACTGTTTCTTTTGCAGCGTCCATAGCGTCGAGGAAGTTGAGCCAGGGAGTCATGTGCGGCTCGCCCCAGGGTTGAGGCACTTCGGTTTTGCGCAGCACGATGTCGTCAAGGTGTTGTTCGTGCATTGACACGGGCACCTTGTAGATTGAGGGCATATCGATAGATTGGATAACAGCTTCGGGGGCAACATTACAGAAGAGGGCGATTTTTTTGCGCACCTCGGGAGTGATGTTTTTCTCGGTGCGGAGCACGAGGATGTCGGGCTGTATGCCAACTTCTTGCAATTGTTTTACAGAGTGTTGTGTGGGCTTGGTTTTGAGCTCTTTAGCGGCAGCGATATAGGGCACGTAAGTGAGGTGCACGCAGAGGGCGTTGTTGCCGAGTTCCCAGCGCAATTGACGCACACTTTCGAGGTAAGGCAAGCTTTCGATGTCGCCAACGGTGCCGCCTATTTCGGTGATAACAAAGTCAAATTTGCCGGTGTTGCCAAGCGCTTTAACGTTACGTTTGATTTCGTCAGTGATGTGGGGGATGATTTGCACGGTTTTGCCAAGATACACACCTTCGCGCTCTTTTTTGATTACGCTTTGATAAACGCGACCTGTAGTTACGTTGTTTGCGCGAGTGGTTTGGATGTCGGTAAAACGTTCGTAGTGACCGAGGTCAAGGTCAGCTTCGTGGCCGTCTACAGTTACGTAGCACTCACCGTGTTCGTAGGGGTTGAGTGTGCCCGGGTCGATGTTGATATACGGGTCAAATTTTTGGATTGTGACACGATAACCGCGAGCCTTCAATAGGCAAGCCAATGATGACGAGATGATTCCTTTTCCTAAAGATGAAACCACGCCGCCGGTAACAAAGATGTATTTAGTTTCCACGTTGACGTATTGTTTAGTTACATTATTTTCAATTTACAAAGTTACGACAAAAAACTGATAAACCGAAAAATAACCTCTCAATTAACATAAAAACACGCAGCCCCCCTACCCAAACAGCTGATATCATTTTGTTAAAAATATGAGATTGCGCCAAATTATAGAGTTATAAATTGGCTAAATGTTGACTTTTTTGTGAGATTGCGCCAAGTTATAGCTCGGAGAGTGTCAATTTCAGGGGTTTGTAAGGGCGAGATAGGCGGCGGCTATGCGGTCGGCAGAAAAGCGGTTGGCAATGGCGCGGTGCTGGGCGGCGCGGTCGAATGGCGCGGCGAGAGCGCGGTCGATGTATGGGGCAAGCACATCGGCACGCGGCACAGCGGCGATATATCCGGTGCGCTCATGGTCAACAATGTCAGGCTGGCCTCCTTGTCCTGTGCACACAGCTGTAGCGCCGGCGGCCATACCCTCTATGATGGTGCCCGGGAGGGTTTCGTAGTGCGAGGTTGAGAGCACCACAGTGGCATGGGCATAGAGCGAGGCAAGGCGTGCATGGTCGCTGATTGTGCCCAAGTGCACGTATGGCATGCGCAGAGCGTTGAGGGCTGCGGCATCGCGAATGTTGCCGTAAAATACAGCGACTGCATCTGTGGCTTGCACGGCATTGAGCGTATCAATTGCCAGCGGCAAATTTTTTATGGGGTCGTCAAGGCGGGCAGCTCCCATCACAATCAGTTTTTTATTGGCGGGTAAGCCAAGTTGTTCGCGGCTTAGCGTTGGGGTTATTGCAAAGTCGTCTACGGGGAACGCGTTTGGTATCACCGAGACGTGTGCATGGCTTAGCAACGCACTTTCGCGGCATTTTTGCGCCAGCCAATTGCTCACAGCCACAAAGTGTATGTTTGTGTGTGCGTATAGGCGCTGCTTGCGTTTGAACACTGCCGACGACAAATCGGTGTGCTTTGTGCCGTTGCTGATGAGCGGGCAGTTGCCGCACTCCGACGTGTAGCGTGTGCATGTTCCGGCATGGTGGCACACTCCGGTGAGCGACCACATGTCGTGCATGGTCCAAATCATGCGCTTACCCATTGAGGCAATGCGTTGCACCTCGCGCAGCGACAGCATGCCTTGGTTCACCCAATTCAGGCACACCACATCGGCATCAACCACCCACGGGTGTTTGTGCAGCGGCAATCCGTATTTGGCCGTTGAAATTTTAAATACATTGTCGCGGTTCAGACCGTTGCGGGCAAAAATTTCGGCATGTTCGGCAAGAAAAGTTGCTTTTTTCAGCCATTTAGGCCCGGCTTGGTCAACGCGCAGATTATCGGTGTCTTTGTGCATCACAATCATACGCGCATCAACACCGGCAGCACTCAGCGCATTCATCAGGCGGTAAGTCACCACCGAGGCGCCGCCGCGGCTGTCACTGTGATTTATGAGCACAAAACGTAGCATCAGTGTTTGAATTTAGGCAGTACAACATTTTCGCGGCGCACCACAATTGCTGCGTAAGCAACAAGGAGGATTGCGCGGATAGCGTAGTTGGCAGCGGCATAAGGAGTGTTGAGCACGTATAGGCCGAGCACGTACATCACGGCAGCGAGCACGAAGTAGCCGCCTATGCGCTTCATTGGATAGCCTATGGGATGCTTGGCCTTGCCCACGAAGTAGCTGGCCACCATCATCGAGCCGTAGCAGAAAAATGCGGCCCACGCGCAACCCATATAGCCAAATCGCGGCACGAGCAACACGTTGAGCAGCACTGTGATTGCCAGTCCGAAGAGTGAGAAATACATGCCCCAAACTGTTTTATCGGTGAGCTTATACCACAACGACAAGTTGAAGAATATGCCGAAGAATAGCTCAGCCATCATCACTATGGGCACAACTTTCAGGCCCACAAAGTAGTTGGGAGCAAT
>CAYSLD010000111.1:0-6911 GCA_964431795.1 uncultured Bacteroides sp.
TCGCCTGACGGAACTATAACCAAATTGCCATTCCATGTCGCTGAATTTACATCTTTGCCACCTACTAACTTCGCCATTGTTTTGAAACGATAATCTTTTCCTAGCAGCGATAATGCCGATGCCGAAGTGAATGATTTTAAGATACTTGCCGGAGCAAGATCACGATCTGCATCGCTAGCGAGCACAATAGTATCAGCCGATAAATCACGGATATAAATTCCTATTGACGAATGTTTTTCGCCTTTTATGCCAAGCACTTGGGCTGACAATGTACCTGTCGACATAGCAGCGACAAAACCGATAGAAAATATAGTAGAGCTAAGTTTATTCATTGCTTTTGTGATAAATTTAAGCGAAAGTACAAAATTCTTTTTGATAATGCAATTAATAATTGCTAACTTTACAACTTGTTATGAGTATTAAATCATTTACACCGATTTTTTTATGCGCCGGTATGCTTGGAATAGCCGTAGCGGCTTTTTCGTGTAGTCAAAATGGAGACGCAAAAGCAGGCATGGTTATCAGCAAGTTAAGCGCTAATGCAGATTGTAATGACTCGATTTTGGCAATACGTGATATTGAATTGTCACAACGCGACAAAGATAGCATAATTATTATGTTATCTGATTCAACAATTGAATTAAAAGCTTTAGCTATATCCACGATACTATCGTCAGACGAATTGGCAAAATACGTAATCGAGCATCCATCTAGAGTGCTAATTGATGAAGTCCGCAATAGGCTATATTACATTGATGGAACGGATGCCGTATCGAAGTTTGCCTCAG
This sequence comes from uncultured Bacteroides sp., assembly GCA_964431795.1. Classification (GTDB taxonomy): domain Bacteria; phylum Bacteroidota; class Bacteroidia; order Bacteroidales; family Muribaculaceae; genus CAG-873. Next base: position 789 of record CAYSLD010000111.1, read on the forward strand.
CTCTTGATGCTACTTTTAAGTCTCTGTCGTCGGCTCAGCAAGCTCAATTTTTGACAAAAGTTGCCACGCCTGTCGAATGTGCCACTCATCTTGAAAATTCAGATAATGATTTGAAAGCTGAGATAGAAAAGATATATGCCCAATCCGATGACAAATCAGCACTTACCCAATTTGAACAATCACTCAAACAACACAACTAATAAACGCATTTTGATATGATTAGTATTTCAGAACTTTCCGACTATATCAATAAAAGCATTGAACAGTTGCCATATCCCGTTAATCCGGCTAACTTGTATGCACCAATAAAATACACTCTTGCCTCGGGCGGCAAACGACTTCGCCCCACTCTATTATTATCTGTAGTTCAAGCACTTGGCGGCGACACAGAAAAAGCGACAAAACCGGCATTAGGGCTTGAAATGTTTCACAATTTCACATTGCTGCATGATGACGTGATGGACAATGCCGAAGTGCGACGCGGACGTCCTACGGTGCACTGCAAATGGGACGAAAACACGGCAATACTTTCCGGCGATGCAATGCTCACTATGGCTACGCAACTCATCTGTAATTGTGAAGTTAAGCATCTTAAAGAAGTCATTGAGCTATTCAATCGCACAGCAATGGAAGTATATGACGGGCAACAATACGACATGGATTTTGAAACGCGTGACGATGTATCGGTTGAAGAATACATTGAAATGATTAAGCTCAAAACTTCTGTTCTTTTGGCATGTGCATGCAAGATGGGCGCAATATTAGCCGATGCTGATAGTGAAACGGCCAATGCCTTTTATGAATATGGGTTAACACTTGGTTTAGGATTTCAATTGCAAGATGACTGTCTTGACACATACGGTGATCCCCTAATCTTTGGTAAGCAAATTGGAGGAGATATACTTAACGATAAAAAGACATGGTTACTTATCACGGCATGCAAGGAAGATACAACCGGAGTGATGCAACGCGCCTTAAAAGGAGATTATGAAGGCCAGCAAAAGATTGATGCAGTCCGCAATGTTTATGATAAGCTAAACCTACGCAACCGCATTGCCGAGTTGGTAAATACGTATGCCGAACGTGCTATTGCTGCGCTCAACAAGGTTAACATAACCGATGAGTCGCGCAATTATTTCATTTCACTTGCGAATAAATTGTCAGACCGCACGAACTAGCAAATGTATTTTACAGACACACATTCACATATCTATCTTTCGGAGTTTGAGGAAGATAGGGCTGCAGTTGTGCAGCGTGCAATAGATGCCGAAGTGCGTCACATAATACTCCCTAATATTGATGTTTCGTCAATTGAGCCAATGAAAAAATTAGCGGCACAACATCCGCAGATGTTTCGCATGGCAATGGGGCTACATCCATCTGAAGTATATGAAAACTATACAGAGGCATTTAGTGTCATCACTAAAGAATTGCACGATAACAAGAACGAATATATCGCGATAGGCGAAGTCGGTATAGATTTATACTGGGATAAGACATACGAGCGAGAGCAAATGATCGTTTTTGAGCAACAAATAATTCTTGCAGATGAATTGAAATTGCCGGTGATTATCCACTGTAGAGATGGGCTTGAGCAAACGCTTGAAGTGCTACAGCATTATCCATCTGTCAATTGCGTGTTTCATTGCTTTGGCGGCACAATAGACGACGTGGAGCATATCAGACGTATTGGCGATTACTATTTTGGTATAGGCGGCATTGTTACATTCAAGAAGAGTAAATTGCCTGAGGTGTTACCTACAATTGGCTTAGACAGGATATTGCTTGAGACAGACTCGCCCTATTTGGCCCCCACTCCATATCGTGGCAAGCGCAACGAAAGCTCGTACGTGGTGAGCACTGCTGCGCATATTGCCGGGGTTTTCGGCATAAGCGCTAACGAAGTTGGTGAAATTACGTCACAAAATTCATTAAATCTATTCGGATTTTAGCAATTTATATATCTGCGAGCAAGGTTAATTAACAAATTATGATTAAGTTTGCAGCAAAAATAAGATTATGATACTTGTAGATTATCACAACGTAGAGATACACCGTAAGGAGCACATCGTGCTCAAAGATGTTACTTTCAAGGTAAATAACGGAGAACTCGTATACTTGGTAGGAAAAGTAGGTAGCGGAAAGAGTTCGTTGCTAAAGACTATGTATGCTGACGTGCCCATTAAAAGCGGCTCAGCTCAAGTGCTGGAATATGACATGAACACGCTCAAGCGCAAAGATGTGCCCTATTTGCGCAGACGCTTAGGCATTGTTTTTCAGGACTTCCAATTATTGATGGACCGTTCGGTTTATGCAAATCTTGAATTTGTGCTTAAATCAACAGGGATGACAGTAACGTCAGAGCGTGACGAACGTATTGAGCACGTGCTACAAGAAGTTGGGCTAACAAATAAGAGTTATAAGATGCCCCACGAGCTATCCGGAGGCGAACAACAACGTGTGGTTATAGCGCGTGCATTGCTAAACAATCCTGATTTAATTATAGCAGATGAGCCGACCGGCAATTTAGATCCGGATACAGGTGAACAAATTTTCAATCTTTTGCACAACATTGCAAAAGGCGGCACATCCGTAATATTAGCAACGCACAATCATGCTTTGATTGACAAATTTCCGGGACGCGTGTTGTTATGTGAAGACAAACATTTAAGCGAATTGCCTTAATCGGCAATTCGCAATGCTATAACGAGTTTGAAATCGGGTGAACTTTCAATTAAAGTTTGCCCGATTTTGCCATTTCTACGGTTTGTTTTTCGGGTATAATGTAAATTTCAACGCGACGATTAGCCTTACGGCCGGCAATAGAGTTATTTGAGGCTATAGGGTCATCAAAACCTACGCCATAAGGCACAAAATTGAGATTATCGCTCACTGTCTCATTAAAATAGTCATCAATAGCATTAGAGCGAGCTTCAGTCAACGAGTCAGAATAAGCTTCGTCGCCGGCATCATCAGAATGCACTACCGCCAAAATCTTATAAAGTGTGGGCAGTTTTAGTAATGCATTAAAGGCCGACAAGACCTTTGAGGCTTCAGGTTTAAGTTCAGTTTCATTTGGTTTGAATAGCTCATCGCAAGGCAACAATACGCATATAACCTCGCCTTTTCGCAAAGTTTTCACTTCCAAGCCATGCTTAGTGAATGTTTTGCCAATGCGGTCCATGTGCCGAATAATCGCATTTGAAGCTTTTGACGGCACTGCAGGAGTTGCAATATTTTCATCAATGGTCATATCAACCGGAGCAGTGTTTTGAGCCATTGCAAACATAGGTAACACTGCTATTGCGCATGCGATAGATTTGAGTATATTCATGCCAAAAGTAAGATTTTTAAGGGTAATAAGGTGCTACAACGAATCTTCGTACTGTAGCTCAGCTTTTACAATAGGTTCAACATCTTCACGAGCGATAATTGAGCCTTTGTCTTTAGCAAGCATTTTTGAAACATGTTTCACTAACTGTTCAACGTCAACTTCTTCATCGTCATCATCGTCAAGAGTGATATCCAACAGTCCATGATCTTCATAATAATCCCAAATGATGTCAATCACATTTAGCAATTGGTCATCATCGTATTTTTTAGAGTCTACGCCTGCAGCATTTGCGCGTATAAACTCAATAGCTTTAATTTCGTCAAAATCCATAGTTACAAACATTTACATATCAAGCAGGCCAACGGGCAAGTCCATAGTTAGCACCTTGCCATCGTGATCTATATTTACAAAAAATTCGGGAGCGACAGGCACATAAACAGTTTTTTGAGGCGTTTCAACAATCAAAAGAACGTTCTCAGTAGAATCGTCATATCCTGTTATCTCGCCAACTGTGGTGCCATCAACTTCCACAATTTTGTATCCTACAAAGTCATCGAGGAAATATCCGTCATCACCATCTTCTACCTCTACGTCATCAGTAAGCGCATATAGTTCCTTGCCAACAAACTGTGCGGCTTGCTCGTCTGAGTCAATGCCATCAATTGTAACGAGTACTGATTCTGCGCTACGCGGACGTGTAGAATTTATGAAAAAAGGCACATAGATACCGTCAATATCAAATATTATACACTTCAGTTCAAGCATATCGATATCAGCATAGGTCAATACAGACAGTTCGCCTTTAATGCCATGCGTTTTGTTTACCTTTCCAATTGATATTATCTGGTCGTCTTTAATCATAATATGCCCTTATTTTTTCTTTTTCTTTTTACCGGCAGGAGCAATAACGTTAAATTCGTGCAGAGTGACGCTTGAATCGTTTATATTGATTTTGCCACCCGATAAGTCGTAAATATCTCTGTAAATACGTTCATCCGGAGCATCATCTTTGTCAATAGCCAACAGATTTTTCTTCATCTGATTAGCGATCAAGCTAAGCAAAGCATCACGTTCTTCGCCTTCCTTCATCTCAGCAGCAACATTTATCATGCTTTCAATGATTTTGCCGTATTGACGACGTGCGATATCGCCACCTTGATATAAAACAGGCTCAGGAGTTTTCTCGATAGAATCAGGCTGAATAACCTCAAAAGGCCAATCAATATCAAGTTTGAAATTGCTCATGATAGCGAGATGATCCCAAAATTTGCGGTTAGCATCTTCGTCATTCTTTGAGTTGGGGAAAAGTATAGACATTGTCTTTACTATTGTGTAAGCACACTGAGTGCGCTCTTCACGATCTTCAATCGTCAAGCAATGGTCAACCATACGCTGTATGTTGCGACCATACTCGGGTAAAGCCAAGTCTTTTTGTTGTGTATTGTATGTAAGCATATTTGTTTAAAAATTTGTGATGGAGGCAAATTGAAATGCCTCACATCACAAATGTATAACGTTATGGGGATATTACATGTTCATGCCGCCATCAACTTGGATGACTTGGCCAGACACGTAGCTTGACATATCAGAAGCGAGGAATGTTGCAACATTAGCAATATCTTCAACTTTACCACCGCGACGCAAAGGAATTTTTTTGCACCATTCAGCGCGAACGTCGTCGGGAAGAGCAGCAGTCATAGCAGTTTCGATGAAACCGGGAGCAATAGCATTTGCGCGGATGTTGCGTGAGCCAACTTCTTGAGCGATTGATTTAGCCAAAGCGATGAGGCCGGCTTTTGAAGCAGCATAGTTAGCTTGACCGGCATTACCGTGAACACCAACAACAGAAGCCATATTGATGATAGAGCCAGAACGTTGACGCATCATTTGGGGCAATGTGCTATTGATGAAGTTAAATGCGCTTTTGAGGTTCACTGCGATAACAGCGTCCCATTGTTGTTCGGTCATACGAAGCATCAAGCCATCTTTAGTGATACCTGCATTGTTAACAAGGATATCAATGCGGCCAAAGTCTTTGATAACTTCAGCAACTACAGCTTGAGTTTGAGCAAAATCAGCAGCATTTGAAGCATAACCTTTAGCTTGCACACCAAAAGCAGCAATTTCTGCTTCAGTTTGTTTGCCATTTTCATCAATAACGAGGTCTGTGAATGCTACATTTGCGCCTTCAGCAGCAAATTTGAGAGCAAGAGCCTTACCAATACCACGAGCAGCGCCGGTGATAAGAGCTGTTTTTCCTTCAAGTAATTTCATGAATGTTATTATTTATATTAAGTTTGTTATTATCAATACTGAATTAAGCGCAATAGCGTAATTCAACACAAAGTTAGCAATAAAAATTTAACAAGCTATCTTTATTTGAATTTTTACGCACAAAATTGTCATATTTTAATCAAAAATGCCATGACCGTCATAAAAAAGGAGCGGTTCTGTTTCAAAAACCGCTCCAAATATAAAATATTATGGACAAAATCATTTGAGGATGAACTTGTAGACCGATGCACCTGCACGAGCAATATACACACCGGTTTGCAAGTCGGACAAATCAATTGATTGTGATTGAGATTTCAAGGCCAACGTGCCTTGCAAGTTGTATATATCTACAACTTGCTCTGAGCCGCTAACTACTAGTGTTCGATTTGTAAGCGCCCATTTAACCTGCGAATTATCGTTAGACTCGACATCTAAAATACCGGTTGTGGTATTTGCCGGGCCTACCCTATATGCAGCCAAGCCTTGACCTTGTGCATAAAGATAAATATCTGCGA
>CAYSLD010000112.1:0-6814 GCA_964431795.1 uncultured Bacteroides sp.
GTATTTCTCGAAGATCTCTACTTTTTCGTCAGAATTTAAGTGCATTCTTTTGAAAGTTTTTTATTGTGAATAGAATAATTATTATAGTTGATGCGGCTCATTTGCCGTATCAGCGTTTTGCGAGTGCAAAGTTACAAAATATTTTTCAATTTGTAACTATCCGACGCCCAAAATCTTGCTACTTAGTCAAGATTAGGTTTGTCGGTGAGCGGATTGCGGAAGTATAGTTTGTGGTCGATATACTCTTGGGTGGCAATCAGTGTGGGTTTCGGGAGTTTCTCGTAGTAGCGTGAAATTTCAATTTGCTCACGGTTTTCAGAGATTTCTTCCAAATTGTCATTGAGTGATGCGAACTCTTGAAGTTTCTTTTCAAGGTCGTGTTTCATCTCGAGACCGATTTGATTTGCGCGTTTCGCAATGATGCAAACGGTTTCGTACACATTACCGGTGTCTTCTGAAAGCTTAATCATGTCGCGGGTGACAGTGTTAAGCGGAGCGTTGGTTTTCTTATAATCCATATCTACGTATGTAATAAATACTTTTATATTGTAGTTATCTTTCCTTCTAGCTTTATTCTTGCACGTATTTTTGTGCAATTTTGTATATGTTGTCGGCCTCGTTGCGGTTGGGGCTGTCCGGATAGTTGTTGATGAAGCTGTAATATTCATCAATCACCTCGCGGAAGCGGTCGGCTTTGCGCTCGTCAACACTCATGTCTGCTTCTTGATAGCGTGACTTGAGCACTAACAGCTCGAGGTCTTCTTTATATTTCGAATAAGGATATGTCTTAATCGCATTTTTAGCAACGATAACTGCGCTCTCGTAGTTGTTGCCAAGATAGTTGCCCAAGTTGTAATATAGTTGGGCGTTTTGCAATTGTTTGAGTGTAAGTTTGTCTTGCAACTCAAATATCGCGTTTTGTGCGATAGCAACTTTGTCGCTGCGTGGATAGTAGTCCAAGAACGATTGCAGTTCTTCTATCGCTTTCACTGTCATTGACTGGTCGAGTTGTGACTCGGGCGAGTCAAGATAGTAGCCATATCCGCAGTAAAAGCGTGCCGGCTCGGCATATTTGCCTTTGGGATAGCGGCTGTAGTATGTCTGAAAATATGGACCTGATTCAACATAGTCCTTATTTTCGTAGTGGCTCATTGCCAGCAGATACAAACATTCTTCTGCTTTCTCTGAGCCTTTAAACACGGTTGAGCAATCTTTGAAAAGAGTTGCTGCCTGTTGGTATCTTTTTTGATCGTACGCACGTTTTGCGTAGTCATATTTATATTCAAAGTCGTTACTTTTTTGCACACGAACATACTCGCCGCATGACGAGCATACAACAAGTAATAAAGAGTATAAGAAGAGTTTTCGCATTTTTATGCCTCAAAAATATAATTAATCAGTTTGCAAATTTATGAATTTTACTTGATATATCGCAACCTGTATCACTGTTTTTATAATTTTTTATCTAAAAACTTTTATTCACGATAGTAAACGCGTTTCACGCGCGGCGATACCGATGTGAGCACTTCGTAGGGTATTGTGCCCAATATCTCGGCCAAACGCTCTACCGGTGCGGCTTGGCCGAATATTTCAACTGTGCCGTCGCCAAGATCGGGACAGTCGGTGACATCTATCATACACAAGTCCATGCATATATTGCCTACGGTGGGGCAAGGTGTGCCATTCACTATGAACTGTGTGTGGCCATTGCCCAGTCGTCGATCTATGCCATCGGCATATCCTACCGGCAGTGTTGCTATCACCGAGGGGCGGTGCAGCACTCCATTGCAGCTATAGCCTACGGTTTGTGTGGCATCGCAATGACGTGTGGCGATGATGCGTGTGACCAAGCGTGCCACAGGCTTTAGCGCGCGTGCATCGTTGGCATCAAGCGGCGATATGCCATATAGACCTATGCCTAAACGTGCCATGTCGTAAACTCGCTCACGGCCATAGCGGGTGATGCCGGCGGTGTTGAGTATGTGGCGCTTTATGGGATATGTCATATTGCTGATTATGTAGCTGCTCATTCGCTCAAAATTGTCGAGCTGCATCTCGGTGTAGGCATCTTTGTCAAGGCAGTCGGCGGTGGCTAGATGGCTGAATATTGAGGCTATATGTATGCGCGGGTGGCGCTTGATGATGTCAACAAATTCGGGCAGCTCGCTTTCGGTCAGTCCTACGCGGTGCATGCCGGTGTCGAGTTTGAGGTGCACTTTGAATGTGTCAACATCCTCAAGGTCGGCACAATATTCCAAACGTGTTAGCAAATCTTCATCCGGAGCTATTATCGTTGCTTCAAGATTATTGGCAAAGATTGCTCGCATATTCTCGCAAAGTGGGTCAAGCACCAAAATCGGCATTGTGATGCCGCCTTTGCGCAAGGTCACACCCTCATCAACAACTGCTACGGCAACCATATCTGCCCCTTGACTTTGCAGTGTGCGTGCCACTTCAAGGTCACCGCATCCGTAGCCCGATGCTTTAATCATGCCGATAAGACCGGTTGTCTCGGGCAATAGTGTGCGGTAGTGTCGGAAATTGTGAGCCAAACTATCAAGATTAACCTCAAGACGGGTGATATGGCGATTGCGACTCAGCCAACTATGTATCTCGTCACATTCGCTCTTGTTGTTGCCTGAAATGTAGATTGTTGAGCCGAAAAAGTCAGCTTCGCTAAAGTGCTTTGCTACGTCGCCGGGCTTCTCAAAATATTCTTTGCGTGTGAAACGTGATGTGTATTCGCGCACATATTTGCCTATCGTTGCTCCGGCGCAAATTATGCCGGTCACTCCGTAGGTGGTGAGTATATTTTCAAGTTGTGCGTATGTCGCAGCTTCACTATCTTTACGGCACAGCAAATCACCGAGTATCACTATAAATTCGCGTTGAGCTTTGGTGCGTCGGCGCACAACATCAAGGGCTGTGGCTATGCCTTGCAAGTCGCAAGTGAAATGGTCGTATGCCAATGTTATGCTGTCGGGGGTGTCGGTGATGTCTATGCGTGTTGAAATTTTCTCGTGGCTGATATGTGCATTGCCTTTGCCTCCGATGATTTTGGCTGCTGCAGCACAAATAGCCTCAGTGCTGTTGGCTGTGGCATGGAGATTGCGGTCGCTGTACAGTTCGCTGATGGTGTTGCTAATGAGTTCACTATCGCTATTATATATGATATCTTCGCAAGAGGTAAATAGCTTGGCTTTTTCCAAACATTTCTCGGCAAGTGAACTAAATCCGCGTTGATGCTCGTCGGTGAGCGTTGTGAATATGCCTATGTTTGGCTTGATTTCGTTTGCCAATCGCTCCATCTCGCCGGTGGTCGATATACCGGCCTCAATGATGGCGAGGTCATAGCTATTATCTAATTGCCAAAGTGACAAGGGTACGCCGATTTGTGAGTTCCAACTGCGGGGGCTGCGTATTATATTAAATTCTTGCATCAGCGCAGCATTTAGAGCTTCTTTTACGCAGGTCTTACCGGTGCTGCCGGTGATAGCGATAACTTTGCCTTGAAATTTGCTGCGAATGTATTGGCCCGACGCTGCCAACGCATCTGAGGTGTTGGCTACGCGCAATATTGCAGCCGCACTATCGTCAAGCGAGGGCACATCGCGGTCCACAACAAATGCACGCACTCCGTTATCGTATAGCTGATTTAGGTATTTGTGACCGTCTCCGGCAGCTGTCTTCAGCGCAAAAAACACGGTTTCATCGGCATTGGTGAGCGAACGGCTGTCGGTGAGTGGTATGGTTATTGTTTTCTCGCCACATCCTTGTGGTCCAACGATTTTAGCATCGATTGCATCGGCGAGTTCTTGTAGTGTCAGTTTCATATAATTGGTCTATGATTTTGTCGTGCATATATGCGGCGACATTCCAGGGCTTTTTGACTTGTTGCTTTATCAAAATAGCTCTGTTCAAAAATATTGTAGATGTAGTTAATTGCTGTCTCTGACGGGTGTTTCATATCTGCGGCATAAAAACGATAGTCACGCAAATCATCGCAAATTATCTCGTATGCCGGAAAATATTCACCCAATTGTTCGGTGGCAAGGAGTAGGGTGGCCTTGCTCAGTTGGTTGCCATGTAGTCCGTCGGCTAGATGTCGTATCGGACTAATGGTAAATATTATGCGCTTTTGCTCGCATAACGGTTGCCATGTCTCAACTATCTGCTCCACGCTCAGACGGTGTCGCACAAACTCGCTGCCGGGCAGCTTGTGGCAGTTTCCGGCTATGCGCTGTGTGGGCTTGTGGTCAAACACCCATGCCGTGCCAAAGGTGATTATCCACACATTGGCATTTATCAGCTTTTCGCGCAAGTCTGTAAAATCGCGATTTAATGCCTCAAGCAATGCTGCGGCATCAGTGCCTTGTCGGCGCGACTCAAAGTCTAGACAATGCCACACACCGTCGCTTTCATAAAGGTCATCAATTGTGTATGGCTCGTTGTTTAGTGCTCGATTGATTACTTGTGCTATCGACATCGGATTGTAGAGCACACCCATCGGATTGGCTGTGACGTCAAATCCGTCGCGTTTGAGCAATGCGCCGATATTGTCGGTAAAGCACGAGCCAAGCATCACTATTGATGTGCTGTGGTCTATGCCTCGCTGATTGCGCAATGGTTCGATGATGGTTCTAAATTCCATGAGCTCTAATACATTCGATAGTCTATCGACAACACTTTAAATTCGGTGCGTCGGTTTATTTGGTCGGCAATCTCCTTGTCTTCATCCGAAAGCTTCTCTATGTATTCTTCGGTGAGCACATCTCCCTCGGTGAATTGCGGATATTCACGCGCTAATTTCTTGGTTATGGTCTTTGGCTGTGTTTCGCCGTATCCTTGGCTTTGCAATCGGTCTCTGCCTATGCCCACGCTGATGAGATAGTCAATGACTGACTTGGCACGACGCGATGACAAATCAAGGTTGTATTGGTCGCTGCCCCAACGGTCGGTGTGCGATCCCATCTCAATTGTTACATTCGGATTATCGCGAAGCACTTGAGCCAACGAGTCGAGCGCTACTTTCGACTCCGGACGCAACGTTGCTTTGTCGAAGTCATAGAAGATGTTGTCTACTACAACCGGCTTATTTATTGAGGCTAAAATAAAGTCTACGTCATATTCGGCATCTTCCTCGGCTATGTCGCTGGTGAATTCTTGCTTGGCATTCAGATATCCTTTTGCGCTTGCCAGCATCACATAGCTCACACCGCGTTGCAGCGGGAACGAGAACGAGCCGTCATTGCGGGCCACTTGCTTTTGGTTGCTGCCGTCATTGCCAACTATGCGAATCACTGCATCGGCCACGGGCTCTTCGTCTTTGTCGAGCACCCATCCACTTATGTTAATTTTCAAGTCGGGTAGCTCAAACGAAAATATATGGTCATAGCCGCGTGCATCTCCGCGGTTTGAACTGAAAAATCCTTCTTCGCCTTTGCCAAATGTGATGCCAAAATCATCGGCTGCCGAATTGACCGGCGTACCCATATTTGTTACATACCAACCACCCGAAGGTGTCATCTCTGCTCGGAAAATATCCAGACCTCCGTATCCAGGATGGCCGTTTGAGGCAAAGTAGAGCACCGAGTCGGTGCGCATATACGGAAACATCTCATCGCCCGGTGTATTTATCCATTCACCGAGATTTTCAAGTGAACCGGCTCGCTCTTTCAGGTTCACACGCCAAAGGTCTTTGCCGCCGCTACCACCGGGCATATCGCTGGTGAAGTATAGCCATTGTCCGTTGGGCGATACTGCCGGATGTCCGTAGCTTGATAGTGTGTCGGCCGTAATCTCATATTTCACCGGAGCGCTCCATTTCGCATCTGAGCGCTGTGAAGTGTATATTTCCACTCCGGTGTTCGAATTGAGTTCGCGTCGAGCCTTTGTTAAGTACATTGTTTGTCCGTCAGCGGTGAATGATACTATGCCCTCATCAAGCTCGGTGTTTAACTCGCCTTCAACGGCTTCCGGTTTCTCCCATTCACCGCGCTCATTTTTCGAGGCCACATATATATCACCGTTTTTCATGCCGGTGATTTCGCTTTTCTTTGTGCCGGTGACTTTCTCATTTGTGGAGGTAAAATACAGACGGTCGAAACTTTTGTCAAGATACATCGGCGCATAGTCTGAACGTCGTGAGTTGAATAACTTCGGACTTTTCACCACATAGCGCGTCTTGCCCTCTTTGGCCATCGCCATTTTCGAGCCGTCAACACCGTTTAGCGCCTGTGCATCGCCGGGCACGTATTTCAAATATTCTTCGTATGCTTTCAGCGCCGCTGCGTACTTGCCTTCGGCTTGCTGCATTTCTCCAAGGTATAGGTATGCCGTTGAGTCGGGCCAACCGTAGCGTATGGCATTTTGATATGCTGCAGCTGCACGAGCGCTTTGATTGAGCCGGCGGTGACATTCAGCCATTTTAAAAGCCACTTCACCACGCAGCGGACGCTCTTCGCGCTTGGTCAGCTTGTTGTAGACTTTGCGATACGTCTTTGACGCGTCAAAATATTCGCCGCGTTCCATTTGCGCATCTGCCTCAGACAGCTTTGCCCCGCCGCACGAGGTTATCAATGCCGCCAACCCTACAAGTGAATAATATTTTAAGTTCTTTCGAATTTTCGAAGTCATAAACAATCGCGATTATATCTATACAAACGCTTTTCGCCCGCAATTATTGTATTTGTGCGCCTATTTGCACGCTATTTTTGCTTTCATGTTATGAAATAATTAGGGGCAAGGTGTTGACCGTGCCTCTTGTAGTGGGATCGAGACTTGAACTAGAGACCGCCGGGTTCGGAATCGGAAG
>CAYSLD010000113.1:0-6753 GCA_964431795.1 uncultured Bacteroides sp.
TTATAGGCGGAGGGTCATGAAGAGGTCGCAGCGGTCGTAGGCTGCGTGATAGTCAGCAACGGGGCGAAAGCCCAGCTTTTCATAGAGGTGGACAGAGGCGGCAAGACGCGTGTTCGCCTCAAGGAAAATCTCATGCACACCTATTGAGCGCGCATAGTCAATGAGAGCAGAGCCTAGTTTAAACCCGGCACCACAATTTTGTGCCGTTGGGTCAACAGCCATTTTGGCGAGTTCATAAGTATTGTTGTCAGGGTGATGTATCAAGGCACAACATCCTATGATATCAATGCCGCAGCGGGCAAAAAATATTTGCCCGCCGGCATCAATAATAACACCTTTCGGATCGCCCAACGTCTTCAAATCGCAGGCCTCAAGTTTAAAGAAATGTTCTATCCATTGCTTGTTGAGGCGCACAAAATGCGGAGTTAAATCGGGTGTCCACGTAAGAATTTCTATTTTTGGCATTTAGCTTTTTTGGCAAGAAGGTATTTATGTATAGCAGCGGCAGTGTCGCGGCCTGAGGCTATGCAACGCACCACGAGCGAGGCTCCGGTTGAAGCGTCGCCTGAGGCAAACACGCCGTCAACAGATGTTGCATGGTTAGCGTCAACCTTGATATTGCTGCGTTGGTCTTTTTCCAAGCCAAGCTCATCGATAAGATTTTGCACGGGATGCACAAAACCCATAGCCAAGAGCACAAGCTCGGCTTTGATAGTGCTCACGTTGCCGGTGTGCACAAGATTCATGCGTCCGGTGGTGGCATCTTTTTCCCAGTTCACCTCTTCAACTTCAACGGCGGTGACTTTGCCGTTTTCGCCAACAATGCGGCGAGTGTCGAGCAGCCAACGGCGGTCGCAACCTTCCTCGTGAGAGCTGGTTGTTTTGAGCACTACGGGCCAATAAGGCCAAGGAGTATCGGGATTTTCGCCTACGGGCGGTTTGGGCATAATTTCAATTTGAGTGACAGAGCGAGCGCCTTGACGGTTTGCAGTGCCTACGCAGTCGCTACCGGTATCACCGCCACCTATCACGAGCACATTTTTGCCTTTTGCAGTGATGCGGTCACCTTTTTCAATCTCAGCGCCGGCAACCACACGGTTTTGTTGCTGCAACAGTTCGAGTGCGAAGTGCACGCCTTTGAGCTCGCGGCCTTCAACTTTGAGGTCGCGGGGCACACCGGCACCGATAGCAAAGCAAATAGCATCGTAGTCGGCGCGCAATTGTTCGAGAGTCACATCTTTGCCAACCTCAGTGTTGCAAACAAACTCAACACCTTCGGCTTGCATGAGTTGCACACGGCGGTCAATCACGTGCTTGTTAAGTTTGAAGTCGGGGATGCCAAGACGCAGCAAACCGCCGGGAGCCTCATTCTTTTCGAAGACAGTGACATTATGGCCTTTTTTGTTCAGACGTGTAGCGCAAGCCAATCCGGCCGGGCCTGAGCCGATGACAGCGACTTTAAATCCGCTGCGTTTTGCCGGAGGACAGGGGTTGACAAGGCCTTCGTCGAACGCACGCTCGGCGATAGCACATTCATTTTCGCGGATGGTGACCGGCTCGTGTGTGCGGTTGAGCACACAACTTTTCTCGCACAACGCCGGACAAACGCGACCCGTAAATTCGGGGAAATCATTGGTGACGGTGAGCAACTGATAAGCGTGCTCAATGTCGTTGCGGAACAGGCGGTCTTGCCATTCAGGTTGTTTGTTGCCAAGCGGGCAGCTCCAGTGGCAGAAAGGCACGCCGCAGTCCATGCAGCGCGATGCTTGCAAGCGGCGGTCTTCGGCATTAAGTATTTGCTCAACTTCGCCGTAATCTCTGACGCGGTCACCGATAGCGCGATAACCGGCTTCTTTTCTCTTTATGGTGAGGAATGCTTTCGGGTTTCCCATTTTTCAAAGTTTTTTAAAAGTAATTAGTCATTTTCAAGTTGCAAAATCTTAGAGTTAAGTTTCTCCATTTTTTCTTGGTGGAGCACTTTCTTATACTCATAAGGGATGACCTTGATGAATTGTGACACATACTCTTGCCAGTTTTCGAGCATTTTAGCTGCCAAGGGGCTGCGAGTGTATTTATAATGGTTGCTGATGAGCATATAAAGCTCGCGGTTATCAGCCATATCTTCAATGAGCGAAAGTTCAACCATCTCCATGTTGCAGAAGTAGTCGAAGTCGCCTTTGGGGTTCCAAACGTAAGCAATACCGCCACTCATACCGGCAGCGAAGTTGCGGCCTGTAGAGCCGAGCACCACGGTGCGTCCGCCGGTCATATATTCGCAGCAGTGGTCGCCCACGCCTTCAACCACGGCAACAGCACCTGAGTTGCGCACACAGAAACGTTCGCCCACGCGTCCGTTGATGTAGACCTCACCTGATGTTGCACCATAGAGCAGTGTGTTGCCGGCGATGATGTTATCTTCGGGGGCAAAAGTGCTGCCTGCGGGTGGCACAATCACAATCTTACCGCCCGACAGACCTTTGCCCACATAGTCGTTGGCATCGCCTTCGAGACGGGCAGTGATGCCGTGAGCGAGGAATGCGCCGAAGCTTTGTCCGGCCGAGCCTTTGAATGTGCAGTTGATAGAGTTTTCGGGCAAACCGTCGTTGCCGTATTTTGTAGCTACCACACCTGAGAGCATTGCGCCAACTGAGCGGTCAATATTCGAGATGGGGAAATTAACCTCTACGGGCATACGTGTTTCGAGTGCGGCATAGCTGCGAGCAATGAGCTTGCGGTCGAGCACTTTGTCGAGGTCGTAGCTGTGTGAGGCCACGTGTTTGATAGCGTTTTTGCTGCTCTCTTTCGGGAAGTATAATATTTTTGAGAAATCGAGATGTTCGGTTTTCGATGAGTGCTGACCGGCTTTGACGGTGAGCAAATCAGCGCGGCCAATGATGTCTTCAAGCGAGTGAACGCCTATTTCAGCCAACGTCTCGCGAATTTCTTGAGCCAAGAATTTGAAGAAGTTGACCACATAAGCCGAGCGGCCCATGAAGCGTTTGCGCAACTCGGCATTTTGTGTTGCCACGCCCACCGGGCAGGTGTTCATGTGGCATTTGCGCATCATCACGCAGCCAAGCACGATGAGTGCTGACGTTGCAAAGCCAAACTCTTCGGCGCCGAGCATAGCCATAATCACTACGTCGCGAGCGGTTTTGAGTTGACCGTCAACTTGCAACTTCACTTGTCCGCGCAAATTGTTGAGCACAAGGGTTTGTTGAGTTTCGGCAAGACCGATTTCAGAGGGCAATCCGGCATAGCGAATAGAGCTTGCAGGCGAAGCGCCGGTGCCACCCTCAGCGCCACTGATGGTGATGAGGTCACTCTTTGCTTTGGCCACACCGGCAGCAATAGTGCCGATGCCGCTTTCCGACACGAGTTTCACACTCACATTGGCATTGGGGTTGATATTTTTGAGGTCGAAAATGAGCTGAGCCAAGTCCTCAATTGAGTAGATATCGTGGTGAGGTGGCGGTGAGATTAGCGAAATGCCGGGGATAGAGTGACGTGTTTTGGCTATCACTTTATCAACTTTAAATCCGGGCAATTGTCCGCCCTCACCGGGTTTTGCACCTTGTGCAATTTTGATTTGTATTTCGTCAGCGTTCACAAGATATTCGGCAGTGACACCAAAGCGGCCTGAAGCGACTTGCTTGATGGCGCTGCGTGCTGAAGTGCCGTCCTCGCGCGGTTTGAAACGCTCAGCATCTTCACCACCCTCACCGGTGTTGCTTCGTGCTCCGATTTGGTTCATGGCTATGCCGAGAGCCTCGTGAGCTTCTCGGCTGATTGAGCCGAACGACATAGCGCCGGTGACAAAGCGTTTCATGATGTCCTCAATCGGCTCAACATCCTCAATGGGGATAGCCTCGCCGCGCTTATAGTCGAGGAAGTCACGAATGAAAATTGGCTTTTCTTTATTGTCAACCAAGCTTGTGAACTCTTTAAATTTCTTGTAGCTGCCCAGGCGGGTTGCAAGTTGTAGAGTAGCGATAGTCTCCGGATTCCATGCATGCTTTTCGCCGTCTTTACGGAACGAATATGTGCCGCGATGTTCAAGCGGAGCTGCTTCGTCAAACTCATCGCCGTAGGCCTCGGCATGATTATTGATAATCTCGCGGCCAAGGTCTTCGATGGTGAGGCCACCGATTTTGCTAACTGTTGTGCCGAAGTATTTTTCGCACAAGTCGCTACTCAGGCCGATAGCTTCAAACAATTGAGCGCCCTTGTAGCTGGCAAGTGTTGAGATACCCATTTTCGACATAACTTTGAGCAAGCCTTTGTCAACTGACTTGATGTAGTTTTTAACGGCTGTGTCATAGTCAAGCTGTATCTCTTTTTCTGCAACGAGTTGATTTATCACGGCAAATGCCAAATACGGGTTAACGGCGCTGGCGCCATAGCCGGAGAGCAATGCGAAGTGCATAGTCTCGCGAGCTTCGGCAGTCTCAATAATAAGCGCGGTTTGCACACGTTTGCGGCAGTCAATGAGGTGGTGGTGCACAGCCGAGGTTGCCAACAGTGACGGTATGGGAGCATGGTCTTTGTCCACACCGCGGTCGCTGAGCACAATGTAGTTGCAACCTTGGTCTACGGCTTTCTCGGCCTCTTCACAAAGTGTTTTCAGCCCTTGTTCCAAGCCTTTATATCCGTCTTTGACGGCAAATACCATGGGCAATTTGCGTGTGTTGAAACCTTTATAGCGCAAGTTGCAAAGCAAATCGAGCTCGCGGTTTGTGAGTATCGGGCGCTTAAGCTCAACCATTTTGCAGAGCTCGGGAGTGGGCTCTATGAGGTTGAGGTCGATAGCACCGATATAAGTAGTGAGGCTCATCACCAACTCCTCGCGCAGCGGGTCGATAGGCGGGTTGGTGACTTGTGCAAAGTGTTGGCGGAAATAGCTGAACACAGTTTGCGATTGGTCGCTGAAAATTGACAACGGAGTGTCGTTACCCATAGAGTTTACCGGCTCTTTGCCTTCGGCCACCATCGGTGTGATGATGCGCTCCACCTCTTCGCGGTTGAAAAGGAAGGTTTTGAGCAGTCGGTTGAAGTCGTCAACGGTTTGCGACACTTTGCGACCTGAGTTTATCTTGTCAAGTTTTATGCGGTTGCGCGACAGCCAGTCGCGGTAAGGAAATTCTGTTGCCAACATTTCTTTGAGCTCGGCATCGTGCAACACTTTGCCTTGCTCCATGTCTACCATGAGCATTTTGCCGGGGCAGAGTCGGCCTTTTTCTTTCACCTCAGAGGCTTCGAAGGGCAGCACGCCCATTTCTGAGGCAATAATCATTGTGTCGTTGTTTGTGATAAGGTATCGAGCCGGGCGCAAGCCGTTGCGGTCAAGCATACCGCCGGCATAACGGCCGTCGCTGAACAGCAAGGTGGCGGGACCGTCCCACGGCTCCATAAGTATTGAGTGGTATTCGTAGAAAGCTTTAAGTTCTGAAGAAATGGGGTTTTTGTCGTTGAAACTTTCGGGCACAAGCATGGCCAGAGCGTGAGGCAAACTCATGCCGCTCATAACGAAAAATTCAAGCACATTGTCGAGCGAAGCACTGTCGCTCATGCCCTCTTGTATGATGGGTGTCACGTCGTCGGCGCTGAAGTTTGCCGGATGCAACACACATTCGCGGGCTTTTATCCACATGCGGTTGCCCTGGATGGTATTGATTTCGCCATTGTGGCCCAACATTCTGAAGGGTTGAGCCAATGACCAGGTGGGGAATGTGTTGGTGCTGAAGCGAGAGTGCACCAAAGCCATCGCAGTGGTGAAGTGCGGGCTCATAAGGTCTGAGAAGTAGTAGCGCAATTGCAGCGACGATAGCATACCTTTGTACACTATGTTTTTCGACGAGAGCGACACGATGTAAAAATCGCCTTTCTCGTCGAGCGACAACTCGGCTATTTTCTTTTCGATTTTGCGGCGCAGCACAAACAAGCGCGGCTCGAGCGGCTCGTTCGACACCTCGTCGGCAATAAATATCTGTTTAATTACAGGCTCTGCCTTGCGCGCCACCTGTCCCAGTTGTTCGTTGTTGGTGGGCACATCGCGCACGGGCAAGAAACTCAGTCCGGCCTCGAGAGTTTCGCGCTCAATGATGTTTAGTATCATGTCTTGAGCCTCTTGCGATTTGGGCAAGAACACGAGTCCGGTGCCGTATCTACCCTTTTCGGGCACGGCTATACCCTGCAGCAAAATAAATTCGTGTGGAATTTGCACCATAATGCCGGCACCATCGCCGGTTTTCTCGTCAGCGCCATCTGCGCCGCGGTGCACCATGTGTTCCAACACCTGTAAGCCATTCTCTACCAGTTGGTGAGATTTAATGCCGCGAATATTAACAAGTAAGCCAACGCCGCATGCATCTTTTTCACATTCGGGATTGTACAAACCTTGTGCTTTTGGCAAATATTTATTAGCCATGTTTCATAGATTTTGAAGTGACACAATAGGTTAGGTATATAGTTCACAATCTTTTTACCTTAAACCTCCCACAAAATTAATCATAAATAACATTAAAAACAAATATACGTGTCACTTTTTTATGATTTTGGCTAATATTTTACCATTTTGTCACAATTCCGTCAAACTTTTCAGTCGACTAAATTGTTTTAATTATTTCTAGTCACCAGATAAACACCGGTAAAGATTAGTACAATAGCGCAAGCTTTGAGCACCGAGAATGAGTCCATACCCCACATTATTGCCACTATGCACGCAACCGTGGGCTGCACATAGTTATATGTGGC
>CAYSLD010000114.1:0-6746 GCA_964431795.1 uncultured Bacteroides sp.
ACATTGAGCAGTCGTTGCCTAACAGCAAACACAACAATGCTTCGCTTTCAAAAACAGAAATTGAGCCATTCTCAACCAATGCATCAATTTTAGCGCGCAAATCTTTGGCGATATCTTTGAGTTTGTTGTCTATCTCTCCAACAACATTCGATGTCGTCATTTGGCTGGATAGTGAAAGTGATGCTTTCGCACCCGTAACCTGATCGTTAAAATTGTGTATTTGATCAAGCGTTTCTTGCAGCAGCGGATTTGTTTTCTTGGCCAACGCATTTATGTTAAATGTGCGCTCGTCAATGTTTTCGCCTTGTAATTTGTCCATTACAATACGGTTGCGTATGTATTGCTTATAGTATTGCAAATCAAATATTATCGACGATACACCAAAGCTTTCAAACGGACATGTTTGGTGGTCAATAACTGATGAATGTATCGCTTGATAATGCTCGCACATGAGTGCTGAATATTCTGCACAAACTCTTGCCAATGTGTCGTCATCGAGATCTAATGCCACATTTTGCATATTGCGATTTGCTATCAACCTGAAGGATGAAAGTCTTGGCCGCAGCACAATTAGCTTAGCTATATTATCGTCAAAATGTTTTTTGTATACATCCGGCGACAACCTATCTTTCGCGTTTGGTATGAAACACGAAACGGCATCGTGTGTGAATCCGGCTAGCTCTATGTAGAAATTTGAGGTGCAACCGGTCAAAGCTTCAACTATTTTGCTTATGCTGTCTGTAACATCGTCATCGTAAAGTTTTGCCCATATCACCACTACCAGCGATTGGTTGCCGGGGTGTGCTACGGTTACTTTCCGACCGTATATGTCTTCAAAATAGTTGATTAACTCTGATTTATAATTTTCTGCGCCTATCACTGTGTCATCAATCAGACAATCACAGTCGTCAGGGCACAGAACAAGATCACCGGCGTCGGTTGTCGTCAATGAGATCGCAGAAAATAATGAGTGTTCAAAATCCTCATGTAGTCTGCGGTAAGTGGCTGCAAATTGGTCACGAAATGTGACCAATTCTTTCCCGATGAATATGTGCGTGATATGCTGCATACAAGATCATGTGCGATGCCTGGTGACATCACATCTCTTTATTTACGTATTTAATCTCTGCTGTGAGTTGTTGCACTATACCTTTGTAGAGCGGATTGTTAAATTCCGACTCTTGGAGGTCATTGAGCGAATATTTCTGTAAATAGTTTAACTTAGCGTCGGCAAGTATAGCGTTTATCGCATCTTGACCTTCTGATTTGGCTCGATTGCTCAAATATTTTTCGTATTGCTCTTGCACGCTCGTAGCCACGCGCTTGAAGCTCTTGAATGCCTCATCGCGATATTGTGTGCCAAGTGTTGTCCAATACCCAAATAAAGCCATGTCGTCATTCTCCTCGTCCTTATATCGGTATGTGCCGTCTGCATCGCGCGAAATAAGTCCGAAAATCAAACCTTTCACCCATAGCTCCATGCTGTCGTCGGTCTTTTCTGCCGGAAGCACAGAGAATCCTTCGCGCTGCATGGCTATGCGCAAGTCTTCGTCTATGAAGCATGAAAAAGCCGTTGGTTGCGACATGAAGGTGTCGAGTGCATGACGATAGCTGCTCGTACCGGCTAAGGCATAAGTGGGGAATACTCCGTATTGGTGATATATCACTATACGGTCTCTTGAGCCGATTGATGAAAAATATGTTTCATGCACTTCGCCGGCATCAATGCTATTGTTAAAGTCTATGATTTTGCCTCTCAAACCGGTTGACGATTGCTCTTGCACACCTACATAGTAATAGTTGTTGAGCATCGGATTCATGTGTCCGCGATAGTTTAGTGGACACATCGGGCTTGATAAGCTGATGGCGCGTTGTATGATCTTTTCAACTTCTTCTTTGGGTAGTTTTGCCAAAGCATCTTCTACGCTCATTGATTCCCATACCCCACCTGAGTTTAGCGTATTGGTGTGATTTGTCATATACTCGGCCACGGTTTGTGGCTTAAGATTGTCAAAGTTGTAAATTTCTACTCCTGCTGGCAGTGAAAGTGCAAATTGGTTAACATTCACGTCTGAAGGTTGAACATTCACCTGACTGATGTATGGCTTAGTGAGGTCTACAACAAACAAACCGCGTGCCGAATTTAAATCGTTCGTCATCTTGGTGATGCTTTCTCTGAGTATTTGACAAGCATTTTGGATGTTGTCCTTGATATTTGTGAGTTTTTGGTCAACTTCTGAAATTTCTTGCAACAACCAGGTATAGAACGTTATTGCTCCGTTGCGACGATGTATTTCGCGATTATTGATTACCGCAAAATTAACAGCTTCACAAAGTGTCTCTACTGCTTCTTGCACGGCCTTTGCTTTGCCAAAGAATTTGCCGTTTGCAGACTTATATTCTGCAATAGCAGTTTGAATTGCACTTTCTCGTGCTGTGATAGCATTATTAAATCCCTGAAGTTCATTGCGCATCTCTGATAGGCAAATATCAATTTGCCCTTTCACTTGGTTTACGAACTCTTGAGCATACACCGGACCTTTGGCATTTACGATTGCTCGTATTTTGTTGCTGAATGTGGGCTTTATGCGCTTCTCCAACTCATTGATCCTGACATTTAGCGTGTCGGTATTAACTGCTACGCCTTGTAAATTCCTATAGTTATTTATGTCGGCCTGTGGATTGGCTTTATCATATATGTCTTGAAGCACGGATTTCGGATTTTTCGGCAACAAGAAGTCTATCACTTGGTCTTGGCCGTTGTTCTCGCGTATTTGCTCGGTGTCAATCCATGCATTTGCTTCGATATTAGCATTGCTTCCGGGGTTGAGCAGTGCGGCAGCAATTTCACGTGCTGCCATCACTTGATATAGCTTAGATAACTCTGTAGCGCGGAATGTGATTTCGCTCATTCCTAAAGTGCCCATAATAGCTCGTTTGTTGCCAATATCGTATGAGCCGGAGATGCGGTCGCGCTCAAGATTGTTTGCCACGCTCCCCAAACCGCTTGATAGCTCACCGGCGGTAACAACCATGGCCATGCTCATCATTTCGGCCAAGTCTTCGCAATTATTGACTGTGCTGCCATTGAGATTGCGATTGCTGATGGCGATGATGGTGTTAAATGGTTGGCCTATCAGTGTGCGTTGATCGGTGAGATAGTTTATAGGCGTCTCTTTGTCGTATGCGAAATGCATCATATAATCCAAGTCTATTAGCGATCCGCAGGCATTGGGCTGCAGCCGCTCTTTACCAAATGTGAGTTGTGCATCGTACACATCTGGCAACACCATATATCCCACAACTTTTGAGGTCTCGGGCAGCGCTTGCTCTCTAAAGATATCATTCACCAAATAGGCCATATCAACAAAGTTTCCCGAACCCGTACCGCCGGCTATTGAGAAAACAATATTGACCTCTACGTCATTCGATATTAGCTCATATTTATCGTTATGAACATTTGAGAGATTGCGTATCTTATTAAGCGCATTCTGTATGTTCATGCGTGATTTATGATAGTTGAATGCAAAGGCTACACGTCCGTTTGTGCGCACCATACCGCATCCGTTTACCAAGTCAGCAACGGCAGGTAGATTGCGATCCGGCAACCAACTCAAATCTTCACGATTTCTACTTACTTTTGCCTTTGATTGTGTGACCATGATATCTGATGATTCGGCCGGGTCGAATTTGATATCGCCGTTGACGGAACTAAGCAAATATTTTTCGTACTGATTTTTGTCGGAATCGAATGCAAGGAATTTGATCATCGGTGGAACCTCGCCGTACGTCTCGATAAACGCACGTTTGGTGTGCAACAGTGTCAAATAGCCTGTGCCGCCTAACCCTATGTATAGGGTACGTTTTAGTTTGGGTATCATGATTTATCTAGTTTATGTTAATATCTATGGTTGATGTACTGTCTGTGGTATTTATGATTTTATATGTCTCGCCTCGGGTGAGCAGCGGACTCGGATCGGATATAAGTTGTCCTGACGGACAGCGAAAACGCATATTCTTGCCCGCTGGCGTGATTTCCACTTCGCAAGGCCATGCTGCATTTGCGTGATATATGATGCGCCCGCGCCACAATTTGTCAAACCACCCTTGCGCTTGTGTGCGAGGACTTAGCACTACCATGCGTGCTCCTTTCACTCTGACTGATGCAAAGTATGGCGATTGCACGTTGATTATGCCGCGTGTGAATTTCGGATATTTCTGATTGCGGATAAATGCAAACCACAACACGAGGAATAGCACGAGCAGCCCGATGACTATCCAAAATATAATTTCGACAACGCTCATTGACGTTGTATATTCTCCTTCAAGTGTAAGTGTTGTGTTGTCCGGCCGTGCTCCGTTTATGCGGTCTATACTGCGCGAATTCACTTCTTTTAGCTCTAAATTTACTTTGTCGTCTTTTGCACTTTGTGGTATGATCACTTCAATCACGCCGTCACCGTCAGGTCGGATATCAATAAGACTATCTTGCAGCTCTCGGCCATCATACCGGACGGTGTAGCTCGACATATCGCACGCTGATTTCAATTGAAACAATACAGCGCCGTTATCTTTTCGCGCTTCTTCACTAAATGCCGGCTTCAGATCCCAACGCAATGTGTCAAATTCGTTGCCCTTAATCCAAAGAAACGGTTTCACACGCTTCACTGACGCCGCTAATTTGCCGTTGTCTGTGGCAACATCCAGCGAACGGATAGGTGTGGTGTGCAAAACAATTCTGATGTCCGGATTTGTGATTATAACATCTTCACTGACAATAGAGTATGGCATTTCTACGGCCGGCGCATCAATAGCCCGGTTAAGCTTCTCTATTTCATCGCCAAATTTCGACTCAATATGCAACACAATACGCCCTTGACTGATTTTGCCGCCCTTAATTGAGACGTTAACAAATTGATTGTCACCGTGCTGCAGCTGTGCGGGGAATGTGCCGGCATTCGAAAAACCAAGGTTGATGTCTGCCGGTAAGTCGCGCGTATTCACATGTATCACATCGTCTGACCAACAGCCAAACGACGGTATGCCTTCTGCTGCATTTATGCTATATAAACTCGGACAAAGATCTATCACCCCTTTTATGCCTTCGGGCAACGTGGCTTGACGTGTGAGCTCAACATAAAAACCTTTTGTATTTGCGTATTTGCCGCAAAAATCGCGGAGTATTTGCGACAATCGTGCTGTGCGTTGTGCCTCATTTGCCGTGCCGCCGATGTTATCGTGGCCATCGGTCATCAAAACAATGTAGTTCTCACACGACGGATCTAAATATTTTTCGGCAACAAGCCAAGAGTCGCAAATATTTGTTGCCGTAACATTTTTCAAATAGCCATCAAGGGTTGCCTCTATCTGTGGCCATGCAATGTCGCGCAAATTAACATTTATCGGTGTCAAAACTTTGTCCTGAAATGGAAGTATCACAACTCGTGCATTCGGCGTCTCTTTAGCCGTCTTTACAAGCTCTGACTTCAAAAATGCCTTTGTCGGAGCCCAAATATCCGGCGCTCCGTTATATCCTCCCATCGAGCCGGTGCAATCAAGCACATATATAGTGTTGCGCTGCCTACTGTTTTGCGGTAGGCATTGAGCAGCAATCGAAATCATAATTGCAATTAAGACAAGAAGTATCTTCTTCATGTTCAGTAAATTAAATGTGTTCTTATATCATTTAAGGTATCTTTGGCAAATCGTTGAGTTTCTAATTGCCATCGAACAAATATCCTATCGGCAAAGATATTATAAATAATTGAAATTACCAACTATTCTCTAAAATATAAATTGCCAATAAAATTCCTGAACTATTGTCTATACTGCAACTTCTGAACTTTACACCTCCGGGAATCGTCTGAAATGCACAAATTTAAACGTCGAAATTTTTGTGTCGCCTTCATACGACACTATCCGCTCGGTGGTTGATGCCATAACGGTATATCCTGCCCTGAGTAGCAACGTCGCCAAGGCATACACAAACACTGTTTCGCCCATGAGGTGAACCGCATTTTCGGTATCTGTGCCAACGAGTTGCGCTATTTTTCCGAAATATTCTTTCGCTAATTCGGCTACGTCATCAGCCTCTAATTGAGGTGGTATGTTTGGAAATGCCAAATCTACTATCTGTCCGTACTCCTTGGGCACGGCATCGATCTGCGCTGACTCCCACTTTGTGGTGGGGTGATTTGATAAATTTATAAACATCTTAGCACCTAATTCCTTTCATTAATAATATCATTAAATTGCACAAGATATGCATTGGGCGTCTCATCAAAGCACAGTTTAGGATTATCTCCTTGGGTAACATACGCTAAAAGTCTTTCGCCTTTAATGGAATTCAGAGCCATCACACATGACACGATTTTTGTGCCCGGAGAGATGTTAATAACGATGTTTTTATC
The DNA here is from genome assembly GCA_964431795.1 of uncultured Bacteroides sp. Taxonomy (GTDB): domain Bacteria; phylum Bacteroidota; class Bacteroidia; order Bacteroidales; family Muribaculaceae; genus CAG-873. Next base: position 6,411 of record CAYSLD010000114.1, read on the forward strand.
TGAGCATTTGCTGTTGCGAATAACTTCTTTGATTATTTTGTCTGATTCATCATTACACTCCTTAAAAGAATTGTAATTTACATCTTTAGAGAATATAATTTCAACATCGTCAGCACGATCTTTATAATGATCTTTTGTCTGAATGCCACCCTTAATGTATGCTCTTATTGCCTCTTCTTTATTTACTCCATTTGTCAAATCTTCAATTAGTTTCTTTGCTTTACCGTTAATTGTATTCGCGTCTAGATCTCCGTCATATTGATTGCGATTATTATTTAAGCTATTGGTCATAAGAATTACTACTGTTTTAATGTTGTGAAATTCATCAAAAGGCAT
>CAYSLD010000115.1:0-6584 GCA_964431795.1 uncultured Bacteroides sp.
CATGCAAGAGTCGCACGACGTTATCGCCTCGGCTCTCCCCGCCCGCAACAAATAACTAAGGCTCAGGCATAAAAACGCCGTTTTGTAATTCCGACTTTAGTAGGGTGTATATGTATGCCGGACTTTCAATGTAAAGCCCGGTTTCAAAATCTTCGAGTGCGTTGAAAGTTTTAGAGTTATGAAATGTTGATATTGCCTCAGGTAGTGTCAAATTATCACGTTCAACCAAAAAACTAACTACGTCAGCCGAAATACCTTCAAATAAATATTTAGCAGTATTAATATTCATAGTCGTGTGAGTAGTTTTAACGCTTCGTCTGTGTGAAAAAAGTATTGAGAAGTAACTTTCGCAAATGTCAACTCTCTAAGTAATTGCTCTTTGCTTAGAAAGTTTTCTGTGTACATACGTAAAATTCTAGCAATATTATCGTCTGCAACCGGACCAATAACGATGTCATAATTGTGGTATGGTTGCGCAATATTCATATCTCGATTTTTCATTACAAATTCAGCCCATTCCTCATTCGGTTCGTTGAATGTCTTGATTTTTAGTGCCGATTTTAGTGCAGTTTCAAAATCGAAATCAAAAATGTTTAGGTATGGTGTACCATTTCGCATCTTGGCAACTTTCTCGGCCATTCGTTCAGCTTGTTTTTTGATGTCAGTAAGATAAAAACCCTTGCCAAAATCCTTGTATGGCAAGCATTTTGTTAAATCAGGTTTTTCGATATGAGTATATGAACCGTGGTATAAAATCATGATATTGTTCCGCCATTATTTCGACAAATTTGAGCTAAATCATTCACACAGTCATTGAACGATAAAGTATGCTCTACATCGTAAAACTCAGCTAAAAAATCTATTCCCTTAAATTTGTTGAGGTAGTTACTAGCTTCACGTATAGATAAACCATATCGTTTCGAAAACTCTATGATAGCTGTCATTACATAGCTAATCAGTTCTCTGTTGGTCTTATTGCTCGTGGTTGTCTTCATACCGCAAAAATAATAAAAGTTTCTGAAACAAAAAACTTTAGAAATGCACAAATTTGTGCATACTAAAAAAACTCGGCCTCAGACAATTCTGAAGCCGAGCTTTTTGCATTTATGTGTGTGGGGGTTACAGCGTGAATGTGCCGGTGAGGCGGATGTCAGCTGACGAAGCGCCGACTTTCGCTGTGAATGTGCCGGGCTCCACAACTTGCTCAAGGTTGAAGTTGTATATTGAAAGGTCATCTTTCGTGAGGTTGAAAGTGACTGTCTTCGTTTCACCTTTTTTGAGCGTGATACGCTTAAATGCCTTCAGCAATACCGGAGGCAAAGCCACTGAGGCCACATTGTCAGTGATGTAGAGTTGCACCACCTCGTCGCCGTCACGGTCACCGGTGTTAGTGACTGTGCAGCTCACTTTTTGCAGCACATCGCCGCTGCCTGCAGTGAGTGTGAGGTTGCCATAGCTGAATGTGGTGTACGACAAACCATAGCCAAATGCGAAGAGCGGTGAACTCGGATTTTCAACGTATGCGTGGTCAGAGCTTTGTGAGTAGTAAACCGGAATTTGACCTACTGCGCGCGGTATAGAGATGGGCAGACGTCCGGCCGGATTTACATCGCCAAAAAGTATGTCGGCAACGGCATTGCCACCTTGTTCGCCGGGATACCATGCTGTGAGCAGCGCGTCGGCCTTCTCATTTGCAACTGTCATGTCGAGCGGGCGACCTTGCACATAAACCACTACAAGAGGTTTGCCTGTTGCTGCAACAGCGTTGAGCAGAGCAACTTGGTCGCCGAGCAAATCGAGTGTGCTACGGTCATAGCCTTCGCCGCAATCCATGTCTGATACGGCTTTTTCGTCAGCTACGGCAGCGCCGGTGTCGATATATTTAGTCTTGAAATCGCGAGCACTTGAGCCACCGAGTGCCAACACAACAGCGTCGGCTGATTTGGCAGCTGCTACGGCTGCGGCAATGTCAGTTTGGGCAGTGTCGCGAATGGCGCAGCCTTTCACGTACACAACTTTTGTGCCGGCGCTAACAGCTTGTTGTATGCCGCGGCGTATGGTGACAATCTGGGCAGAATCTTGCGGAGAGGTGTAGTCACCGAGTTGGTTGTACATCACATCGGCATTCGGTCCGATTACGGCAATAGTTTTGATGTCTTTTTTGAGCGGAAGCACACCGTTGTTTTTGAGCAACACTGTGCCTTGTGCGGCAACCTTGCGCGCAAGGGCAACGTGATTGTCATTGTGCACAATCTTTTTCGCTGTCTTGGCATCGACGTACGGATTTTCAAAAAGACCCATTTTAAATTTCAGACGCAACACGTTTGCCACGGCTTTGTCAAGTTCGGCCTCGCTCACCAATCCTTCTTCGAGTGCTTTTTTGAGGTTGTTGGTATAGGCATTAGCGCCGAGGTCAAGGTCTACGCCGGCTTTCAATGCCAAGGCGGCAGCCTCTTTATTGTCGGCGGCAACGCGCATACCTGCAATGCCGTCAATGCTGTAAAGGTCTGAGTAAATCACACCGTCAAAGCCCCATTTTTGGCGCAACACATCGTCGAGCAGATACTTGTTTGATGTGCAGGGCACGCCGTCAATAGCGTTGTATGAGGTCATGATTGTTGCAGCTCCGGCTTCAACACACTTCTTGAATGCGGGCATATACTCCGAGAAGAGTTGGCGCATACCTGTTGTGGCACGTGCTCCGTTGTGTCCGCCTTCGGGCATACCGTATGCTGTGAAGTGTTTGAGTGTTGAGTAGATGTGTTTGCCGTCGGCAGCATTTGTGCCTTGCATACCTTTCACAAAGGCCGAGCCGAGTGTGCCGGTGAGCACGGGGTCTTCGCCGAATGTCTCCTCAACGCGCGACCAACGCGGATCGCGAGCTATGTCGAGCACCGGGCCATAGCCCACGTTTGCTCCTTGTGCGCGTGTCTCAAGGGCAATAGCGTCGCCCATATAATATATTAATGAGTCGTTCCATGTGCTGGCTTGCGAGAGTGAGGTGGGGAACACTGTCGAGCCGATTGCCATGTGGCCGTGCGGACATTCCTCGGCGAAAAGCACGGGGATGCCAAGACGTGTCTCGGTCACTGCATATTTTTGCAGCGCATTGAGAGCTATTGCTCCTTCTTCGGCTGAAAGTCCGTTTTCAAGCGTCTTTTGTGTCCAGGGGTCGGCACGAAGCACTGCCCAAAACGAGCCGATTGGCGCTTTTTGCATCATTTCTTTATATTTATCTGAGGCAACTACACCTTTCTTGGTCTTGGTGTACATTTCCCAGCCCATGGGGCACGATACTTGTCCGATTTTTTCGTCGATGGTCATGCGTTGCAACAGGTCGGAAACCCTATCCTCAACGGGCGCATCGGCTTTTTTGTATAGCGGAGTCGCTGCCAGGGCGTTCATGCTCACACCCAGCAACGCTGCCGAAAGAAAATATTGAATTTTCATAGCTATAAATGATAATAATTGTTACTCGTCAGTGACTATTTTATGTCAAACTTCAGCGCAAACGGCTCGTTTTTGAGGTTTGAGGGCACTGTCACAGTCACTTTGTCGCCTTGCTTTTTGCACTTAAGTGTGCGGTTGCCGTTGAGCAAAGTAACTTTGCCGGTGGGCACGTTGCCGCTCCACTGTATGGTAGACGGAAGTTTTTCGCCTTCGGGCAGTGCATAGATTGCGTAGATGGTTTTGCCGTTTTTGTCGGCGGTGAACCACACTTTGCCGTCGTTGTAAACGGGAGTGGTGCGGGTGTTGTAGATTGCAGCACCGTAGGTCTTCAACCAATCACCGATTGCGTTTGTGCGCACAATGATTTCGTCCTCAATCAAACCTTGTGCATCAGGTCCGATGCCAAGCAACAAGCTGCCGCCTTTGGCTGTGATTTCGGCAAGGCTATTAATCACGTATTGGGCTGATTTGTACGGAGCGTTAGGCACCCAACCCCAGTCGTTGCTGAGGGGTATGCAGCTCTCCCAGGGCACGGGAAGTTGTGTGGCGGGAATGCCGCGTTCGGGTGTTTGATAGTTCTCGTTTTTGCCACGTATAGTGCGGTCAACGGCAATAAGACCGGGGTTGTTTTTGCGCACGTCAACGAGCACGCTGTCAAGGTTGAAGTCGTCGCCGCTGATCCAACCACCGTCAAGCCAAAGTATGTCAAACTTGCCGTAGTTGCTCATCAACTCGTTGATTTGATTTTGGGTGTATGTTTGGTAGTTTTGCCAAAAGTCGGGGTGACGATCTTTCTTATAATTAATGTGGCGGTTGGGCGTAGCAAAGTGTTCGTTCCAAAACCAATTGCAGTGCCAGTCGGGTTTTGAGAAATAGCAACCGATCATGAAGTCGTGTTTGCGGAATGCATCCCACACGTAGCGAGCAACATCGCGTTTGGGATTGTTGGCAAATGCACCGTGGGCAATTGAAAAATCGGTGTATTTTGTGTCGTACATGCAAAAACCGTCGTGGTGCTTTGATGTGAAAATCATATATTTCATGCCGGCACGGTCCATCACGTCAGCCCATTGCTCGGGGTTGAACTTTGTGGGATTGAGCTTGTCTTTCAAGCCGAAATACCAATTTTTGTATTCTTCGTACGACATATCGTTTGTGCGGTTAATCCAGTCTACATCTTCTGAGCAGATTGACCACGACTCTACGATGCCGGGCACGGTGTACAAGCCCCAGTGAAACAATACGCCGAATTTCAAATCTTGCCATTGGTCAAGCTTTTCGCGCACTTGTGTGTCGGTGGGCCATTCATAACCGTCTGTGTCTGATTGCTCGTGCACAAACCCTTGCACCTCGTCGGCAAACGTGGTGAGCGTTGATGCTGCTGCGAGCAACACGCATGAGATTGATTTAAAAGTTTTCATTTTGTTGCTTTGTAGTGATTTATGTTGTTATTTATGTTTTGTTGTTCTGTGGGTGAGATATATGCCTATTGCCGTGAGTGCTATGCTCACGCACACCATAATTATATTGTCGTTGCCGGTGTTGAGCGCGGCCTGTTCGCCACCTGATGCCCAGTTGCTCACAACGTAGATGCTATTGTTGAGCGCGTGCATGACTATGGGCAGCCACAACGAACCGCTCCAGCACAACAGATAGCCAAAGTAGGCACCCAAAAGCAGACGCGGAAAAAATCCGAAAAATTGCATGTGCATTGCCGAAAAGCAAAAGGCAACAAGCCATATTGCCAAGTGCTTATTCACTTTGCCCGTGGTGAGCAATCGCAAAAAGGCGCCGCGAAAAAATATCTCCTCGCTAAATCCGGCAAGCACGCCTACTATCAGCACACTCACCACCATCGACGCTACCGAACCTTCGCCCAGCAACGCATTCACACTCTGTGCAGCGCTCTCCTCGGCTTGGCGCATAGCCATCTCTAGAGCCTTGAGGCTCTCCGGAAAAGTTATGCTATCGTTTAGCGCCACAAGCGCATCCATTGCCGGAATTGAAACAATCATTGTGCACACGGCCAACACCAACGTCTGTGCGTGCGGCTTGCGGTCTACGGCAAGAAATGTTGCCGGTAGGCGGGTGATAAGTAGCGCGGTCACTATGGCCGGGAGTATGAATAACAGCAAATCTTGCAGCACCGCGGCTATGCGCATCATCGGTGTTGAGTCAACGCCGGCTTTGTACACTATGAAGCCTACTATTGCCGAGGTGACAACAAAACATAGCAGTGTGATGCATATAAACAAGATTAATCGCTTGCCAAGAGTGAGTGATAGTTTCATATCTTAATGATTGATTTTTTAGTGCAGAAGTTAGATTTTCGGGGTTTTAATGTAGAACGCGGAGGTGAGCTGCAGATATTCATCTGTCCACTCGCGCGCCGAGGCTCGCAGCGTGAGTGTCGCCTTAGCCACGTGGCCATCCTTGCGACAAAACTGCCAGAGCATGCGCGTAGGCTCGTCACCATGTCGCATCACCACCTCAGTGCAGCGGCGCAATTTCAAGTGCGCCATCTCTGCCGTATAGAGTATGTTGTCGGCATCTGTGCATGGTGTGATCATTGCCAAGCTGCCGTCTGCAGCCAACACACGCGATGCATACGCTATCAGCGTCTTTGGCGACAATCCCGCCTCGTGCCGCGCCTGTGCACGCAAGGCCGACGGCGAACGTAAGGCCTCGGTGAAAAATGGCGGATTGCTGACAATCAAATCTATCGGTTGGGTGGGGGTGTAGTCGGCAAAGTCGCCGGTGTGCACCACAATGCGCTCGCTCCATGGCGACGCTGCAATGTTGCCCGCACAGTCGGCCGCAGCTCCGGCATCAACCTCTACGGCAACAATTGCCGCCTCGGCATTGCGCTGTGCCACCATGAGTGCCACCAAACCGCTCCCGGCTCCGATGTCGAGCACGCTGCGAGCACCGGCAACATCTGCCCAAGCACCCAACAACACTCCGTCTGTGCCAATTTTCATAGCACAATTAGCATCGTTCACCGAGAATTTTTTGAAGTCAAAACTCATATAAATTTCAATCGCCAAAGGGGGCATACAGGCGCCCGCCCACGCTTCTTTAAATGTTACCTACAAATTTACGCAAAAATCCCGACAAAACAAAAAACATTGCGC
>CAYSLD010000116.1:0-6436 GCA_964431795.1 uncultured Bacteroides sp.
TGCCCTCGAGCCACAAACTGAAATGCTCGCTGACTTTGTGATCACTCAGTCGTTGGCACGCACTCGCGAAACTCCTGTAGCTCTTTCACAGATCAATGCCGTTGACATTGACCTCAAGCTCGGTAACCAAGAGTTCCCTGAAATTTTGAAAACTACTCCCGGTGTATGGGCAACTAAAGACGGTGGTGGCTTTGGCGACGCTAAAATCAATATGCGTGGCTTCAAGAGCGCTAACGTTGCTGTGCTTGTTAACGGTGTGCCCATCAACGATATGGAATGGGGCGGCGTTTACTGGAGCAACTGGGCCGGTCTTAGCGACGTAGCTTCAAACATTCAAACTCAACGCGGTCTCGGTGCTGCTATCCTTTCAGCGCCCTCTGTTGGTGGTACTATCAACATCACCACCCGCTCACTCGACGCTGAAAAAGGCGGCTCTGTGTGGTACGGCCTCGGTAACGACGGTATGAACAATATCGGTATGAAAGTTTCAACCGGCTTGATGAAAAACGGTTGGGCTGTTACTGTTTTGGGTTCACGCAAATGGGGTGACGGCTATGTGCAAGGCACTTGGTTTAACTCTTACAACTACTTCGTGAACGTGTCAAAACGCATCAACGACGCTCACCAATTGTCATTGACTGCATTTGGCGCTCCCCAAAAGCACAACAAACGTTCTAGCCAAGACGGTTTGACTATCATGCAGTATGATACTTATGCTAAAAATGCCATGCGTGGTGATGACAAATACAAATACAATCCCACATACGGTTTTGACAGCAACGGTAACCTCCGCACCTCAAACCTAAATACTTATCACAAACCTCAAATCTCTCTCGCTCACACTTGGCAAATCGACAACAAATCATCGTTGTCTACCACCTTGTATATGTCTATAGCAAGTGGTGGCGGTTACAGCGGTCAAGGTCGTGGCACTTACAACGGCACAAGCATCAGCTACTCTAGCTGGTACGGCGCTACCAACGGTATCCCCAATACCCTCTTCCGCAACGAAGACGGCACTTTCGCCTATAACAAAATTGAGGAAATGAATGCCGCTTCAACCACCGGTTCAAACATGGTGATGAGCCAAAGTAACAACTCTCACAACTGGTACGGCTTGGTTTCAACCTACAACAACAAGTTCTTTGACAACAAACTCAGCTTCACCGGTGGTATTGACATGCGCTACTACATTGGCCACCACAACAATAAAATTGTTGACCTCTACGGCGGTGAATACTTCATGGACGATAGCTATCGTAAAAACGTGCTTGTCGAAAACAATGCTGCAGCTGCCGACCCCAACTGGAAATACGAAAAACTTGGCGTAGGCGACATTGTTTATCGTAACTACGACGGCAAAACTATACAAGAAGGTGCTTATGCTCAAGCCGAATATTCTATGCTCGACAAAAAACTCAACCTCGTGCTCTCAGGCTCGTTGAGCAACACCGGCTATCAACGCATTGACCACTACTACTACGACGAAGCTCACGCTAAGTCAAAAACTTACAACTTCATCGGTGGTACCGCTAAATTCGGTGTAAACTACAACTTCGACCGTCACAACAACGTGTACGCTAACGTTGGTTACATCAGCCGTGCTCCCTTCTTCTCTTCAGGTGTATTCCTTAGCTCATCAGTGAGCAACGCCGCTAACCCCAACCCCCTCAACGAAAAAGTTATGTCGTTTGAAGTTGGCTATGGCTACAGCTCACATGTATTCTCTGCTACTGCTAATGCTTACTACACCAAATGGCTCGACAAAACTACCACTCGTTCAGGTACAATCGAAACCGGTGAACATGCCGGCGACCGCTACTACATGAACATGGGCGGTGTTGACGCTCGTCACATGGGTCTCGAATTTAACTTCACTTATGCGCCCGTGAAATGGTTCGAACTTAATGGTATGCTCTCTCTCGGTGACTACATCTGGGACAGCAATGCCGTTGGTTACTTCTACAACCAAAACGGTGAGCCTCTTAAAACCCTCTCAGGTGTCGTAGCTTCAGGCATCCTTGCCGAAGACCATGCCCACGCCACACTCAACCAAAAAGGTGTGAAAGTCGGTGGCTCAGCTCAAACAACCGGCGCTATCGGTGTTACCTTCCGCCCCTTCGAAGGCTTCCGCATCGGTGCTGACTGGACTGCTTCAGCTCGCAACTACTCTGACTACTCTGTATCGTCATCAAGCTACACTGCCAACGGCACAATCGACGTGGCTGACCCCTGGCGTATTCCTTGGGGCAACCAACTCGACCTTAACGCTTCATACAAATTCAAAATCGGCGGTGTAAATGCTATCCTCTCAGGTAATGTGCAAAACCTCTTCGACTACAAATACGTAATCGATGCTACAACCAGCACAAGCACTACCGGCACTTGGGATAACGCTTACTACGTATTCTACAACTTTGGCCGCACTTACTCTTTGAAACTGCGTGTTAATTTCTAATTTTTCACACACCTAATTGACATTTTTCACAATGAAAAGCAATATAATTCTCAAATCGCTTGTGGCTGTCGCAGTGGCATCAACCGTTGCCGGGTGTGACGAAAACGCCTGGAATAACGATCTCGACGGCTTTAAAGATCAGAACGGCAGCGCTCTGACTAATGTTCAAACTATTGAATATACTCTCACTGCTGCCGACTACGCTTCAATTGCCAGCAACTCTACAAACGTGGCACTTGCCGGCGACGAACTCAAAGCCGCTCTCTCGGCTGTTGGCACTCGCAAAGCTTTCTCTGACCAAATCCCCGCTGCTCAATATGTGCCCGCATTCTTGGGCTCTAGCTCTTTCAGCTACTTCACCCTCACCGACGGCTCGGCTGTGAAACTCACCTACAATGTTTCGCAAGGCTTGCCCGCTGAACTTGATGCAGCTGCTGCAGCAAAAACTTACACACTCACCGAGGCTGACTATCAAACCGTTTGGGGCAGCGATGATAACTTCATCAGCGCTTTCGCTCCCTCACATGCAGCTACTAAATACATCCCCACAGTGCTCAAGCAACAAACTTGCGCCGAAGGCACTTACATGTTGGTATCGTACAACGTATCTGACCAAGAACCCGTGTTTGGCAGCGTTGACGGTGGTAGCTCTTCATCTTTCGAACCTACCTCTGTTATCGGTAGCGTTGAGCTCAATAGCTCTTACTCAATCAAAGGCGTAGTGACCGCAGCTTGCGCACAAGGCTACATCATCACCGACAACTCTGGCTCAATCTTTGTGTACATGGGCTCGTCGTACGACTCTACAACTTACCCCATCGGCACTCAACTCCAAGTTGACGGCACTATCGGTGCTTACAACAAAGGTTTCCAAGTCACCGGTTCGTCAGCTGAAGTAACTGTGCTCGGCACTCAATCAGTGACCTATCCCACTGCTACCGTATATGACGGTGCCGGTCTTGACGCTGCCGGTGCTCGCACTGACAACGCTATTGCAGTGTATGCTCAAATCACCGGTACTGTTGCTGTTAGCGGTAACAACGTAAACATTGTTGTTGACGGTGCAAGCACTGCTAAAGGCAGCGTATACGGCGCAACTACAGCTCAAAAAGAAGCTCTCACCGATGGCGCAACCGTAACTATCAAAGGTTATTTCATCGCTGCTGCAAGTGGCGGTAAATACTGCAACTTCGTTGTTACTCACATCGGTGACAAAGCTTACGCTCCCGCTCGCAAAGCTAAACGCGAAATCTATCGCGCTGCTGCAGCTGAGGTGCCCACAAGCAAAGTCAATGCTCTCTACTACTACAACGATAGCAAATGGACTGTAGCTTCAGGCTTTGTTGTGCTCAACGATGCTGACTACACTGCAATGGGTCAAACATACAAAAACCTCACTGAGCCTGCAAAATACTTGCCCACGTATCTCAAAACAAACTTCCCGTATGCTCAAGCTGACGACACCAAAAACGTTGTTTACACTTACTACAACGGCAGCGCTTCGTCTTTGGCTTGCGACCAATACATATACAACGGCACTGAGTGGGTGCTCAACGACGGCATCGTCACCGAGACAACTCAATTTGTTCTCACCGGTGGCACTTGGATGTACGACCCCAACGTGACAATCACTCTTCCGTCAGGTAAAAACCAAGAGCTCAGCACTACCTACTTCCAAGCTTGCGTTGACTGGGTGTATGAGAATATCTGCAAACCCCTTGGCGACACTAGCCTTAAGAGCGGTAAATACTACGTTTCAAGCTACGGTAACAACGAGTACTACTCAGGCGCTTCTGCTTACCAAGGTAACGTAGACCTTCGCGCTTCGGCTGCTAAAACTCAATATCCCGCAGAATACGGAGACATGAGCGACGACGAAATTGTAGCACTCATGAAATCACGCTTCATGAACGAGGTTATGCCCGGCGCTTTGGCCACTCTCCACCCCGATGCCAAGCCCATTGATGGAATTGACGTAATCTACACTATCAATTTCGTAGCTTACACCGGCACATCGAACAGCTGCACCGCTCGCTTCCGCGTTGTTGGCGTAGGCCAATTCGAACCCATCGACTGCACTTGGGACGAATAATCTCGCCCAATCACTCATAGACTACAAAATCAGCCCCGACTCGCATCGCGAGCCGGGGCCGATTGTTTTACTTTTTACTGCATACTTTTTACTCGTTACTCTTTTTTTTGTACTTTTGCAGTGTTAAAATTAAAAGTATGAGCTTAAACACCATCATTACTGACCTGAAACAGGCATTGCACAAACCGCAAGTCTGGGGTTTCATTGTTTCAATGGCTATCATGGCCATCGTTTCAATCGCATTTTTTGCTCCCGATAACTTTGAGGGAAATGTTCTGGCCCAGCACGATATGCAGCAGGGTGCCGCTAACGGCGAAGAAGGCCGCGCGTATGCAGCAGCTACCGGCGAAAAAGCGTTGTGGACAAACTCATTGTTCTCGGGTATGCCCACCTTCCAAATCTCGCCGGACTATCCGTCAAACTCGCTGTTCACTTGGCTGAACAGCATATATGGTTTGTTCTTGCCCTCGCCCAGCAACTTGCTGTTTATGATGATGTTTGGCATGCTCATTTGCTGCTATTGCTTGAAAATGCGTTGGTGGTATGCCCTTATTGCTGCGTTGGCATGGGGCTTTTCATCGTACTTCATTATCATCATCGGCGCCGGTCATATCTGGAAATTCCTGGCCTTGACCTTTGTGCCGCCAACTGTTGGCGCGCTTGTGCTGGCTTATCGCGGCAAGTGGCTGAGCGGTGGTGCACTGATGGCACTATTTGCTATGCTTGAGTTAAATGCCAATCACCCGCAAATCACATATTATTCGCTATATTTGCTCGCAGCACTTGCCATTGGCTATCTTGTTGTGGCCATTCGCAACAAGGCGATGAAAAGTTGGCTTGTAGGCTCGGCTACACTGCTCGTAGCCGGTATGCTTGCTCTTGGCGCAAATTCGCCCAGCTTATACAATACATACGAGTACGCTAAAGAGACAAAACGTGCTCAGAGTGAGCTCAAATCGGAGACTGCCGTATCCGATGCCGAACAAGGTGAACGCCCCACCGGAGGCCTGCCTAAATCAGAAATCGGTGGTTGGAGCAACACCCCATCTGAGTCGTTCTCGTTGCTCATACCCAACGTGAAAGGTGGCGCAACAATACGCCCCGAACAAGGACAAAACACCTTGTTGTCGCTCGATAAGCTTTCTACTTATACCTACGACATGCAAGAAGATGACATATTCGGACTCATACCTCAATTCGGCCAATACTTCGGTGGTAAAGGCATGACAAACGGCCCGTTCTATGTTGGTGCTCTGATGTGCGCACTTTTCTTGCTCGGCTGCTTGATAGTGAAAGGCCCGATGAAATGGGCATTGGCAGTGATGACACTGTTCTCTGTGCTCTTGGCTATGGGTAATCACTTTGAGGCGCTCACCGACTTCATGATATACAATGTGCCGCTCTACAATAAATTTCGCGCGGCAGAGACGGCCCTGGTCATTGCATCGTTATGCATGCCGTTGCTTGGCGCTTTGGCCTTGCAACAGCTCTTCACCGAAGAAAATGCACTCAAAAAATATCGCATACAGTTGGCCGTAGCCTTTGGCTTGCCAATCTTGATTTGCCTGTTGGCTTGGTGCGCACCGTCAATTTTCGGCTCGGCATTCAGCGCCGACGAACTTGAGTATTTCGATAGCGCACGCGCTCAACTTGGACAATATCCCGATGAGGTGCAAGATGCCTTTAAAGCTACACTTGCAAATATCGAGACATTGCGCTATGGCATGGTTAGCGCCGATGCATTCCGCTCGCTCATCATCCTTGTGCTCGGCGGTGGAGTGGTGCTCCTTGTTGCTGCCAAAAAGCTCAACAAGGCACTTGGCGCAGCTGCTGTTGGCGTGATTATGCTCGTTGACCTATACAATGTTGACAAACGTTACATTTCA
>CAYSLD010000117.1:0-6413 GCA_964431795.1 uncultured Bacteroides sp.
GATGAGCCATAAAACAGAGTGCAAAGTAAGCAATTTTTTCTGAATTTACCAAATTATGCCACTATTTTTTGCATTTACTCGCCATTGTATCACTACTCTTAATATATTTTAAGCCGGTCCGCTCGCGCGAACCGGCTTTTGCGCTGTTTGTAGCGCACTTGACTATGGTAAATTGAATTTTGGTTTTGCTAAGTGAGGGTAGGTGCGTTTTATCCGCAGTGGAAGTAGCGGGTAACTATCTTTTGCATTTTAACGTCGTTGTGCATTGCTGCATCAGCTTCGGCTTGATCATAGCTTTTGAGTTTCTTTATTTGATCGTCAATCATAGCGCTGTCAAATATGCCTTGTGCCTCAAACACGCTGCGTGCTTTGTCGAGGCAATCTGCTGATTGTGCGCAGTTAACTGGAAGTTGAGCAAGGCGTTCAAGTATTGCAGCATTTTCGGCATTGTGGATGTTGACATCTACGTATGTGTCTGCGGCTACTTTCAGTCCGTCTTCCAACTCTATGCCATAGCGTAGAGCAACGGCGAGCGATGCCATGAGCAAGTAGATGTCAGCCGATCCGTCAGCCGAACGTATTTCAACAGTTTGTTTTTGGAAGGTGTCGAGATTGATTTCTGCAGTGCCGGGATTGAGCTCGGCGCACATGTCTTTTTCTGATGTCCAGCCAAGAGGCACGCGCACCAAAACCGAGCGGTTGCGGTCGCCCCAGCATACGTTTGTGGGTGCTTCTTGATGGGGAACAAGGCGGAAATACGATGTGGGGTTGGTGTTGCCGAATGCGGTGATTGCAGGTGCCAATTTCATGAGGCCGGCTATAGCGCGGCGGGCAATGTCGCTGAGCTTGCGGTCTTTGTTGAGCATCATGTTGTGACCTTCTTGGTCTACCATGCGCATGTGTATGTGTAGGCCTGAGCCTGCTTTGCCGGTGGTGATTTTGGGCGCAAATGTCACGTCATAGCCATATTGCCATGCGAGATTGCGAATCACCCATTTTGCCAACATAAGTTGGTCGGCTGCATTCTCTGCATCTACAGGTAAAAATTCTATTTCGTTTTGCTCGTAAATCACGCCGTCGAGAGTGAAGTTGCCAACCTCGCTGTGGCCGTATTTGATTTGGCCACCGGTTTGTGCTATGTACTGCATGCTGAGCACGCGCAAATCGTTGAATTTGGCAAACGGTGCCGACTCGTGATAGTTGCGCTGGTCGGTTGCGGGGAATGTGCCGTCATCGGCCTTGATTACGTAATACTCAAGTTCGCCCATGCATTGAAATTTGAGTCCGGTGCTGCGGGTGAATTCAACGCATGCTTTGTGCAGGGTGTGTTCGGGTGATGACTCAAGCGGATTGCCGTCTTTGTCGAAGAATGAGCAGAGCATTGTGACTGTGGGCACTTGTGCAAACGGGTCAACAAAGGCAGTGCTGAAGCGGGGCAGTACGTACAAGTCGCTTGAACTTGCTGCTATAAACGGGAACAATGATGAACCATCAACACGTTCGCCAAGTGTGAGTATTGTCTCAAGGTAGGCTAAGTCGTTGATGATGAAGTTTAGGGTTTTGAGACGACCGTCGCCGGCGGGATACATGAAATTTACCATTTCGATGTCGTTCTCGCTGATAAAACGGATGATGTCTTCGCGTGTGAAGTCACGCATGGGCTTTTGCAAAAATTGCACAAGCTCGTTTTTATTAAGCTCTATAGCTTTGTTCATGGTAGGTTGTTATTGTTTTTTAATGGATTATTTTTATGGTGGTTGTTTTAGAAATGTCATATTTTAAATTTGACGCTCAAAAGTACGCAATATTTTCAAATTATCAATATCAGGGCGCTGTAATTAACAATATTTAATGTGAGTGGGGTGATTTGCTTATAATTTGAAAGTTTCAGCTAAAGTAGAAAAATACTATATTTTTTGCATTTTTCTATTACAAATGCTAACTTTGTTGCGTTTTAGATATACAAACAACATAAAAACTTAAAAAATACTGAAATGATGAAGATTTTTAAAGTCATTATTTTGCTTTTTGCTTTAGCACTCCCTGCAAAAATTAATGCGCAAACTCGCTTATTTTCAGACTTGACTGACGACACAAAGATACAAACAACTTTTGTCGGCCCCACAATGCTCAAGCTTGCAACCGGATTGGTTGGCACCTCAGCCGGTGCTCTCGCCGACTCTCAGATTGATATTAGCAAAATCATCAATAATATCTCGTCTGTTGAAGTTGTTAAAACTGTAAACAATAAGGGCAAGGTGAAAAAAATACAGAAGGCCCTCAAAAAAGTGATTAAAACATACAATGTGCAAACTATTGTTGACTCGCCTAACGGTGATAACAACACACAGGTGCTCGGTGTGATTGATGACTACACCGGCGTTGCATCTAAACTTTTCATCGTCAAAAAGGATAAAAAAAATATGCAAGTGGTTGTGGTGCAAGGTGCTATCAACCTCACAGATATAGCTTCGCTGATTAACTACTAGTGAGCCTCAGTTTACTGCAATGAGCTCGATGTCGAAGATGAGTGTTGAGCCGCCGGGTATGCCCGGTTGCGAAAACTTGCCATAGCCCATCTCGGCAGGAATGTATAGCTCACAGCGCTCGCCAACGTGCATTTTCTGCAAAGCAATCACCCAGCCGGGTATAAGGTCGCGCAGCCTGAATGCTGCCGGAGCACCACCTCGGCTGCTGTCAAATTGCTTGCCGTTGATGGTCTTGCCAATGTAGTGCACGGTCACCACACTGTTGCGGTTTGGCGAGGCGCCGTTGCCTTTCTTGAGCACCTTATAATATATTCCTTTATCTATAAGTTGCACTCCGGGTTCTTGGCTTTTTGCTTGCAGCCATTCTCGGTTTTTTAGGATGTAGTCTTGTTTTGCCATTGTTTGTGTGTTTATAGTGATTCACATTCGTTGAGCCATGCTGCCGCTTCGGCATCGCTGGGCATACGCCAATCTCCGCGTGGTGACAAGCAAACCGAACCAACTTTGGGCCCGTCGGGCATGCATGAACGCTTGAATTGTTGATTGAAAAATCTGCGACAGAATGTTTTCAACCAATGTTTGATAGTATCTTCGCTGTATGCATCGTTAAAAGCGTGCTTGGCCAAAAAGTAAATGCGCTTGGGCGCAAATCCGTAGCGAAGTGTGTAGTACAAAAAGAAATCGTGCAACTCATACGGTCCAACCAAATCTTCTGTCTTTTGTTTTATAGTGCCATCAGGCTGAGCGGGGATAAGCTCCGGGCTGATTGGTGTGTCGATGATGTCATTGAGCAAGGTGGTGACTTTGCTGTCGTTATCAGCAAACCAGCGCACCAGATATTTCACGAGTGTTTTGGGTACACCGGCGTTTACGCCATACATTGACATGTGGTCGCCGTTGTATGTTGCCCATCCGAGTGCCAACTCCGAGAGGTCGCCGGTGCCAAGCACCATGCCGTTAGTTTGGTTGGCAATGTCCATGAGCAGGTAGGTGCGTTGACGTGCTTGCGAATTTTCGTAAGTCACATCGTGCACATTGGCATCGTGACCTATGTCGCTGAAGTGCTGATTTACGGCCGGCACAATCGAGATGTCGCGAATGGTCACTCCCAATGCTTTCATCAAATCAATGGCATTGTTGTATGTGCGGCCGGTGGTGCCAAAACCGGGCATAGTGACACCGGTGATACCGCTGCGGTCAAGGCCGAGACGGTCAAAAGCGCGCACGGCAACGAGTAGGGCGAGTGTTGAGTCGAGGCCGCCCGAGATGCCCACAACAAGGCTGTGGCAATGGGTGAAGTCAAGTCGACGAGCAAGCGCTGCCACTTGTATGTTTATAATTTCAGAGCTGCGGCGATTGATGTCGTCGTGTGCTGATGGTACGAACGGGGTGCGACTGATGTGGCGCAGCACCGATGTGTCGTCGCTATTGGCGGTGTATTCCGACTCGGTGATGATGTATCCGCCTTCGCCGGTTTTGCGTCGGCAATCGGCAAACGACATGAGGTGCATGCGATCGCGGCGTATTGCGTGTATGTCTACGTCTGCGCAAACATAGGTGGCATCGCCGTTCCAGCGACTTGATTGCGCAAGCATGGTGCCGTTTTCGGCAATTAGGTCAATGGCGTCAAACACGAGGTCGGTTGACGATTCGCCAAAGCCGGCCGAGGCATAGACGTATGCGCACAAGCAACGCGCCGATTGCTGTTTTACCAATGAGAGTAAATAATCATATTTGCCAATGAGTGCATCGCTGGCCGATAGGTTTACAACGACCTCTGCGCCTTCAAGCGATGCTGCACAGCTGGGCGGTATCGGAGTCCACAAGTCTTCGCATATCTCCATGCCTATTTTCACTCCGTCGATTTGTATGAGCTGTTTTACGCCAAACACAACAGTTTGACCGATAACGGAAATCTCTTGTAGCTCAATGTCTGCGCCCGATTGCCACCAACGCTTTTCGTAAAACTCGTTATAGTTCGGGATGTACGACTTGGGCACTACGGCCAACAATTGACCATGGTGTATGGCCACGGCGCAATTATATAGCGTGCCGCAAAGCACAATGGGCATACCCACAACAATAGCAATGTTGAGCTCGGCTGTTGATTGTGCTATGTGTTCAAGTGCACGGTTAGCTTCGTCGAGCAGCACTGAGTTGTGAAACAAGTCGGCGCAAGTGTATCCGGTTACGCACATTTCGGGCATAACGGCAAGTGCCACTTTTTCGCTGTTAAGTTGTGTGGCTAATGCTATAATATTGTTGGCGTTTGCTGCGGGGTTGGCAACGTTCACGCGGGGCGTGGCGGCAGCTACGCGAAAAAATCCGTTGTTCATAAAATCAATCAAAGTTTTTGCGGCGATAAACGAAGTTTCTACCTAGGTATTTCTCGCGGACAATAGGATTGTCGGCAAGTTCTTCGCCTGTGCCTTGGAAGAGTATGTGACCTTCAAAAAGCAAATATGCACGGTCAGTGATGCTGAGAGTCTCGGGGGCATTGTGGTCGGTGATGAGTATGCCGATATTCTTTTCGCGCAAGTGATACACCACTTGTTGTATATCTTCAACGGCAATAGGGTCAACACCGGCAAAGGGCTCGTCGAGCATGATAAATTTCGGGTCGATGGCCAAGCAACGTGCTATCTCTGTGCGTCGGCGTTCACCGCCTGAGAGTTGGTCGCCCAGGTTTTTGCGCACCTTTTGCAGGTTGAACTCGGCAATGAGGCTTTCAAGCTTTTCGCGTTGGTATTCCTTTGGCTTTTTCGTCATCTGGAGCACGGCACGTATGTTGTCTTCAACACTGAGTTTGCGGAACACAGATGCCTCTTGTGCGAGGTATCCAATGCCGTTTTGTGCGCGCTTGTAAACCGGATATCCGGTGATGTCGAGGTCGTTTAAGAAGATGCGACCTTGGTTTGGCTTGATGAGGCCTGTGGTCATGTAGAATGTAGTGGTCTTACCGGCACCGTTCGGGCCCAGCAAACCAACAATCTCACCTTGTGTCACGTTTATCGACACGTGGTCAACAACAGTGCGCTTGCCGTATATCTTCACCAAATCGTCAGTGCGAAGCACCATTTTCTGCTCCGGTTCGGCCTCGGTCGGCTCTGTGTCCTCGTCGGGTTGGTTGTCAAGCACCAACTCGGTGTTGGCTACTTCTACGGGTTGACGGTCGATAGGAGTGGTGACCTCGATTGACTCGGTGTCGGCATTCACATTTATCTCAGGCACTTCATCGTGCTTCTTTTTGAATATAGAGAAAATCATTTATTAAGGCTTTTATTGAGACGACTCTCAATATAATCAGTGAGCAAATTAATAGCTACGGTGTTGCTGCCGCCTTGTGGCACGATGAGGTCGGCATAGCGTTTTGACGGCTCAATGTATTGCATGTGCATGGGCTTGAGCACATCTTGGTAGCGGTCAATCACCATTTGCGGTGTGCGTCCGCGCTGTATGCAGTCGCGAGCTATAACACGAATGAGGCGTTCGTCGGCATCTGCGTCAACAAACACTTTTACGTCCATTTGCTCGCGCAACTCCGGCTCGTTGAGCACGAGTATACCCTCGATAATCACAACATCGCGGGGCTCCACGCGCACAGTTTCGGGTTGGCGGGTGCAAGTCAGATAAGAGTAGGTAGGCATCTCGATGGCGTTGCCTTTGCGCAGCTCATTGAGGTGAGCTTCGAGCAATGTCCATTCTATAGCGGCCGGCTCGTCAAAGTTGATTTTGCTGCGTTCTTCCGGCGGAATGTGGCTTGAGTCTTTGTAATATGAGTCTTGAGGGATGACAGCGACTTCTCCGTCAGGAAACGAATTGATGATTTTGTTGACCACTGTGGTCTTGCCTGAGCCGGTGCCACCGGCAATACCTATAATTATCATGTCGGTTGGGTTTTAAAATTATTCCACGAAATTACGA
>CAYSLD010000118.1:0-6206 GCA_964431795.1 uncultured Bacteroides sp.
ATTATGGCTACACAAAAACAAATAGAGCAATTTTTGGCTATGGCCCACCGCGTGGGCGATGCCGGACTCACCATTTGCAGCTCAGGCAACCTGTCGTGGCGCATCAGCGACGACGAAGTCCTCATATCAGGCACCGGCTCGTGGGTGCCAAACCTTCAAGCTGAGAAGGTGTCAATCTGCCGCCCCGACGGCACAGTGCTTAATGGCGTGAAACCCTCAATGGAGAGCGTATTTCACCTCGGTGTGATGCGCGAACGTCCCGAGGTTGACGTGGTGCTCCACTTCCAATCGCCCTATGCCACAGCTGTGGCTTGCATGGAAAATCGTCCCACCGACTTTAATGTTACAGCCGAAATACCTTGCCACGTTGGCAAAGAAATACCCATTGTGCCCTACTTCCGCCCCGGCTCAAAAGAACTTGCCGAGCACGTTGTGGCAGCAATGAAAGAGCACGACTCAATCATGCTGCTCAAACATGGCCAAGTGGTATGCGGCAAAAACTTTGACGAGGTGTTTGAACGTGCCATGTTCTTCGAAATGGCTTGCCGCATCATCGTGCAATCAGGCGGCAAATACACCACGCTCACTGAGCAAGAAATTGAAGATCTCGAAGTGTACGTTCTTGGTAAAGTGCAAAAATGAACGATACATTCATAGCAGTTGACTTTGGTGGCGGTAGCGGCAGAGTGATTGCCGGTACTGTCATCAATTCGACTGTGCATCTCGATGAGGTGCATCGTTTCAACAACCGCCAGGTGAAACTCGGTGACCATATCTATTGGGACTTCCCCGCGCTGTTCCAAGATATGAAAGACGGCTTGAAGATTGCGGCCGAAAAAGGCTATAACATCAAAAGCATTGGCATCGACACGTGGGGCGTTGATTTCGGCCTTATCGACGCAAACGGCAACCTGCTCGGCAACCCCGTGTGCTATCGCGACCCCGCCGTCAACGGTTTGCCCGAAGTGACATTCACCCCCGATGAGCTACGTGCCCACTATGCGTGCGCCGGCATACAAGTGATGCCCATCAACACACTCTATCGCCTGCTCGCCCTAAAGCGTGATAACGACCCCAAACTTGAGGCTGCCGCACATCTGCTGTTCATGCCCGATTTGTTCAGCTACTACCTCACCGGAGTGGCAAACAATGAATACTGCATAGCTTCAACCTCCGAACTCCTTGACGCCACCTCGCGCAGTTGGAATTTTGACCTCATCGACAAAATGGGCTTGCCGCGCCGACTGTTTGGCGACATTGTGATGCCAGGCACCGTGCGCGCGTGCATAAAACCTGAACTTGCCGACGAGCTTGGCCTGTCGCACGACGTGAAAGTTGTAGCTGTAGGCTCACACGACACTGCAAGTGCCGTTTATGCCGTGCCCAAAGACGATGGCAAGCGCACCCGCGCATACCTCAGCTCAGGCACATGGTCGCTGTTGGGTGTAGAGCTTGACCACCCCATACTCACCGAGCAAGCACGCCTTGCCGGGTTTACAAACGAAGGTGGAGTGGGGGGCAAAATCCGTTTCCTGCAAAACATCACCGGCCTGTGGATACTGCAATGCCTCATTGAACAATGGCGACACATAGGCCTTGAAACAAACTACGACGTGCTCCTCGCTGCTGCCGACCTCAGCACCTGCGACACTATCATCGACGTTGACAACCCTTGCTTTGCCGCTTCAGGCAACATGTCGCGCATCATTGACGACTATTGCGAACAAAACCACTTGGCGATGCCCCGCAATCAAGCCGACTATGTGCGCTGCGTGGTGGCCTCGCTGGCAGCTCGCTACAAGCAAGGCATTGACCAACTAAACTCTCTCTTGCCCGAGCCAATTGAATGTCTGCACATCATTGGCGGCGGATGCCGAAACAAACTCCTAAACCGCATGACCGAAGAGGCCCTTGGCATACCTGTGATTGCCGGCCCGGTCGAGGCTACTGCCATGGGTAATATCATGGTGCAAGCCGCTCTCTAAAATAACTTTCTAACCTTAAATTTAAAATGTCAAAATCACCAATCCTCACTAAAAACGGTGTCAGCTATCTCGTGCCGTTCATTCTTATCACAGCTTGCTTTGCCCTTTGGGGCTTTGCCAACGACATCACAAACCCAATGGTGAAAGCATTCTCAAAAATCTTCAGAATGAGTGTCACCGACGGCGCTTTGGTGCAAGTGGCTTTCTATGGTGGATATTTTGCTATGGCCTTCCCGGCTGCTATGTTCATTCGCCGTTTCTCATATAAGGCCGGCGTGCTGCTCGGCCTCGGACTGTATGCCTTTGGCGCTTTGCTATTCCTCCCGGCAAAACTCATGGGCGAATACTATGCCTTCCTCTTGGCTTATTTCATCCTCACCTGTGGGCTGTCAGTGCTCGAAACCAGTTGCAACCCCTACATCCTCTCGATGGGCCCCGAAGAGAGCGCAACACGTCGCCTGAACATGGCACAAGCGTTCAATCCCATCGGCTCGCTGCTCGGCATGTATGTTGCCATGAACTTCATACAAAATCGCCTTGACCCGCTCGATACCGCCCAGCGCGCTCAGCTCACTGCCGAGCAATTTGAGGCTGTCAAAGACCACGACCTCTCTGTGGTGGTTGCCCCTTACTTAGTTATCGGCTTGATTATCCTCGCCATGCTCATTGTGATGCGCAGTGTGCGCATGCCAAAGAGCGCCGACGACTCAAACCGCTCTATAAACTTCATACCCACTCTGCGCCGCTTATTCACACTGCGCCGCTATCGTGAGGGTGTGGTTGCCCAATTTTTCTACGTGGGCGCACAAATCATGTGCTGGACGTTTATCATACAGTACGGCACTCGCGTGTTTATGGCTGAAGGCATGACTGAGCAAGCTGCCGAAGTGCTCTCGCAGCGCTACAACATTGTGGCTATGGTGATATTCTGCGTCAGCCGCTTTGCCTGCACATTCATGCTCAAATATGTAAATCCGGGCCGATTGCTGGGCATACTTGCTATTGTGGCCGGATTGCTCACGTGCGGTGTGATTTTCTTGCAAGATGTCACCGGATTGTATTGCTTGGTTGGTGTTTCGGCTTGTATGTCGCTGATGTTCCCAACTATCTACGGTATTGCCCTCAAAGGCCTTGGCGACGATGCCAAATTTGGCGCTGCCGGACTTATCATGGCTATCCTTGGCGGCTCGATATTGCCACCCGTGCAAGCCTCAATTATTGACCTTGGCACCGTGTGCAACATGCCCGCCGTAAATGCCTCGTTCGTGATGCCCCTCATCAGCTTCATCGTCGTCACAATCTACGGCTTCCGCACCATCCGCACCAAATAGCCCTCCGCCCGCACTGCGCTCGGCCGCACCCCGTCAGCGCCCCGCCGGCCGGATGGTCGCGGCAGAGCCGCGAGATAAGCCGCATCGCGGCGAAAAGATAGTAGCCCATAGCAAGGCTCGCGTAGCAGCCGCAGCTATGGGTAGGCTGCCATTCCACACGTCACGCACGGCGTAGCTGTGCGCACAAACAGCTCGCTCGTTATACGCATACCTAAAGGCATGCGGGAATTGGTGGTGGGCGCTACCTAGGGTGTCGGCGGCTAAAGCCGGCCTCACCCTAGGCTACTATATCTACACCGCTACGCGGTTTATTGTGCCGCTCTGCGGCCCCACCGACACCTAGCCCACCCCGGGGGCAGGCCATGCGGGCGCTATAGATAGCGCCCCTACAAGGCTGCGCGCACTCGTCACCTTACTTTTTACTTTTTGTTTGCAGCGCCAGGTGCTGTCCGGTGACGGGGAAGTGGCGCGACGTGCGGGCCCCGACCACCCACAAAATGGTGCCGTTGCGAGTGAGCAGCCATGCTTCGCGCTTTTGCTGCGCTGTGTAGTGCATATCTGTGAAGATGTCACTCACCAATTTGCGCCCCTTCATGCCGAAGGGCTGCAAATAGTCGCCGCGTCGCCAATGGCGCAGCTCAAACACAGGATTGCCTTCGAGCACCGATGCATCAAGATAAACGATGTTGGCGTCGCGTGTAGGCTTAAAATCGGCATATTCATGACGGCTCACCGATATGTGTATCGGCTCGGTGATATCACCGTCGAGGCTCACTATATAGCTCTTCTCATAGTTATCAACATCACTGTTGATAACTAGTGTGAGCACACCGCGACTCAATTCGGCAGTGTGCGTGGCCGATGCAAACACGGCTGTGCCGGAGGCGGCAAGTATGTTTTCCGTTTGCGTGATATTAAATCCGTAAGGTTTTAGCATTTCAAACAATAACATTCGTGCCACGTTTGCGGGCACATCGCTGCGCATTGCTTGGATGTTTATAGCGCCGTTGGCATTGCGATATTTCTCGCCGATAGTTTGCACGGCATAGTCGTATAGCGCACGGTTGTCAGCGAGATGCGACATGGTGGTGAGTATAGCCTCGCCGGCACCGTCAAATTCACGCTCCAAACTTGGCAAAATGATGTTGCGCACGCGGTTGCGCTTGTAGTCGTTTTGCGCGTTTGTTGAGTCTACAATAAAGCTAATGCCTTTTTCATGCAGATATGACTCAATTTCGGCACGCGAACATTCAAGCATCGGACGCACCACATTTGCTGCTTCAGGTGCCATGCCCGTAAGCCCTGCAATACCGGTGCCGCGCATAAGGTTTAGCATAAATGTTTCTATTTGGTCTTCGCGATGGTGCCCCACGGCAATAGCCTGAGCTCCGCGCTCTTTCATCAGCGAGCGAAACCATGCGTAGCGCAAATCTCGGCATGCCATTTCAACCGACTGCCCGGTTTGTTGCATTTGTGCCGGCACGTCGAAGTGTTTCACTTGCAGTTCGATGCCCAAATCAGAGCATATAGCTTGCACGTGTGCCATGTCGCGGTCCGACTCCTCACCGCGTAGGTGAAAATTGCAGTGCGCGGCTATGCATTCATATCCAAGCGCAGAGAGCACGGCGAGTAGCGCCACCGAGTCAGCGCCTCCGCTCACGGCAACAATCACCGGGGCATTGCTGTGTAGCAAAGCCTTCGCTGCTATGATGTTGCTGATTTTATGCTCAAAACTGTTCATTTCGGCGACAAAGGTAGCGAGAAAAAATCAGAAAAGTAAAATTTGTGGGCAAAAACGCACCGAGAGCAGAAAATAATGCTATCTTTGCACGCAAAAACCAAAAGACTTACAGATTATGAAACAGAAAGCACCGCTAATATTTGGACTCCTATTGATGTTCTTTGGCTTATGGGCTATTTTGGAGCGCGACGAATTTTCGAGCAATCAGCTTGTGAAACTTGGTGGCATATTGTTTGTTCTTGCATCGTTTGCAAACGAATTTTTGCCCTACATAGTAAATAAGTATAAGAAAAAAGATGCTGCCGCTGCCGACGTTGCTGCAAAACCGTCGCGTGCTCGCAGCATACTCACCCACGTGGTCGACTGGGGTGCTTCGCTTTTCGGACTCGTTATGCTGTGTATGCCTGACGTGTTTGTGCCCTACATACCCATCACCCTCGGGCTGCTCATATTGTTAGGTTGCATAGCAATGTTCTATAATCTTGCCGTTGGCATACGCCCCATACAGCTGCCCGGCTGGATGTTTCTGCTGCCCGTTGTGCTGTTGGTGCTCTCGGTGGCAGTGTATTTTCAAACCACTCCCGACAACGACTCGCTGATGATTGCACTCACCGGCGTTGCCGCATTTGTGTATGGCATGGGCACAATACTCACCATCACAATGGTTGCAAAAGCAAGCAAAAGCATAGCTCAAAACACTGAAATTAAGTCGCTTGAAGATGACAAACAGTAATTGGATTTGGCTTGATCTTGACGACACGCTTTGGGACTTTCGTGCCAACTCGCTTGTCGCCTTGGCGCAAGTCTACGAGCAAAAACACTTAGACCGCTTTTTCGCTACTTGCCAACAGTGGATTGACTCATACCACGTGGTCAACGATTTGCTGTGGGCACAGTATAGCGCCGCCCAAGTCACACAAGACTATTTGCGCATGGAGCGCTTCCGCCGCCCGTTGGCCGATGCCGGATGCCCCGATGCCGAGGCCCGTAAACTCTCCACCGACCTCGACCCGCTGTATCTTGGCATACTCGGCACCCTCCCCGGTGTGGTGCCCGGCACCTTTGAACTGCTTGATGACCTACATGCCAAAGGATATAAACTCGGCATACTCAGCAATGGTTTTCGCGAGGTGCAACATGCCAAACTGC
>CAYSLD010000119.1:0-6185 GCA_964431795.1 uncultured Bacteroides sp.
TGTCAGCGTAGATGTCTGTGCCCACGATGTCAACATACTCGTTGCCGGGATATGCTGCTTTGATTTTGTCAACCGATGCATTTACTCCGGCATCAGATGTTTGTGCGGTCCACACCCAAATCAAGTTGTTAAGACCATATTCTTTTGTGAGTTTGTCGTGGAGGTATATCCAAAGTTTTTTGGTGGCTTCTACACCTTTGCTGCCCCACCAGAACCATGAGCCCCAGCTGTAGTCGCCGGCAGCCTCGTGCAGAGGACGCCAAAGCACGGGAATGTTTTGGTCTTGCAAAAGTTTCAAGTAGCCTGCAATTTCTTTGATGTCGTTGTTGATGCACTCATTTTGCCAAGTGCCGTCGGTGAGTGCGGCATTCACGTCAAAGGTTGCATCGTAGGCGTAATTTGAATATGTTTTTGCATTGTAGTCGTCTTGGCTTTTAGGCACCACCCAGTGCCACATGTATGAAACCAAACCGTTGTTGTTCCATTGAGTTTGTGCCGGTTTGATGTTGCTATAGTCTATCCAGTTTTGACCTGAATAGTGGAAGTGGATGAAGTCGTAGCAAGTGAGTGCGGGATATTTGCCGGTTTGTTTGTAAATCCAGTCGGCAAAGTCGTTGTTATTGTTCACGTTTGCCATAGCGCCCGAGAGTATTTTTTTGCCGTTTTGTTGCACTAGATATTCGTAAACTTTTTTGGCTTGTTGTGTGGCCGATGCGTTTGAAAGTTCTTCGAAATTAGAAACTATAACGGGCTTAGCTTCGGTAGTGAATGTATAGTCGTAGCCTTTAGCGAGGAATGTGCTCGATGCACCTTTAAATGCGTAGCGGCCTAATGAGATTGTGTGAGTTGATTCGCCTTCGAAATAGAAAGTCATAGTCACATCTTTGCCTGACACGGTTGGAGTGACTGAGATGACGCTGCCATCGAGGGTGATGGTGTTTGCCATGTTGAGTGTTACGTTTTCTGAGAACGTAAATTTCACTTCAGTGCCGGCATAGACGCCGTCGTTGAGCAATTGAGTGTTTGTAGCTGATGCAACGGTGAGGTCGTTAGTGACCACAGGTTCGTCACCGCCGTTGTCGCTGCCACACGATGCAAACCCGAGTGCAGCTGCTGCAATGATGCAATACTTAATAAATTTCATATATGATGTTTTTAAAAATTATTGTCAAGTTAATGGAAAAGAGGTGAGAGAGTAAAGAAAGTAAAAAGTAAAGAGTAAAAAGTAAAGAGGAGTGTTTGTA
The DNA here is from genome assembly GCA_964431795.1 of uncultured Bacteroides sp. Classification (GTDB taxonomy): domain Bacteria; phylum Bacteroidota; class Bacteroidia; order Bacteroidales; family Muribaculaceae; genus CAG-873. Next base: position 1,245 of record CAYSLD010000119.1, read on the forward strand.
GGGACGCAAACTTTTGCGCCCGCATCCGCACGGCACAACGTCGTTTGGAGGGAAAATTGTCAGAGAGGCGAGAGATGAGAGATAGTTTTTAAAAAATATGCCCGCCACTAACGACGGGCATATTTTTTGATTTATAAAGGGATTTACTGAATTGTTATTTGATGCTAACTTCAGTGATGGTGATGTTATCACCGGTGATTACCAAGCCACCATTTTTAACGAGGTCGTCAATGATGTCTTGAGTGAGATCAAAAGTGCAAGAAGTAGTCTCTGTGCCCCAGTCTAATTGACCACCGGCGTTGTTGGGAAGATTACCCCAGTCTTGACCGTGGCGCAATGAGATGCAGCCCCAGCCACCGTATGCAGAGGTGTCTGTCATATAGCCTGTTATAGTCAATGTTTGACCTGCTGATACTGATGACCAGTCATAGCCGCCCCAAGCGAGGTCTTGGTTGCCACCCCAACCGGTGTTGTCGAATTTGCCTGACCAAATGACTTTGCCGCCTTTGCTGTATTCAATCATGGTCAAGGTGATGCCTGAACCATAGAATGTGAAGCCGCTATCTTGGATGTCTTTGAGGTCAGCCTCAGTTACTTCAAATGAAACAGAGGTTACGTTACCTTCGAGAAGGAGAGCGCCAGAACCTGCATCGAAGCGAGGATCGCTTGCTACGTTGTCGAACGGAGTTGTCCAGTCGCCTGAGCGAGTGAGTTTGAGGTAAGCCGGATCGCTTGTCTTGGTGAAGGTGAGTGTGAGTGTACCAACGGCGTTAAATACGTCACCGGTCCAGTAAGTCCAGTCATCACCACTCCAAGTGTAGACACCGAAGTTACCACCCCAGCCAACAAATTCGGCATTGCCGGTCCAAACAACATCGCCAAATTTCTTCATTGACAACTTCATTGTGCTTACAGAGATTGAAGCGTTTTGAACGAGGGTGATTGTACCGTCGGTCATGTCTGCAGGAACTGTAAATTCGATTGTGTTGTCGTTGAGGATGGTGTATTGGTCAGCAGTTGCAGGAGCTTCTGCATTTGGCAAGTAGAACTCTTTCACGCGTTTGAGGTATTGACCTTTGATGGTCACTTTGTCGCCTGCGTAGAGGTCGTTGAGTGCAGCACCGTCAGCAGTAGCGTCAACACCATTGATTGATGTTACAGAGATGGTGGGCACAACATAAGCAGGTGAGTCAGTCTTCAAACCTGAGAATTGAGTAACTTGCACTTCGCCGCTGCAGCACTCTTCGGGAACGGTAACAGTGATTTGTGTGCCGTCAGCGTTAACAGTGAAGGGAACGTCGATGTTTGAGGGGAAGGTTACAGTCTCAACGAGGTCGAGGTTGTGACCTTTCAAAATCATTTGATCACCGAATTCGTACATTTGACCAGCTGAAGCATCACGGTCAAGTGAGGTGATAGCTGCAGAGTTGATAGTCAAGTTGTAGGTGAACTCTTGCGGGTCGTTTTCGTCGCCGTCGCTGAGCACCAATGTGCCTGAAACAGCTTCTTTGGGCACTGCAATTTTCACTTGTTTACGTGAGGTGTAAACAAATTCGGGAGCTTCAACAACAACACCGTCGGTGAAAGTTGCGGTAGCGATGTTGTAGACATATTCACCGTCAACGGTGATGATGTCGCCGGCATTGAGGTTGTCGAGCGGAGACACTTTGGTGACTTCGATGGGCTCAACGAATGTGAGCAATGACAAAGAAGTGATGGTGTCGTTGCCGGCTACGAGTTTGAGGTGTCCGGGGATTGATGCATCGGGCACGGTCACTTTGATTTCCTCATCGCTTTCGAGAGTGAAATCGGTGACGTCAACTTCGCCAACACCTGACTCAGCCGGGAAGATGATTTTGTCAACTTTGTTGAGCTGAGTACCGGTTATGCGGATTTGGTCGAGACGCGAAACGGGGAGGGGACCCATGGCCACCAAATTCACGCCGCTTTTGTTATACGGGTTAGTGTTCAAATCGTCGTCGTTACAAGCAGTGAAAGCGAAAGAGCTAACAAGCATGAGAGCCGACATTGACAACCCTGATAACACTTTAGAGAAATTTTTCATTTTAAATCTATTTTAGATGGTTAACGAGGGTTACTTGGTGGGAACGGCACGAATGTTATCGACCTTGATGATAGGTGTGCAATCGGTACCTTCTTGACCGTTCACGATGAAGATGAGCAATGAGTCGAAGCTGTTTGCGTTGATTGTTTTGCTTGTAACAGTGCCATCCCAGTAGTAAACGAATGAGCTTATGGGGAATGTAACAGTAACCCATTTGTCGCCGGTGTCGTAGCTGCCGGTAGTGGTCCAAGGAGCGTACCATGCGCGCGGCAGAGGATCAGAGTCGTCGTGGAAGTATGTGTTGTTAGCTGTGAACAAGCTTACATACTCTTTAGCAGCGGGGATGATTTGCATTGCACCTGCGCTCCACGGATTGCTTGACGGAATCATCATTTCAAACTTGAGGGCCATGTTGCTGTAGTCGCTGAAGTTTACGAGGTCTGTGAGCAACATACCTTGACCTTCGGTGGGGTATGAGTAGTTCCAATCGCCGGGCCAGTATTCAGCTGCGAATTGGCTATCGTTCCAACCACCTTGATAGTCCATCACTGTGCTGCCATCACCAAATTGGATGTATGCGCCATCAATTGATGTTTCGTCGGCGGGCTGAGTGGCTTTAGCGTGCCAGCAGTTGTTGGCAAAGTCAAGACCGGTGCGACCGTCAAAGTCGAAGAGCATGCCACGTGTGTCGTGGAATTGGAAAGTAGAACGTCCTTTACCGTAGATGGTAGAAACGTAGATACGACCTTCTTCGGTGCAGTTAGCGGGCACTTTGAATGTGATTGAAGATTGGGTGAAGCTTGTGATGTTGTCACCTGAAACGGTTTTACCGTCGGGGAATGTCACGGTTAACGGTTTGTTTTCATCGTCGATGAAGTAGCGACCATAGATTGTAACTTCATCTCCGGGTTTTGCCCATTCGCAAGACATTGATGAGATTACGGGGCTCGGAACGACAACGTTGAAGTCGTAAGTGACAGTGTCGTTTTGAGCGGTGATCATATAGATTTTGTCAGTGACCTTTGAAGGAATTACCTTAGGCACATCAACAACGAGAGTGTTTTTGGTGATGTAGCTGGTGTTGAGGATAGCCTTTTGGTCGTTGAAGTACATTTCGCGGATTGAGGTGAGGTTTTCACCAACAAGGCAAATGGTACTTTCCATGTATGCGCCTGTGATCAGTGAGTCGGCAGATGCCGGATCAGTCATGCGAATATATTTCACCACGGGAACACCGTCGGTGAGTTCAAACTTATCGGGTTCGTCTTCGCACGACACAGCAGTGCAGCCAAGGACTAGAGCAGCAGCTCCGAGAATCCATTTATTTGATTTAATATTCATATCTTAATAAGTAATATGCTGTTTATAAACTGTAGCCACACATTAATAAGAGTAGGTTGAACGGATATCAACGTGAATAGCATCCTCACTGAGGTGTTTGTTGTAAACCACATCTTCTGAGGGGAAGGGGAGAGTGAAGCTTTCAGAGGTTACGTTGGGTGCGGGAGTGTCGGTGTTGTATTTTGTGACACTTGGGTCAACTGTCCAGTTTTGGTAGCCGCTTTCGTAGTAAGCTTTAGCAAGATCGTCGTAGCCGTCGTAAGCATTGCGGCGTTGGCTCTTAAGTTCGCTGATAGCGCGTTCCATATTGTAGTATGAAAGGCGAACGAAGTCGTACCAACGGTCACCTTCGCCTGCGAGTTCAAGACGACGTTCTTTCCAGATATCGTCGAATGTGATTGATGTTTTGGGGCTAGCTGTTGGAATAGCACGGTTGCGAACGGCGTTGAATGCTGCGAGAGCACTTGCGTCGCTGGTTGAAGCGGCATTGCCAAGCACTGCCTCAGCATAAATCAAGTAAACATCAGAGAGACGGAGAATGTGTGTGGCAAGTTGGTTAGCCATGTTTTGCGGAGTTACACCGGTTGCAAGTTCGTGGTCGTAGTTGTCACCATAGAGGTGTTTCACGTTGTAAGCACCTGTGGGGCATTGCCATGTGCCGCCGGGGCCACCTTTACCATAGTCTTCGCTGTCATAAACAAAGCGGAGCACATCAAAACCGCCTTTATCTTGCCAGAAGTATTCGTATTTATCACCGGCAAGCATCATAGTAGCTTTGCGGCGAGTGTCGGCATCTGAGCGAGTAGAGGGATCGTCAAGTGAGCTAACACCAAATGCATCTTGGAGGTCAACTGAGGGACCACCCCAGCCACCCCAGCAGTCACCGTTTTCGTCAAAGCCTTGCATAGCGAGGTCTGATTGAAGGGTGTTCTGTTGTGTCCAAGGTTCGCGGCTTGCTTTCCAACGCCAAGCGATGAGCGATTCTTCGCTGTCGTTATTTGCCAAGCGGAACACATCAGCATAGTTAGAGAGAAGGTGACGACCTGAGTTGTCAATCACGTCTTTTGCATAAGCAGCAGCTTTTGCAAGATCATCAGCGTTGCGCGAACCGCTCATGCCAAGACCTGATTTTGTGAGGTAAACTTTAGCAAGAAGACCTTCAGCGCAATAGTAGTCAATACGACCGGCTTGAGTTGCAGACTTGGGCAGACGGTCAAGAGCAGCTTCGAGAGTGAGAATGATGTAATCATAAACATCAGAGCGTTGCACTTTGTACACATCGTTGTAAGTGCCGTTTGCAAGCTCTGCAGAGTTGTCGTGAATGATAGGAACTTCACCGAATGTGCGAACGAGGTAGAAGTATGCAAGAGCCTTCCATGTCAAACATTCGCCTTGACAAATGCGACGCACCTCTTCTGAGGCTGATGCATTCTCGAGGTTGTTATACACGGTATTTGCATGTCCGATAACAGCCCACAACGAGTATGACATGTTGACGAGGTCTTCGTCTGTGCCGTTAGTGGTGAGTGTGAGGT
>CAYSLD010000120.1:0-6181 GCA_964431795.1 uncultured Bacteroides sp.
GCCGCTTTCGCTAGACATGCCCATGATGATGGCGCGGCGACCTTGCAAATCGCTCATCACATCGCCCATCACATCGCCGGGCACAAGTACCTCTACGTCATATACGGGCTCAAGCACTTTCGGGTTGGCGTTGCGGAAGGCTTCGCTGAATGCGTTGCGGCCGGCAAGACGGAATGAAATTTCATTTGAGTCAACCGGGTGCATCTTACCATCGTAAATGCAAACGCGCACGTCGCGAGCATACGAGCCTGTGAGCGGGCCTTGCTCCATGCGGTCCATCAAACCTTTCACAATTGCCGGAATGAAGCGGGCATCGATGGCACCACCAACAATGCAGTTGCAAACCACAAGTTTGCCGCCCCATTGCAAGGGTATCTCTTGTGTGTCGCGCACGTTCATCTTGTATTCCTGGCTGCCGAAACGATATGTGTCGGGAGCGGGCATATCTTCAGTGTACGGTTCGATAATCAAATGTACCTCACCAAATTGACCGGCGCCACCTGATTGCTTTTTGTGGCGATAGTCGGCACGTGAGGCCTTGGTGATTGTTTCGCGATAGGGTATTTTGGGCTCGTCAAAGACAATAGGCAATTTATCGTTGTTCTCAACACGCCATTTGAGTGTGCGGAGGTGAAATTCGCCTTGTCCTGAGAGTATTGTTTGCTTAAGTTCTTTTGATTGCTCAATAACCCATGTGGGGTCTTCTTCGTGCATACGGGTGAGGATAGCCATGAGCTTTTCGGCATCGCTTTCGGTCACCGGACGGATGGCACGTTGATATTTTGGAGCCGGGTATTTGATAAAGTCAAATTCGTAGTCGCAACCTTTTTCATTGAGTGTGTTGCCTGTGCGCACGTCTTTGAGTTTAACGGTAGCACCGATGTCGCCGGCTTGCAATTCGTCAACCGGAGTCTTGATTTGACCGCATACGCAATAGAGCTGTGCTATGCGCTCTTTCGAACCACGTGTCACGTTGTCAAGGTCGGCACCAACTTTGAGTGTGCCCGACATTACTTTGAAGTAGCTAACCTCACCAATGTGCGGCTCAACGGTGGTCTTGAACATGAACACGCTGAGCGGACCGTTTGCATCGGGCTTAACTTCTTCGCCGGCTGTGTTGAGCGGTGCTGGCATATCTTCAACGAAGGGCACCACGTTGCCCAAAAATTCCATCATGCGGCGCACACCCATATCTTTGAGAGCGCTAACGCAGAATACCGGATAGATTGAGCGTGTAATCAAGCCCTCGCGTATGCCAAGACGCATCTCATCTTCGCTGAGATGCTCGGTCTCAAAGAATTTCTCCATGAGCGACTCGTCATTTTCAGCAGCAGCTTCAACCAATGCTTTGTGGAGCTCGAGGGCTTTATCCATTTGGTCGGCGGGGATATCCTCAATTGTGGGCACACCGCCGTCTGCACCCCATGAGTATTTCTTCATTAACAACACGTCAATCATTGCGTTAAAGTCCGGGCCACAGGCAAGAGGGTATTGGATAGGCACTACTTTCGGACCAAAAATTTCACGCATCTGTTCGATGACGTTGTCGTAGTCTGCTTTTTCGCCGTCAAGCTGGTTGAGCGCGAAAATCACAGGCTTGTTTAGCTTTTCGCAAGTACGGAAGATGTTTTGAGTTCCGACTTCTACACCATATTGCGCATCAATGAGTATAACGCCGGTATCTGTGACGTTAAGTGCTGTGATGGCATTACCAACGAAGTCGTCGGCACCCGGGCAGTCGATCACGTTGAGCTTCTTGTTCAGAAACTCAGCATACGCAACCGTAGAGAATACTGACGAGCCGTATTCTTTCTCAACGGGGAAGTAGTCACTGACGGTGTTTTTAGCTTCGACAGTGCCGCGACGTTTTATAACTCCACACTCAAAGAGCATTGCTTCAGCGAGTGTGGTTTTACCGGAGCCTTTGCTACCAAGCAAAGAGATGTTTTTAATTTCGTTAGTTTTATAGACTTTCATGATAATATGAATTAATTATAGTTATTAGATTGCTTTCTTGAAAGTGTTTCTCTAAACGCCCCGCAATTTACAATTTTTTTTCGTACTTGCAAATAAAAATTAATATGTTACACAACATATTTTGCAGTGTGATTGTTTATTTGTAACTTTGGCATTGCTTTTGCTATTGATATAGATAAAGAAAAATTGCATGATGAATAAAAAATTGAAGAATATAATGGCTGGCGACGAACAGCCTATGGGTATGTCAATCGGTCAAATCAGCATCGACCTCACTCGCTTCACCGGCGAGCCTAACACTGACGACTTGCTGATTTTGCCTACGCGCAATCTTGTGCTCTTCCCTAACGTGCATTTGTCACTTGGCCTTGGCCGTGAAATGTCAATAAAAGTGGCCGAATATGCCGAGCGCACATCTAAGCCTATTGGCATTGTCTGCCAAGAAGACCCCGATAATGATAACCCCACGATCAACGAAATATATACGTACGGCGTGCTCGCTGACGTGCTCAAAGTGCTCGATTTGCCCGACGGCTCGAAAACCGCACTCGTGCGCTCTCGCGAAAAATTCCGCATTTACACTAGCGGTGCCGGTCAAGAATTGCCCGGTGCACTGTCGGCTAAAGTAAAGCTGGTGCGCGAAACAAATCCGCGTCGTGGCGATAAAGAGTTTGAAGCCATGATTGAAAATGTGCGCGAGCTCTCTAAAACTATCATCCGCAAAACTTTTGACGGCCGCGGTGAAGCTCCATTTAGCTTTGACGCTCAAAATCCGACTGACCTCATTAATAATATTGCCACAAACATGCCATTGCGACAAGAGGATAAATACACCTTGCTGAAATTGTCGCGCATCAAAGAACGTGCATTCTCTTTGCTCGGCATGTTGCAGCAAAATGACGAAATGATTGATATCAGTCGCGAAATCATGGAGCGCGCTCGTCACGGCATGGAGCAAAATCAGCGTAACGCTTTCTTGCAACAGCAAATGGAGACAATACGCGAGGAGCTCTATGGCGACGAAAGTGACGACGTTGAGGAGTTTGAAAAACGTGCTGCCGACGTTCAAATGCCCGAAAAAGTCGAGAAAACTTTCAAGAAAGAACTTGAAAAGTTGCGCCGCCTCAATCCGCAAAGCCCCGACTACTCTGTGCAATACACATACCTTGATAATTTCTTGTCACTCCCTTGGTCGCAAGAAGATGAACTTTGCACTGACTTCGATGCTGCCGAACAAACACTCAATCACGACCACTACGGCCTTGAGAAGGTGAAAGAACGTATCATTGAGCAAGTGGCTGTGCTGATGGATAACCCCGGAGGTAAAGCGCCGATACTGTGCTTGGTAGGCCCTCCCGGTGTTGGTAAAACATCGCTCGGCGCCTCGATTGCTGCAGCTTTAGGCCGCAAATATCAGCGTGTGGCCCTTGGCGGTTTGCACGACGAAGCTGAAATACGCGGACACCGCCGCACATACGTCGGCTCTATGCCCGGTCGTATCATCGACGCAATGAAACGCGCCCAAACTCGCAACCCGGTGCTCTTGCTCGACGAAATAGACAAAATTGGCGCTGACTTCAAAGGCGACCCCTCGGCTGCTCTGCTTGAGGTGCTCGACCCCGAACAAAACTGCCACTTCCACGACAACTATATAGACGTCGATTTCGACCTTTCGCACGTGTTGTTCATTGCTACGGCCAACACATTGCAAACCGTGTCGCGCCCATTGCTCGACCGTATTGAGGTTATCGACATACCCGGATATCTGCTCGAAGAAAAAATAGAAATAGCAAAACGCCACCTGTTGCCGCGTATGCTCAAGCAACAAGGTTGGGCCGAAGATAGCCTCACTATCACTGACGACGCATTCTCGGCTATAGTTGAACGTTATACTTCTGAAAGTGGTGTGCGTCAACTTGAGAAAAACATAAACGCCATTGTGCGCAAAGCTGTTTTGGCCAAGATGCGCCAAAAAGACTTTGTGCAACCCGTGCAACCCGAACATTTGCAAGAGCTGCTTGGCACACCGCCTTTCCGACGCGACAAATGCGAGCCTAACCCTGTGCCCGGCGTAGTCACCGGCTTGGCTTGGACTCAAGTTGGCGGTGAAATTCTATTGGTTGAAGTTTCATTGGCTCCCGCTAAATCAGGCGGCAAGCTCACACTCACCGGTAACCTTGGCGACGTGATGAAAGAATCGGCCTCAATCGCTCTGCAATGGGTGAAAGCTAACGCCGACACTTTTGGCATTGACAACGAAAAATTTGAAAAATATAACGTGCACGTGCACTTCCCCGAAGGTGCAATTCCCAAAGATGGACCTTCTGCCGGTATAACTATGGCTACTGCCATTGTTTCGGCTTTCACCGGACGTCCTGTGAAATCAAACCTCGCTATGACCGGCGAAATCACCTTGCGCGGACGTGTGCTCCCCGTTGGCGGCATTCGCGAGAAAATCCTCGCTGCTCGTCGCGCCGGCGTCACTGATGTTATCCTCTCAAACGATAACCGTCGTGACATTGCCGATATCCCCGCTCACTACTTGCAGGGACTCACCATGCACCACGTTGACACCGTCACCGAGGTCATTAACCAAGCGCTTTCTTAAAAGCAGAATTGACATATATATTTTAACACTGAGATGGTCGGCGCCTTGCACCGACCATCTCTCTTATTTATTGCCAACTATTTCTCGTATCTTATCTATGATTTCCCGGCATCGTTTCTCGCTGATGCCGACTTTTTTGCCTACGGCAAGCATATCTTGAAATGAGGGATTTCCGGTGCCGTTTACAGATGTTGCATGTTCTCCATTGTAGCCTTCTGTGCAACGTGTCAGATCATAAGCCGGTGCTAAATGCCAACGCCAATCGCCTTTGCAGTCTTGTTTTACGCTGAAACTGAAATTTTTGCAATGGTCATCTTTGTTGTCTATTGCGTAATTGAACACCATGCGACGGTACATTTCTTCAACATCTTTGCTGTCTTTTGTGAGTAGACCGGTAAGAGCAAGAAGATTGCTATAGTCAAGTATAGGCATGTTTAGTGATACGCAAAGCAATCCCCCGGCTGTGACCGTGTGTATGCGTTCTCCGTTTGGATATATGTCAAAGCGCTTGACCGCAAAATATTTATTGTCTATTAACTTGAATTCAGGCACATTGATGCCGCAACGTTTGGCCAAAATATTGTAATTGTATTCCTGCACACCGATGTCTATAGGGTCATAGGTATGGCGAAATTTTATCAGCCAATGCCCTGTCTCGTCCTCGAATAATGCCTTTGGACGACATCCGCCACTATTGCGGCTGTTAAATAATAAAAGTTCAGCATCGTCACTGCTTTTCTCGCTGAGTATATCTAATGCTTTTTGCTGTATTTCGTCAAAATTATTTACGATTTGTGCAGACTCTAATGGAGTTGCCGGTTCGTAAGTTAATGCCCCCATACCTCCATTCCCTACAAAACTGAGCCTATCAATAGCTGAAAGTGAATAGTCATTGATGCCTTGTTTTAGCAGAATTTTGTGCAACAGATATCGTCCGTATCCATCCGGTAAACTGTCTTCAAAAACACCAAAATTGCCGGCAAAAGGCTCGGGTTTCGCTACAAATAGTCCGCCTTTTAGAGGCAATTCAAAAGGCGAGAGGCTGAAGCCTGATGCCAGCCACGTCTGATCATATTCAAATGTGCACGTTTTGTTATCCGGAGTCATAGACAGTACACCGACCGGTCTATTGTGATATTTGACTGTTAGCTTATCAATTTTCATAGTTTGTGGGCTTTCTTTTTGTTGGAGTTGCGGCGTATTTGCGAGAGCTCGTCCATTGTTGAGTATTTTGGCTCAGAGAATATGTTTTTGATTTCGCCAACGTAGTCCATGGCGATGGCAAGGCTGATGAGATTTTTAAGTGAGATCAGTCCCTTCTGCTCAAATCGCACTATGTTGCTCGCTGCTACTCCTGACTTTGTTGCCATGTCTTCGCGTGTGATGTTTTTCTCGATGCGGCGCCGGCGAAAGTCTGCAGCTATGCATTTGGCAACCTCGTCAGGGTTATTGTCGAGAAGATATGCGTCTAAAAGTGATAATATATTATTAGTATATGCCATGATTTATGAGTTATTGATAATATGTTATCACTTGCAAATGTAGCAAATGTTTTTGAACTGTGCAAATAAAGCAACAGCGCAATAGACCGTGTGG
>CAYSLD010000121.1:0-6079 GCA_964431795.1 uncultured Bacteroides sp.
TTCACTTTGATTTTCACGAGCTGAGGATTGTTGTCGGTGTCGAGGGCATTGTCGCCATCACCGCCAAATATGATGGTGTAGGTGTATTTTATGCCCGCCTGCCATCCTGTATTTGTCACGGCATCTGTGCCGGATGTGGTCGTTATTTCGGGGAGTGGAACCACCAACATGCCAAAATCATCTTTAGTCTTGGGATATATTTGCACACCATGTGTGGCCACGGTGCCATTTTGGCTGTCAGTGAGATATTGGTGTATTTGCGCAGGGGTCATGCCGGCAATGGCAGTTGCGAACTCTTCGGGAGTGTCAACAATTGAGTATATGCGGCATCTGATTGCCAAGCGCGTGTCAAGCCAACGATAGTTTACGCCGTTGTATTGGCGATACTCAGCAGTGTTAAATGCTTGAGGTATGACCAACATAGAGGTTGTGAGGTTGTCGGTGTCAAGGCGATAGGTGGTGAGGTCTTTGTCATCGCCGGTGTAGTTGTATGCCTTTGGCGGCAGATAGCAGCGCACACCATAGTCGTCGGCAGTGCCGTCACCGGTGAGATAATCTTGCAATGCACTTATGGTTGCGCCGGGGATGTTGCCCATGTCGTCAGCGCCACTGAGGTTTGTCCATTTGCAGCGAGTGACAAGCCCTGAGCCGTCGCCATCGTACACGGTGGAGATGTGCGAGTCGTCAGCTGCACCATCCTCAACGTATTGTCCTTCAGTTGATTTATGGTTATCGAAGACGCCGAACATCAAGTCACCTTTGTTGTAGATGCCTTGCAAGGCAAAGTTTTGTATCTCAACATAGATGGTCTGTGCACGGTTTCGGAATTGGAAGTTTAGCTGTGCGAGTGCGTGGCGGAAGTTGAGGGGCACCACGTTGCCCGTAGCGCACTCTTGGTCGGTGGTCACAGCATAGAGTATGTCGTCTTGGTTTTGAGCTAATTGCTCAATTTTCACGTCGGCAACATCGACGTGTGTATTTTGTAGCTCATCGTCAGAGGCAGCAACAAACACCGGTGTGGGTGTTGTGCCTGAGCCGTCGTGAGTGTATGAAGTGTCGTTATGAAAAGCGAAAAAGTTGAGCAGTCCGGTGTTGGGCCAATAGCGCTGTCCATTCTCATAGACTGCGTTGTCGCCACTCCAACTGATCTTGTCGTTCGCGAAGTATTGTTGTGGTGTAGCATCGGCAGTTGCTCTGTACGATGCCGACACGGTGAAATTCACCTTGTTTGTGCCTGAGCTATATATGTTTGAGGCACGCGATGTTGTGTTGTTTGTGGTTATATCATACGAAATCAACCCCGCATTTGCATCCGGAGTGACATCATGGTCTGTGCACGAAGCCAGCGCAATCGCCGCAAGCGCGGTGCAGACTGATATGTGAAACCTTTTCATCGTTGGTAGTTTGTTAAGATTCGAAGCTCATGCCCCGGTCTTATTTTGTTTGTAATGTTTTCGTCGTGATGAACGAGTGTAGTATTTTTTGTTGCGGTAGAGAAGAAAAGGTGAGGGGCAGGCGATGCGGGCACCGTTGCGCCCCTCTCCTTTCATTAAGCTTTATTCGCACTGAGCGCTTGCGCCCTCAGAGCTTCTATAATTATTAAACTTTTTATCCGTTAGTGCTAGGATTGTGTTGTTGGGTTGAGTCAACCTCTTGGTCATCGTTTGCGCCATCAGCGTAATCATCAACACTTATAGATGTAGCAGAGTAAGTTATAAGACGGAGAGTAGGATCGTTTTGGTCGATTACGCTAGGATCATCAGGATCTGGATCAGGATCAACACCGGGATTTTCGGGGTCGGTTACAGGTGTACCACCATTGCTACCTCTTTCTCCGAAGAAGAATGTATAGATGTATTTTCTACCTGCTTTCCATTCATTGATGTAGGCTGTTTCATCTTCGCCATTGTCACCGGTTGCAGGTTTATAGTCAGATTGTACAAGAGGAACGTAAATATATGCTGCGCCATCTTTACCAAACAAATAAACATCATCATCGCTTACTCCATTTTCAGGGTCTGCAATATTTTTGATGCGGCATTTGATAAGGAAGTACATACCGGTAACATCTGACAAAACATTGTACTTATTACCATCTGCTGCAGTCCAATTTGCAGCTGCAAGCTCAGCTGCTTTTGTGTCTTGCGGAAGAACGTAAACAGCATTGGCGAGTTTGTCACTATTGGCTTTAGTATTATAAGCAGCGAAATCAGCTTTGTATTTATCGATCAAGTCTTGATTATAAACTGATGGATCTGCATCTGCATCATATTGAGCTTTCTTACCAAGATATTCTTGATATGCTTTGACATCTTCTGCTGAAGCATCAGCTGCAGGTTCTGTAACTGGGGTTGGCTCTGTTAACGATGCGGTTCCTGCTTGGAGTGCTTCAAAATCTTTTTCTTGTTGAGCTTTAGCACCTGCGATCCAGTCTTCACCTTTGTCAGTAGTAGATACAAGTTCTAAATAGTCATTAGCGACAGGAAGTACAGCTGTTGAAGTCAATTGTTGAGCTGTGCCATTAAGGGTAATTTTACCGGACAATGAAGCAAAGGCTCCATTAGCAATTGTTTTACCATCTGTTACTTTAGAGGCAATATTTGCCAACTGAGCATCAGCAGCATCTGTTGCAATATCCCACGAGCAAAGAGTAGCGTCGTCAGGATATGGATTTGTTCCATTGACTACATATTGTCCGGCTGTAGAACTGCTAATTGTCAAGCTCTTCGCAACATTATTGATATTGCAGATACGCACTTCATCAACTTCTACATTAATATTCGGGTTGTTATTCACAAAGCGGAAATTAAGTTGAGCTAGAGCATGGCGGAAGTTGAGAAGAACATCTTGACTATCACCTGTTGTACATTGCTGATTTTCGGCTTTAGCATAAAGCATATCTTCTTGTTGGTCAGCCCAAGGAGAAATAGCGATATCACTTAATACCAATTTGCCATCACTATTATCATTGAATGAAACAGATGTTGCATGAGTATTATTGGCATCTTTGTAAGCGTTAGTGCCTGAATAAGCAAAGAAATCAAGTGCATTTTCGGGCCAATAACGTTGGTTGTAAGTGTAAATTTCAGAGTTACTATCCCATTTTACAAGGTCACCTTTAATGTATGTCCCACCTGCTGATTCTTTAGCGTAAACAGTGAAATCAGGATGAGAATTTGATTCCCACAGGGTATTAGCGCGAGTAGTTGTTTTAACCACGGCGTTGTAGCGGATCAGGCCGGAAGCGGTCGGATTGAGGTTCTCAATTTCATCATTCGAACAAGAAGCAAGTGCTAGCACTGCTACTGTTCCAGCAGTAAAAAGCAATTTTTTCATTTCAGTTCTGTTTTAAAAATTGTACGTTTAAAGTTACTAATTAGGATTTATCGATAATTCCGTTTTTTTTGTAGTCTTGTTGTGCAACCCGCAAGGGGTTGCAAGGATAGAGTGTGTGTCTTACGGGGAGGGAGGCTTATATAGAGATGTTTTGATATTCTACGGGCCAATCATCTACGCGAGCGTCAAATCCGGCACCGCCGGCCGACGACTGGCTTGTTGGCATAGTGAAGCCATCGATGATGATGTGCACACGGTGGCGGTCTTCGGCGCTACGCACTTGGTCGGTAACATTGAGTATGTCAGTATCGTTGATACCAAAAGCGTAACCGGCGCCGTCGTTAGTCCACACATAGAGCACCAATTGGTTGGGATCTACCTCTGTAGTTCCGAAGTTTACGAATTCGGCAGTGATGGTAGTGTCGTCAGCTTTTTCGAGAGCGAAAGGCACGATGACGCTGCTGCCGTCGGGCTCGCCGGTGGCGAGGTTGAGGTTTTGAGCGAGACCTGAGAGCGAAGCCGACATGAGGTAAACGCTGCTAAGGTTTTCAACGTGCCTGATTTCAACGGTGTAAAGGCACGTAAGCTCTTTTGGGTAGAGGGTGATCACTTGTTCGGTGGTCGTGAAGTTGTAGTTAGAGTAGTCAACACCGTCAACGAAAATTTCGTGATATGTGCCATCGCCCGACACATAAATGTCAACTTGCGAGCAACCCCAAATAGTTTCGGTGTCGCGGCGCACCTCCTCGTCCTCAGTTCCGGCAGCCACCGGCACATCTTGGCTGGTGACAACGGCTATAGGCTCGAGCACGTTGGTGGTTGAGGTGATGAGGTTTTCGGCAGAGAACGATTGCGTGTCGCGCTCGTAAGCTGTCTCGGTGTTGTTGAAACAGATGAGGTGATACGTGCCGGGAGCAACGTCGCGTATGTAGCCGCCGTTGCGGTCAAAGTCAGCGATGCGGTAGAACGAAGTGCCGCCGTCGCGGTAGAGATACACACGCATGCTTTGTGGGTTGGCATCGGGGGCATATTGCCAGTTAAATTCGATGCGCAACGTGGCATAGTGTGCAACGCAGAGATCTTTATGTTCGCATGACGTGGTTGCTATCAATAAAGCAAAGAATGCGAGTATGTTCAGGCATATACGTTTCATTTCTTTGTCGATTTAGAGTTAACATTTCCACGTCCCAACAGCCACACCAAAGAAATCTCAAGTTTGGTAGGACCGAACCAATTGCGGCGTTTGGTCTTTTGCCAAACATAGCATTGGTCGATAGGGATGTATTCGTAGTATTTGCCGCCCAGGTATCCAACACCGAGAGAAAAGTCGATGTTGAAGTGACGTGATATTGGTTTAGAGTAACCGTACTCGAAGCCACCTGCGTAGCTCCAACGACGGCCTTGGTATCCACGACCTCCAAGTTCGAAGTCGTAAGTCACAATCTGACCATAAAGGCCGATGTGGTGTCCGGTCAACGGTTTGCGTTTTGCAGCCGAGCCAAACCAGTAGCGCACGCCCATGTCTCCGCCATAGCTGCGCCAATAGTTGTGACGGTGGTCACATTTCCACCATCCGTAGTGCCAAATGGCATCTACTGAAATATTTTTGCCGACATATACCTCGGCACCAATATTAGGCAATAATAGAGCATCAAACAACATGTTGGTGCGTAATGACCAATAGTAAGGGGGAAGCTCCTCAACCACCACTATTGGTGCGGGCTCTTCAACCACGGGGGTTGGAGCCGGCTCAATGACCGGTTCGGGTGCAGGCTCGGGGGCGGGCTCCGGCTCGAGGTCGGGCTCGCGAACTATGCGTGTGATCTCACATACAAGACTCACTGACGAGCGACGCAGGTCAGAGAAGAAGTGAGCGTAGACGTAGCGCCACGTTCTGCCACCTGCCAAGCGTTGCAGCTGAGCTTTGCGGCTGTCAACCACACGTCCTTTGGCATTGAACACCCACACCGGAGTCTCAGTGATGATGCGCAAGGCCTCATCGGCAGCCGGCACGTTTGGGTCGCTCTTTATGCGTGCAGCGAGGCCGTCCCAGTCTTCGCCAACGGCATTTTCAGTCACGGTGCCGGCCAGATACGGCAACCGTTTCACAAGTTGCTCACGAATAGCCTGCACGCGACCACGTGACAGCTGTTTGTTGAGAGATAAGGGGCCTTCAGGTGAAGCTCCTGCGCGTGCCGTTATCCTGACTATCTCAACACTCGGGTCGTTGTGCAAGCTATCGAGGCGTTTTTCAAAAAGGTCTAAGTTAGCGTCATTATTTTTGAATTTTCCATCGTATTTGGCCACACCTACGCGGAAGAAAATCTGGGTTGCAACAGAGTCAGATGTTACAACCGTTTTCTCGCCCGCATACGAAGAAGTGGTTGCGGCCAATAGTAACGCTAATATTAAATGAAGCTTTTTCATTGAGTAAGTATCTGTGTGTCTAGAGTATAGACTAATTGTAATATTTTTGTAACGCAAAATTACAACCGATATTTTTCATGAAAAAGCACAAAACGTTCAGAAAACATTACAAAACGTTCACAATTGTGTTAAATTTGTCACAAACCGCCCTTTTCTGTTAAAAATCAACGTTTCTCACCCTATTCATTTCACCAAAAACGCCCTCCCCACCCCAATTCCATTAACCAAAAAAGCAAGCGCTGGCAGCGCCCATGCGGCATAGCCGCGAAATAAGCCGCATCGCGGCGAAAAGATAGTAGCCCATAGCAAGGCTCGC
>CAYSLD010000122.1:0-5847 GCA_964431795.1 uncultured Bacteroides sp.
ACAAGCGCAAAATGGAAGAAATTGCTTATCTCGAGTCGGTGAAACGCCCCGAGATATCAGCCGCTATCGCTGAAGCACGCGACAAAGGTGACCTCTCTGAAAATTCTGAATACGATGCTGCTAAAGAAGCTCAAGGCATGCTCGAAATGAAAATTTCTCAGCTCAAAGACCTTGTGGCTAACGCTCGAATCATTGATGATAGCAAACTCAACACCGAAGAGGTGCAAATTCTCAACCGTGTGACAATCAAAAACGTTGCTAACGGCATGACAATGGAGTATACCATCGTTGCAGATAGCGAAGCTAACCTCAAAGAAAAGAAAATAGCTTCGTCTACACCTATCGCTCAAGGTTTGCTCGGCCACAAACTTGGTGACATCGTTGAAATTCGTGTGCCCTCAGGACTCATGAAGTTCGAAATCGTAAACATTACTTTCTAATGTATCAACACTTCTTCACCACAAAACCTTAACAGCTAGTTATTATGGCATCTATTTTTTCACGTATTGCCGCCGGTGAAATCCCATCATATAAAGTGGCTGAAGACGATAAATATTTCGCCTTCCTCGATATTAACCCCGTGGCTAAAGGTCATGTGCTTGTTATCCCTAAAAAAGAAGTTAGCTACATCTTTGACCTCGACGAAACTGACTATGCCGGTTTGATGGCTTTCACTCGTCGTGTGGCTAAGGCTATTGAAAAAGCTATTGATTGCACCCGCGTTGGCGTTGCTGTCATTGGCCTCGAAGTGCCGCACACTCACGTGCACCTCATACCCATCAATACCGAAGCCGATATGGACTTCCGCAAACCAAAACTTCAGCTCTCTGCTGATGAAATGCAAGCCGTAGCCAACGCTATAGCCAAACAATTCGTTTAATCCTATAATAATTACAACCATGCGTAAACTGATTCACTCACTATGGATAGTGTTGGCACTGCTGTTGTGCTCTTGCTCCGAAAATAACGGTTGGAAAGTTGAAGGCACTGTTGCCGATGCCGCCGACAAAACTATCTATGTTGAGCAATCTACTTTCAACAACTGGTATGTTGCTGACTCTATCAAACTTTCGGCCGACGGTAAGTTCTCTTATCAAGCCGAAGAAGCTGCAGCCGTACCTTCTATTTTTCGCTTACGTCTTGACGGCAAATACATCTACTTCCCCGTCGACTCGATAGAAACTATCACTGTCACTGCAAACGGCAAAAACTTTGACCGTCACTTCACTTTGGCCGGTAACGATGCCGCTAAAACTTTCACCACTGTCGACTCGCTCATCTCGGCTTCTGTTGACAGCAAAGGCGTGGCCGGAGCAGTTGCCGATGCCGACCTCAAACGTCAGCTAAATCTCATAATCAACCACGACACCACTTGCTTGGTTTCGTACTACGTCATCGGTAAATTCGTAGGCACTACTCCGCTCTACGACCTCACCAAAAAAGATGATGTGAAAATATTGGCTAACGCTGCCAACAACTTCAAACGTATGCTCCCCGACGACGCTCGCACTAAAGAGCTCGAACAACGTTGGGTGGCTGCTCGCCGCGCTCTTGGCAACTTGCCCCAGCGCGAGGTGCAAGCTACTTACAACGGCCGTCCTCGTGCCGACCTCATACGTTACGACTGCAACGGCAAAGAGCATGACTTCGATAAAATCGTAGAACGTGGTGGCATCACTGTGCTCAACTTCACTCGCTACGATGGCCAAAACTCTCAAGCCAACACCGTTCAACTCAAAAGTGTATATGATAAATACAAAGCCCAAGGCTTGCAAATTTATCAAATTGCTTACGACCCCGACGAGGTGGCTTGGAAACGCTCTGCCGCTAATATGCCTTGGATTGCTGTGTGGAACGCTCCCACAGATAATATCGAGGCTCTAGTTAGCTACAATGTTGACCCGGTGAATGGCGACCCCGTTTCGTTCGTGTTTAACCGCGCAGGTGAACTTATGGAACGTGTCACTGACCCCTCTAAACTTGACGCAGCTATTGCTAAAGTTCTTTAATTAGCTTATCCGTGGAGCTCGCAAAGTGTAGGCCTTTTTACACTTTGTGAGCTCCTATCAGTTTTAACCTTTACTTTAACTATCATGCATTTAAAATCATCTATCTTATTACTCGCAGCATCGGTAGCTCTGATAGCTCCGTTGCACGCCGACGCAAAGAAAAAAACTCCGACTAATGTTTTTGAGCGCACTCTACTGTTCAAGTGCGGTGATGCCGGTTCAAAATTCTATCGTATTCCTGCTATTGCTACTGCTCCCGACGGCTCAATCGTTGTACTCGCCGACAAACGTTGGGACTCAAATGCTGACCTCCCCGAACATATCGACGTGGTGAGCCGCCGCTCTACAGACCTCGGCAAAACATGGTCGCCGGCCGTCACCGTTGTTGGCCAAAACACCACTGAAGGTTTTGGTGACCCCGCTATTATTGTAGACAAAAAACGCAAACAAGTGCTTTGCGTGATGACTCACGGCTCCGGCCTCTGGGATGCCACATACGACAAACACGCTTATATTGCCGTGTCGCGAAGCAAAGATAATGGCCGCACATGGAGTGAGCCTCTCGATATCACCGAACAACTTTATGGCTCAACCTGCAGCGACCCAAAACGCAGCAAGTGGGTGACCGCATTCGCTTCATCAGGTTCAGCTCCTCAACTCAAAGACGGTAGATTGACTTTTGCCCTTGTGGTGCGTGAACAAGAACAGCCCTCGTACGGCAACCTCACCGTCTACTCTGTATATTCTGACGACGGCGGATACACTTGGCAAGTGTCTGACAATACGGCCGACCCCGATGCCGATGAGTCGAAAATCGTAGAACTCAAAGATGGCAAACTCATGATGAGCATCCGCAACCGTCGTGCCGGCGCTCGCAAATTCTGCATCTCTGAAGACCGAGGTAAAACTTGGGGACAATCATACGTTGAGCCATCTATCGCCGAGCCTGCTTGCAACGGTGACATCATTCGCTTCAAATATAATGGTAAAGACGTGCTCTTGCAAACTGTGCCAAACGACCCCAAACGCCGCACCAATGTTACAATTTTTGCCAGCTTTGACGAAGGCAAAACTTGGCCGGTGAAACGCACACTTTGCCCTTATGAGTCGGCTTACTCATCAATAGCACAACTCTCTGACGGCACTATCGGTGTGTTCACCGAAGAGTGGGACGACCTTGACAAAGGATACCAACTTTGGTTCACTCGTGTCTCTCCCGATTGGCTCTTCGAGCAACAACAATAATACAATCTCTCTCATATAAAAAACTATGGTGTGTCAAGCGAACTTGGCACACCATAGTTTTATGTAGTTATATGTTCTTGTCGTTACGACTTTTTAGCTGGCTTTTTGTCCTTCGCTGCAAGTGCTGAGATAACATCTTTGATGTCTTGCACAAGCTTTTTGGCTTCTTCTTCATTGCGAGCCTCAGCGTAAATGCGGATGATAGGCTCGGTGTTTGATTTGCGCAAGTGCACCCAACTGTGGGGGAAGTCAATCTTCACACCGTCAATATCAGTGATTTTTTCTTCTGAATATTTTTGTTTCACAGCCTCAAAGATAGCCTCGATATCAATGTCGTCGGTGAGCTGTATCTTTGACTTGGTGATTTGATATTCCGGATAGTCGGCTTTGAGTTCGCTAACCTTTTTGCCACTCTTAGCGAGCAAAGTGAGGAACAGAGCCACACCAACCAATGCATCGCGGCCGTAGTGCAATTCGGGATAGATAACTCCACCATTGCCTTCACCGCCAATCACAGCACGGATGTGCTTCATCAGCGAGGTCACGTTCACTTCGCCAACGGCTGATGCCACATACGGGCAGCGATGTTTTGCAGCAATATCGCTGAGTGCACGGCTTGAGCTGAGATTTGATACGGCCGGGCCCGGAGTGCGACCAAGCACGTAGTCAGCAATAGCAACCAATGTATATTCTTCTACGAACATTTCGCCGTTTTCCATCACGATAGCCAAGCGGTCTACATCGGGGTCAACAACCAAACCGAGGTCGCAGTTGTTGCGTTTCACAACTTCTGAAATTTCCGAGAGGTTTTCGGGTATGGGCTCGGGATTGTGAGCAAAGTTACCTGTCGGGTCGCAGTTCACGCGAATGATGTTGTGCACACCTAATGCTTGCAGCAATTGGGGTATAACCACACCACCAACAGAGTTGACAGCATCAACTGCAACGGTGAAGTTTGCAGCTTTGATAGCATTGATGTCAACAAGATCAAGAGCCAATACTTTTTGTATGTGACGACGGTTGTATGTTGTGTTCTTGAGATGATGTCCTAAATTTTCAACGTCGGCAAATTCATACTCGCGTTGATTTGCTATGCGCAACACCTCTTCACCTTCAGCAGCCGAAAGAAATTCGCCGTGCTCGTTGAGCAACTTGAGTGCGTTCCATTCTTTGGGGTTGTGCGAAGCGGTGAGTATCAGACCGCCACATGCCTCTTCGAGCACTACGGCCAACTCTGTTGTCGGTGTTGATGCCGGGCCGATGTTCACCACATCAAAGCCCATGCCCATGAGTGTGCCGATAACAATGTCGATTACCATCGGCCCTGAGATGCGGGCATCGTGTCCTACCACAATTGTGCGATAGGGCAGTGTTGTTGTACGGTCAATAAATGTGGCATAAGCCGCGGTGTATTTTGCAATATCCATCGGTGTGAGGGCATTGCCTGAGCGACCTCCTATGGTGCCACGTATGCCTGAGATTGACTTAATGAGTGTCATAATTGCAGACTTAAGGGTGAAAATATAATGTTATGTTAATTGACGGTAGTAGCGCACGTGGTAAAGATAGGGTGTCACGTACGACATTTCATCGTATAAACCATACTGTGATTTAATCACAAGGTTTACCTCGCAGTCAATGGGCAAATAGCTCAATGGCAATTGTATGCCTGCGCCCCATTGATATGACGACTCGAGTGTGAAATTGTTCATTCTGAACCATGCATTCAAATAGCTCATGTCTACTTCGTTACCTTCGCCTTCGGGCAGTGTGGCATCGGCATAGCTCGATAAATCGTAGCGTGTGAAGCGGAAGAATATCACTTCATTGTCTTTCGCATAATTGTCGGCTGTGCGTGTGCCGGCTTTCACTACTTGCATATACACGTTGCCGTCTTCGTCCATTCGATAGTATGGTGCATCTTCACCTACTTCAAATTCAAAAGTGGTGTCGGTGGGAATGGTGTTAGTGACGCGATGGTCGGCAAGGTAATTGTTCACGTAATGGCTCTCGCTTGTGAGCAATTCGGCATAGCTGGTTGAGCTGCTGCACGAACTGTTTACGCCTGCAAGCGCTGCCACGGTAGAGAGAATGAGGAATAGTCGTTTCATAAACTGGGTAAGTGATGTCAGTTGGTTTGTTTGTGAGGCCTTAGCGGCTGGCGTAGCCCAAGGCCTCTATGCTTATTAATTGATTGTTTTTTTCTAAATTTTCTTTGAATATGCGTATGGCATCTTCCATTGTGCCGCGAAATTCTCCGCCGGCTGCGTTCAAATGTCCGCCGCCATTGTAGTAGCGCTTGCATAGCAAATCGACCGGAAAGTCTGAAACGCTGCGCATCGACACCTTTATATAGTCAGTCTCTTCGCGAAAGTAAACTGAATAGATCACTCCGGGTATGGCTAGCGGACGGTTCACCAACCCTTCGGTGTCGCCCTTCTTGTAGCCAAATCGGTTGAGATCTTCTCGGGTGAGCGAAATCAAGGCTGCATGGTTGTCGGGAAATAGCTCCATGCGGTCTGCTATAGCAAACGATTCGAGGCGCATGCCGCTCTCGGTTTGTGTGTCTATCAAACAGCGCATCAACCAATCT
>CAYSLD010000123.1:0-5616 GCA_964431795.1 uncultured Bacteroides sp.
GAGGTTGGGGTTGTTAGTTACGTCAATCTCAGTGATACGAGTATCAGAGATGTTGAGTAATTGCAGCTGCGAGTTGTTGCTCACGTCAAGTTTAGCCACATCGGTGCCGTCGATAGAGAGTTTTTGAAGCTCAGGGCAGCCTGAGGGGTCAATAGCTGTGAGGCCTTGAGCATTCCAAGCGTCGAGAGTGTCAAGATAGGGATAATCTTTGAGGTCGAAGCTGCTTGAAATAGCGCCGATATTGTTCATTTCGAGCACTGTGAGGTAAGGTTTCGGGCCAATCACCAGCGGAGATTTAGAGAAGGTGTTGTCTGAAACATATAGCGCTTGAATGCTTGTAAGGTCAGAGAGGTCGAGAGCGGGGAGCTCGTTGTGGCTGAGGTTGAGGTAGATGAGGTTGGTGGTGCCGTTAAAGGTGATGTCGTCAATGTAGCAACCGGTGAAGTCAGCCCAGTCAATCCAAGTGGGGTCTTCGCAATAGATTTTCACAATACCTTCTTTGCTGACGCGGCAGCTGATGAAAGTACCGGTTGACTCTTTGTTATCGCTGTCGTAGTCGGCAGCTTCGAGTTCTACCTCTTGTGTGCCAAAGCCGAAGTCAACATCAATGTATTGACCAACGCCGGCAGCATTAGCGCCGAGCACAATAGAAAAGTCATTTTCTTCGCCATAGGTGTCATAGATAGTAGTATGAAACACAATTGCGGGCTTTTCGTCTGCCGAGGATTGAGCCTGAGCAGAGTAGCCGGCGGCCATTGCGCAAAGAGCTACTGAAAATGCTTTGAGTTTGTTGTTCATAAAAGTTATGTATAAAGTTTTATTATTATTTTATCATGATGCGTTGGCTGAAACGGTTGTTTACGTTGAGCACATAAACGCCGCGAGCGAGAGCAGACAGGTCGATGTCGATGTCGCTATCAGCTGATTTCACGCTTTTAACGAGGGCACCGCTTGTGCTGTAGACATTCACATTGAGAGCTTCGCCGCCAAGGAATACATTAAAGTTATTAGCACCCAAATCTTTCACCATTAGGCGATTTGTTTGCTCGGCCTCGATGTTTGTCACACCGTCAGCGGCAGCGCGACTGATAACCTCTTTGAGGCCGGCATAAGCATTAAATTTACCGGCGCCCCATTTAATGGGGTCAACTTCCGGATTTGTCACGTCGTCGTCAACAGTCGAAGTCTTTTGTATGATGTCGATAACATCGGCGCAAGTGAGCGTGGGGTCGGCTTCAAGCCAAAGGGCAATACTTCCGGCTACGAACGGGCTCGACATAGAAGTGCCGGCAGCAACTTGCCAATAGCTGTCGCGGTCGGTGCCGGTGTAGCGGGCTTGCAAACTTTCCACACTGAGTTGGTCGGCATAGTAGCTTAGATAGTATTTGTTGGTTGACGAAACGAGCGAAGCGCCGGGAGCGCAAACGTGGGGCAGATTGCGGCCGTCCATGAGTGTGCCGTATGAAGAGAACGAGCTTATTTCACCGGGATAGTAGTGCTCGTCGTAGCCGTACTCAATGCCGGAGAGCGAGCCCCAGCTGTCGCGGGTGTTGTATGAGCCAACAACCACCACATTATCGCCGCAAGCCATAGAATTGATTGAGCCGTTTGTTGAGCCATCGGTCCAACCGTCAATGCCGTACGAAGTGAAAGTAGAAGCATTTGCATCGCTGTAAAGGAAGACGCGTTTGCCGGCTTTGCCACCCGACACTTGTATGCCGATAACATATTGGTCGGTCTCTTTGTTAGTGCCGTTAGGTTGCAAATACACATCAATGAGTGCATAGTAACGGCCTGAATATTCGTCAAACGCAGAGCCCAATCCTACATATCCGTCAAAATATTTGCCGAGTGTAGCATCGGTAATATCGGAATCCTCTTGTGTGTAGTCAGAAGAGGTAATGTAGTATGTTGCCGAGCCGGAGCCGGTTGAAGGCACTACTTTGCGCGAAGCCACACGGTTGCGTGAGCGGTTGTAGACAACAAATTGCACATCGAGCGGAGTTTCGTCCTCGCTATAGACGTACATTGCGCCATAGTTCACCTTGTAGTAGTCAGAGTCTTTGTACGAGTCGGCGCCATAAGTCCACGGGTAGATGAACGTATTGACCGTGGTGTCGTCTTCGGTGAAAGTCTTTGTTATAGCCACAGGCATATTGCCTTCATTTCCGGCCGATACGCAGATGATGCCTTCTTTACCTGCTTCGGTGAGATATTGGTTGAGCATATCCATACCATCGTGACCACCGGTATTTGAGCCGAGAGAAAGATTTACCACAGCAGGTTGTTCGTGATCGTAAGCCCATTGGAGAACATAGTCAACGCCATAAGCGATGTAACCGTCGCCCATGGTGCCGCATGAGGCTACAATGTCGGCATCGTAAGCCACGCCGTAGAACGGGTTGCTACCGGTGTAGACCGGCGACAAGTGTTCGCCTTCGAGCATGGCATAGTCAAGCTCGCCGCGATAACCGCCCGCCATAATGCCCATTGTGTGCGAGCCGTGGTAAGAGGTTTGCGTGTCGGTGTTGAAATAACGCAGGTTGTTTATGTCGTCTTCTTTGTTGGTATAGTAGGTTGTTATGGCGTCAGTTCCGGCAGCATTAGCACGCACATAAGTGAGCTGCTGAATGCGCGATTTGCCGTCAGCGTCCATAAAGTTAATGTGGTTTGGGTCCAAACCCGAGTCAACTATACCGGCAACAACACCTTTTCCGGTATAGGCCTGCGGTAGGTCTGTGCCGGCATGAATTTTGTTCACGCCCGACACTTCACGAGCTTCGTCGAGCATGGGACGCAATTCGCGCGACAGTTGCATTTGTTTCACACAATCGAGAGCGGCAATGCGCTCCACATCGTCGATGTTCACAGCAACAATAGCAATATCGCCGCGTTGGTTGAGCACTTGAACATTTTGGTTTGAAAGAAGAGTGGCGGCACTCTCGCCTTCGGCAACGCGCACCAGGGTCAAAACATACCCTGAGTTTGCTTCTTGTTTTGCAACTTTGGCGCGAGCGCGTGAGGCTTTTGCAGCTACTCCGGAGCGTTCTTGCTTGATTTGTCGCAACAGAGCCTGACTGGTAAGGTCGAGCGAACTTTGTGCAAACATTGAAGCGCCGCCCATCAAGGATAATGTAGCGAGTAGATAACGTTTCATGTTATTATCTTTTTTTGATAGAGAAAATTAAAAGGGTGATAGCACTACACAGTGCTATCGCCCCAAACTAGTAGATTAATATATATTATTTAACAACAACTTTTTTGCCATTAACAATGTAGAGGCCGGCGGGGAGGCTGTTGAGATTTTCAGCGCTGCGAGCCACGCGAATGCCTTGCAAATTGTAAACTTCTGATGAAGCATTTCCGTCAACAGAAATGTTGCTTACGCCGTTGGTTGTGCTGACTTTAACTGAAGTGTCAGCGGTTACAGTGAATGTGTACACACCGTCAACAGCTTCAACTTTTTCGTCATTTACTTTAACCAATATAACTTTGCCTTCTTCAACATCGCCGGAAACAGTGAGGTCAACTTGAGAGGGGCCAAGCACTGTGAATGATGAGCTGTTGGCAACTTCTGTTACAAGGTCTTTGGTTGCTGAAACGGTGAGGTCTGAAGATGATTCAACTGTTACGTTGTAAGTCTCGGGTGACTCGTTGTAGAAGATTTTGAGAACGCTATTGTTAGTAACGCCTTCTATTGTGCGATTTGTGCTACCGCTATACAACGGGCTAACGGCCACATCGTTCAAATAAACCTCGTCAGAAGTGTAAGCTGCGTCGTAACAAGAATAGTACATGGGGATATCACCGCTATAGAAGTTCAAAGTATTGTAACCTTTATTGATTGTCTTGATTTGATTTCTATCAGAGAAAGAGAGATAGAAATATGTCATTGTTTGGGGATCTAACTGGTCGTTAACGAAAACCACCAAGTTTTGATCGCGTACGATTTTAGCAGAGGTAACTTCGATAGCATCACCTTCAGCTACGTATATAGTTGTTTCAGTATAACCTTGATATTTTTCCTCACCATTAACTGTTATAGATGAGATGTAGCAACCATCAGCAGCTTTAAATGTGATGTAGTTGCTGTTTTCAGAAATTTGCAAGTCGTTAGTGCCTGCTTGAAGGTCAATAATTGTACCGTTATAAGAATATCCTTTGTAGAGCACAATAGTTGAAGGATCGTCAACTTTTACGCTATATGAGAGGTCGGCATATTTGTGAGCATTTACAACAACCTCTGTAGCTTCGTTCATTGTAAAGCTATAGCTGCCGTAGAAATATGAAACAGGGGTGCCACCAACTGTCAAGCTCTCAAATTTATAATTTTGAGTGTCACCGTAGATATATACAGATGAGCCTATTTGCACATCCACGCCTTCGTTGAAGTTTTCAACGCTCACGTTATTAACTTTCACATCGGTGATAAAGCCTTCAGCACCTTCGCCGTATTTGAATGTGAGGGGATAGTAAACTTCGGGGAAATTAGCTTCAATTTCAATAACGTCACCGTCTTTAACAGGGACTGATGTATATGTGCTAACTGTTTGTGACACATCATTCAATTTGATTGAATATAAGTTTTGGCCATAAGTATTGCTACCAATGGTGAACGGTGACTCAAGTGATGAGATGAATTCAACTTCGGTCTCTGTTTCAGTCAAAGAGATTGTGCGATATAGACAGTTTGTGCGAATTTGAACTTTTGAGGGGTCGTCAACTTTGATAGTACATTTTGCATCGTATGCTTCAGATTGCTTTTTGACGGTAATATCGAATGTTGAGCCGTCAAAGCTATAAACATAATATGATTGTGCTGAGCTAATTGATTGAGCAGTGCCATCTTTAAGAATTTGAGTGAAAATGTATTCACTGCTTGAATCCAAGCTGAGTGAGATTGAATAGGTGTCAATCTCAAAGGTGTTTTCGCCTGCAGCGAGAGTTGTCTGCACTGATGAGTAAGTAGTATTGTCGTAATAAGACAATGAGCAAACGTCACCCTCATTGATGTTGATGGTGAATGTTGAAGTAGCTGCAAACGCCGACACGGCGGATAGTATAAATGCAGCAACAAGTGAGTAAAGTTTTTGCATGTTACAATGTTTATGTTAGTTAATTAATTTAAGTCAGAAGTGTTATTGAGTAGAAGTGCCTCAATAATGTTGTTTTCACTCAAAATGGAACGGGTTGCAAAACCTTGGCACAAAATTAATAAATTTTCTGTAAATACAAGAAAATCGTAGCAGTTTATTTATTTTTACAATATATTAATACCAATTTAATATCATTTCATGGCATTTGCGTTACAATTGGCAAGCATGCGGCGTAGCCGCGAGATAAGCCGCATCGCGGCGAAAAGATAGTAGCCCATAGCAAGGCTCGCGTAGCAGCCGCAGCTATGGGTAGGCCGCCAATCCACACGTCACGCACGGCGTAGCTGTGCGCACAAACACCTCGCTCGTTATGCGCATAAACACCATGTTTGTTATGCGCATACCTAACGGCATGCGAAACTTGGGGTGAAATACGCTACCTAGGGTGTCGGCGGCTAAAGGCCTGCCTCACCCTAGGCTACTATATCTACACCGCTACGCGGTTTATTGTGCCGCTCTG
>CAYSLD010000124.1:0-5589 GCA_964431795.1 uncultured Bacteroides sp.
GATGGCTCAATCTGACTTCCCAAAAATCAAATTCCACTTCACCAGCGAATTTTAATAGCTCAATCATAGTAAAAGCAATAGGCTGCACCACGCAATGGTGCGGCCTATTGCTTTTTTGACTACGCGGTGCTACCTCTATGCGAGGTTGCACTGCGTCATGTGGTCATCCACCCCACATAGGGCTATGCCCAATGCGGGGTTTCTAAAGTTTAAGCTGCTCCGCAGCTAATAAAATACAAATTTTTTTGCAAAAAAATTTGGAGGAATGAGAAATAGTGCATACCTTTGCGGTGTACTATTACACTAATACACTAAAACAGTATTAAAGATGAACAAAACTCAATCCTCCAAACATAGGCACAACATCGCAGTAGCATGCGCAACAGCCACAATCGGCATAGCAGCACTATGTATATGTTGTGCGTGCGCACCCCAGCCCATCATAGCTGCAATTAGTGTATTAGCACTTTGCATAGCATTATAAACACAAATAAATAGATATAATTATGTTATCAATCAAATCTCTCTTTTTCACTTATCCAAAGGCAAAGACACCATTGCTTGAGGATATAAACCTTGACGTTAAAGCCGGACATATCTACGGATTGCTCGGTGCCAACGGCGAGGGCAAAAGCACCCTACTCTACCTTATGGCCGGGCTTCTTTTCCCAAAAAGCGGCAACGTGACCGTAAACGGTGCAGAGGCAAAACGCCGTCTGCCGTCAACACTCTCCGAGATTTTTCTCGTGCCCGAAGAAATATCGCTGCCCAACGTGACTTTGCAGCAGTATATAAAGTTAAATGCACCGTTCTATCCTAACTTTAGCGAAGATGACCTCAAAAAATATCTTGAGCAATTTCGTTTGGATACGGACATACACCTTGGCAAATTGTCGATGGGCCAAAAGAAAAAAGCATTTGTTGCTTTTGCATTGGCTTGCAACACATCGTTATTGCTTATGGACGAGCCTACAAACGGGCTTGACATACCCGGCAAAGCCGACTTTCGCCGCGCTATAGTGTCGGCCATGAATGATGACCGCACAATCATTATCAGCACACACCAAGTGCGCGACCTTGACAGAGTGCTTGACCAAGTGGTTATTATGGCGAAACATAAAATCATACTTGACGAATCGATGTCGCATCTCACCGAAAAGTTGGCATTTGTCAACACCAACGACCCCTCCGACTGCAACAGTGCTGTTTATTTCGAAGCAGTGCCCGGTGGTTACGACTTGATCCGTGTGAACAAAGACGGAGAGGAAACAGACGTGAACCTCGAAACACTATTCAATTTCGTATTTTCTAACCCCGAAAAAATGCATCAACTGCTATGAACGCTATAAATCAAACCGGCGCACAAACATTTAGCTTCGCACGCTACGCTGCGCTACTCAAAACATATCTTGTTGAGAACGGCAAAACACTGGCTCTCTACACTGCTGTGCTCATTGGCATCAGCATTTTGGTTGGCGGCTTTTGCGGATATAATTTTAGTTCTCCAAACCGCTTAAGCGGTGACCCGTATGCGTCAACCCTCATGATGTATACGTACATCTCTATTGCCTACTCATTCTGCTTCTCTATCTCTGCTTCATTTATGTTCACAACACTGCAAACACGAGCCACACGCATCTCAACATTCATGCTTCCGGCAAGTTTGCTCGAAAAATATTTGGTGCGCTACACCGTATATTTCGTATTGTTTTTAATCTGCTTTATAATTGCCATGCTTTGTGGCGAAGGCGTGCGCATGCTCACAAGTTCACCCGAAACAACGTCAATTTTTGAGAACACAAAATTGATGTATCAAGTTTTCTCGGCAAAATATTCAGGTCTGTACTTGATAATATATCTCGTAGGATCGGCATTATCAACACATGCCACATACACTCTTGGCAGTGCTCTTTGGCCCAAATATTCGTTTTTCAAAACATTTATATTGTCAATGATTATTGGTATTTTGGTTGTATGCATCACACCTGCCAGTTTTATTATTGACTACACCGAAGGTATTTTCAACAATACATGGTATTTAATTGTCGGAGTCTATGTTTGGGCTATTTTGCTCTACGGTTTATCATGGTGGAGATTTCGCACCACACAAATTGTGCAACGTTTTATGATGGACTAACATTATGGGAATAAAAGAAAATCGCCCGATATATCAACAGCTGGCCGATTGGCTGATGGACGAAATATTGGCAGAGCACTATTTGCCTGACGAGCGAGTGCCGTCGGTGCGCGAGAGTGCAGCCCGCGCCCAGGTCAATGCCAACACGGCAGTGAGGGCTTATGAGCACTTGGAAAGTGCCGGCATAATATACAACCGACGTGGCTTGGGATATTTCGTAGCTAAAGATGCAGCGAAACTTATTGTTGAGGCACGACGTCAGGAGTTTTTCTCAACCGAGATGACCTACTTTTTTTCGCGTCTGCGCTCAATGGGCATGACTGCTGACGAGCTCCTCGCTCACTACACCGCCTACCTCAACCAATAATCAACAAGCTCCAACTTTATTGCTATATGAGAAAGCACAATGCCGAGTGTGGCATTGTGCTTTTTTGCCAAATGGCGGAACAAAAGTCCGCCATTTGGTACATTAATTTTTCGCCATTTGGTACATTAATTTTCCGCCATTTGGTACATTGCAAAAAAAAATAGTAACTAGACGGTTTGGTCGATTGTCCAGAGGAAGGCTCGAAGGCCTAGTTTTGGGCGGTCGTTGTTGAGCTCGGTGAGGCGTTGCATCACGGCATCGGCACGGTTATCTTCAACAACGGTAATAATTGCCGATGCGAGCGAAGGCCAGGCGTGAGTGCCGTAGTGAGGCTCACCGTCTTTGCTGCCGCGTCCCGAGACGAGAGGCCAAGCGGTAAATCCGCGGCAATTGAGCCGTTCGAGAGCGTCAACGATATTGTTGTAGTGAGCTTGGTCGAATGTTATGAGTATAGCTTTCATTGTTTTTTACTATCAAATTTTTTGTGAAGTTTGCGACGTTGACGGCGCACACCAACACCGGCAAATACGCAGTATAAAGTGGGCACGAACAACAGTGTGAGTATAGTAGAGAATGTGAGACCACCAATAACGGCAACACCCATCGGGCGCCACATCTCAGCGCCTTGGCCGGTGCCGATAGCCATAGGCACCATGCCGAGTATTGTGGTTAGAGTTGTCATCACAACCGGGCGCAAACGAGAGCGTCCGCCGAGCACAACAGAGCGACGTATTGAGAGTCCGCGCTCGCGGTTAAGTGTGATGTAGTCAATGAGCACGATACCGTTTTTCACCACAATACCGATAAGCATGATTGCACCAATCATACTCATCACGTTGAGCGTGTGTCCGGTGAGCCAAAGGATGATAAACACACCGGAGAATGCGAAGAGCAGAGATGTCATGATGATGCCGGGATAGGTGTAGCTTTCAAATTGTGCAGCCATCACGATGTAAACGAGTATGACAATGAGCACGGCGAGCATGAGGAGGTCGCGAAACGAATCTTGTTGGTCCTCGTAGCTACCGGACAATTCGATTGATATGCCTTGTGGCAACTCCATCTTATCAATTTCTTTTTGTGAAGCCTCAACAATTTGGCTCATGGGCACACCTTGCACCACAGTCGACACGGTGATGATGCGCTCGCGGTCTTTACGCTCAATGGTTGGCGGGGTAAATCGCTCAACAACAGTGCCCACATCGCGTATGCGCACAGCTTTGCCGGCGGCATTAAATATCTGTATATTTTCGATATCTTCGATAGATGTACGTGCCTCGGGGGTGTACATCACCTTGATATCATATTCCTCGCCATCCTCGCGGAACTCAGAGGCAGTAGCGCCATTTATGCGATAGCGCAAGGCGTAAGCGGCAGTTTGGAGGTTAAGGCCATATATAGCTAGCTTTTCGCGGTCGAAGTCAACGTGATATTCCGGTTGATAGTCAGAGCGAGAAATCATGATGTCGGCCGTACCGGGGATTTTTTCGAGCATATTTTTCATCATACGTGCAACCGAGTCGGTTTCGGTGAAGTCGTAGCCATAAATTTCGTAGTCAATGGTAGATTGGCCACCCATGCCACTGCCGCGGCTACCACCAACGTTGACGTATGCTTTTTTGTATTCCGGATAGCGTTTCAAGTCTTCACGCATTGACTCGGCAATCTCAGTGATTGTGCGTTGGCGGTCACCGGGGTCAGATAGACGTATGTTCATCGACACGATGTGGGGGCCGTTATCGCTGAGAGAGGCAAAAGTGTTGTCAGACGAAGCCGTACCGGTGGTGTAGTTTATCACATTAATTTCCGGATATTTTTCTTTCCACTCGGTGACAAGACGGTTTGTCACTTCGCGAGCTATCTCCACGCGCGTGCCTATAGGCAACTCCAAGCTTATGCCCAGGCGGCCGTTATCGTTTGTGGGGAAGAACTCAGTGCCAACATTTTTGAGCAGACCGAGTGAGCCAAAGAATATAGCCATACAGATGATTATGGTGACTATCTTGTGGCACACCACCCAGCCGAGCAAGCGAGCATAGCCGTTGTCGAAGGCATTGAGCGCTTTATTGATAGGGGTGAAAAATATGGTGTATGCACGACTGTGATTGTTGTTCAGTCGCAACATTTGGCTGCAGAGCATTGGTGTGAGCGACAGAGCACTTGTTGTAGATATAATCATCATGATAGTTACCATCCAACCGAGCTGACGGAACAATACGCCGGTCATACCGGTAACAAGAGTCAGCGGGAAGAACACGGCAATAAGCGTGAGTGTAGAAGCAATTACGGAGATTGCCACCTCGTTTGTGCCGTGCACGGCAGCTTGTTTTGGGTCAGCACCGCGCTCAATGTGCGTGGTCACATTTTCGAGCACCACAATAGCATCGTCGACCACCATACCAATAGATATAGACAGGGCTGATAGCGAGACAATGTTGAGCGAGTCGCCCGACATAGCCAAATAAATGAACGAGGCAATCAACGATATCGGTATTGTTATGGTGATGATGAGTGTGGCGCGCCAACGTCCGAGGAAGAAGAACACCACAATCACAACGAAGAGCAAGGCATAGAGCACGGTCTCTACAAGCGAATTGATGGTGTTGCGGATGTTGTCTGAAGTGTCAACAATCACACCAAGTTTCACGTCGGAGGGCAAACGTTTTTGCAATTTAGGCAGCATTTCTTGCACCTTGTTTGCAATCTCAACAGAGTTGGCACCGCTTTGTTTTTGTATGACAATCATGGCGCCTTTTTTGCCGTTGTTGTAAGTGGTTTGTGTGCGTTCTTCAACCGAGTCGTCGATAGTAGCCACATCACTAAGATATATGTTGTTGCCGTTCACCGAACCAACAACAATGTTTGCCATCTCTTCAGCGGTGGTAAATTCGCCTTGCACACGCAGCGAATATGTATCAGAGCCGATATCAAACGAGCCACCGGGCACGTTGCGGTTTTCGGCAGCGATAAGTGATGAAATAGTTTCGAGCGACAAGCCGTAGGCCTCCAAGCGTGTGGGGTCAACGTAGATATGTATCTCGCGTTTGGGTGCGCCTGAAATCGACACAGAGCCTACGCCACTGAT
>CAYSLD010000125.1:0-5365 GCA_964431795.1 uncultured Bacteroides sp.
TTTTATTTACTTACGTGGTTTTTGAGAGGGCGCAGGGCGGGGAGTATTACCAGAGCCAGGACAAAGGTGTAGGCTGCGAAAATAAGCCAAACAGTTGTCCAATCGCCCACCAAAAGAGAACGGTCGCCGTAAGTGCGCCACTCGCAAAAATGGTTGATTATTGCGCCGGCGCCAACCATGCCAATTGTTGAGCCAACCCCGGTGCTCATCATCATTAGCAGACCTTGTCCCAATGCTTTGTGATTGCCGTCGGTGATGCTCTCGACGTATAGCATACCGGCGATATTGTAAAAATTAAATGCAATGCCAAATATACCCATTGACAGTATCAGCATCCACAGACTTGTGCCCGGATTGCCGAAAGCAAATAGTGCAAAACGTGCGGTCCATGCTGCCATGGCAATAAAAAGAGTGTAGCGTATGCCAAGCCGTCGCAAAGCATAGCCCACAATGAGTATGCTTGCCGCCTCTGATATGTTTGACAACGAAAATAGCATAGTTGCATTGCCGGCAGCCAGCGATGTGGCATATTCTTTTTCTGATGCGAATTGCGAGATGAACGAAGTGGCATATCCGTTGCCGATTTGTGTGCACACTCCGGCAAAAATTGCTATAATAAAGAATTGACGCAACTTAGGCTGTTTGAATAATTTTAGCGCGTCTAAGCCCAAAATCTCAGCCAAACTTTCTTTTTGATTTTGACAGGGAGTGCCGTGCTCGGGCATACAAATATTGTAAACTGCTGTGACTGTGCCCATGATTGCCGTCACAAGAAGTTGCATTGATGTGTATTGAAATCGTGTGGCAGCATACGGCGACTCCTCGTTGAGCGTGAACCCAAATGCACCGTTGCGCACATAAGCACAATTCACAAACCACATGGCCGCGACAAAGCCTATTGTGCCCCAAATACGTATGCGCGGAAACATGCGTGATGTCTCGCCATGCAATGCGCTGATTTTTTGAAAGGCAACCGTGGTTGACAGCGGTATTGTTGGCATGAAAAAAGACAGAAAGCCCAAATACAGCACGTAGAAATGTGTGAATTGCATGATTGGATGAGTGTAGGCATAGTGCCATGCACAAAACATGAAAGCAGCACCTACAATATGACAAATAGACAGCATGCGTCGTGCCGACAAATAGCGGTCGGCAATGTGACACATTATCGCCGGTGTGAATAGCGACACTATGCCTGTCGTGGCATAAATTGTGGGTATGTGTGCGCCCAGCCCCGAGCTGCCCAATAGTTGCCCGAGGCTGGTGAGAAAACATCCCCACACGGCAAATTGCAAGAAGAATAGCACTTCAAGTCGTTGATATTTAGCCATGCTGTTAGAATTTTATTTGTACACCGCCAATGACGGTTGTGCCCGGCATTGGACAGCCGTAAACAATTTCATAGCGTTTGTTGGTGATGTTGTCGACTTTGACGAACGGTGATATGCGGTGCCGAAAAGCTATGCGCATATTGAGCAACGTGTAGTCTTGCAACTTGTCTGCGCCGGTGTTTAATCGCCATACCGAATTGGTTTGCACGGTCACAGCAAAATTTCCGGGGGTGAAATTTGCCTCAGTGTTGAGCATATTTTTTGGTGCGGCGAGTAATTTTTCGGAGGTGGTGTGGAGATAGCTGTAGTTAGCACTCAAGGTCAAACGGTCTGTAATTAAATATTTACATTCCACTTCAAAACCTTTGTTGGTGAAACTTCCGGTGTTCATGTTGCGTTGACGTCCGTCAACGGTTTCAATCTGTATCATGTCTAAGGCATCAATCAAAAACAGTGATACAGCCAGGTGCAGTCGTTTGTTCAGCATACGCTTTTCGATTGTAACATCGTAGTTATATAAATATTCGGCTGACAAATCTTTATTAGCCTCGGTGCCGATATAAAGTTCGCGTATGTTCGGAGCACGAAAGCCCTTGCTGAACGAGAAACGCACCGCCGACTCTCTTAGCGGATGCACAGTCAGTCCGGCTTGCGGTATCCACACGTTGCCGTATGCCGAGCCATGTTGCCATCGCACGCCACCGTTCACCTCCAGCCGTTGGCTCACCACGGTTTGCTGCCACAGAGCGAACAGGCCATATTCATCTTCACTTTTTCGAATGCCTTCAGTGAGTTGGCCGTCGCTTTTGTTTGTGCGCCAAGTGTGGCCACCCCAATGTTGCCAGCTTGCACCGGCCGTGATGTTGCTGCTATGCCAAGGATGCACGGTTTGTTGCATGGTGATGCCTGAATTGTAGTCAGTGCAGCGAAAAAGTGTTTCAGACGGCACATCCTCTTCGGCATATCCGTCGTCAATTTTGTGTCGGCCGTGGTTTATATATGCATGAATAGAGCCCTCGCCCCACGTGTATTTGTTGCGTGCGTGTGCCGACAGTGAGTATCGAAAAATATTTGTCCACATACCCATTATAGGCTTATACGTTGTGCCCGGATAGTTTGCCGTAGATTGAGTGAGGTAGATGTTTGTGCCCACTTGCCAAGCCTCGCTCACAGCATAGCCAAATTGTGCATATTCATTAGCACTCCAAAATTCGCTATTGGCGCGATTGCCGTTGCTATGGTCAACTTGTGCACTAATGTTTGCACTCACCTTGCCGCTGCGCATGCCGGTCATTAAATTGAATTTCTGTGTAGAAAATGAGCCAATCATGCCGCGTGCCGAGCCGTAATATCCATCCTTTTTGGGCCGCTCGGATATGATGTTTATTGCTCCACCCATGGCATTCGAACCATATAGCAATGAGGCCGGGCCGCGCACCACTTGCACATCGGCAACGCCCTCCACACCATAGGTGTCGGCTATGGAATGGCCGAACACACCCGCCCACTGCGGTTGTCCGTCAATCAAAAACAGCACTTTGTTGCTTTGTCCGATGCCTCGAATGTTCACAGCTCCGGCTGCTCCGCTCGACACTCCATATCCGGCATATCCGCGCTCGCTCACAAACACGCCCGGCATCGACGTGGCTATTATTGGCAATAGAGTTGACTCGGCCGACTCTTCAATCATTTGAGCTGTCACGGTAGTGTGGTTAAACGGTAGCAAGGCCACGTTGGCATTTTTGTGGCAAAGAAGAGTAAATTCATCTAGTGATAGCGTGTCGTGAGGCATTTCAGTGGCTGCGCAGGTGGCACTTACTATCGCTGTAAAAGTGAAAAAATAGGTTTTTAGTTTCATAATAATTAGAAATTTATAGTCCACCCCTAACATTTTACGCCGCAAAATTGTTTAAGGCAAACATTCATTATAATCTAAAAACCTAACCTATTATGACAGAACCTGAAATCGCTTATTTCGACCGATTAGCACCAACATGGGATGCTAACGAATTTTACTCAACCCCACAACGCATAAACCAAGTGCTTGACTTGATGAACATTAAAGAAGGTATGCATGTGCTCGACCTTGGCACCGGCACCGGTGTGATGATGCCATATTTGCTTGAACGCGTGGGCAGTGAGGGCAAAGTGCTGGGCGTTGACATCTCTGAGGGTATGCTGCAACAGGCTTGCCAAAAGTCAGATGCGTCGTTGTTTTTGCGTGCCGATATTGAAAAAGACCGACTTCCCGGCAAATATCATCGCATAATCATGTATTGTGTGTATCCTCATTTGTCGCGCCCGGTGTCTACTATCAAGAAAATTGTTTCGCAAAATTTGGTGAACAACGGCACGCTCTCCATAGCATTTCCAACCGTGGCGGCTAACATCAACTCAGTGCATCGCAATCGACATATTTACAGCCGATTGCTCCCGTCAGCCATGACATTGGCTTTGCAGCTGCAAACGCACCACATCGTTGCCAACAGCATCTCAAACGACCCCTACGTTGTCACCGTCTCACGCCGTTGACAACGTCAGTTGCCAAGCAACCATTGCCAAGCGGCTACCACTCTGATTGTCTTGCCTTCATCGGTTGTGATCACTTCGCTTTCGTCGTATGTTATTATTAGCAAATTATTGCAACCGGTGATGGCTGATGCTTCAAGTAGACCGTTTATTTCTCGTTTGCGAGTGTCATTATTGTTCATTGTCCACGTTACTTGTATAAGCTCGACAATGTTCATCCCTCGTTGTACTACAAAATCACATTCACCACGTCCTTGATAGTAATATATTTGGTCAATAGGAGTGCGTCTGCGGTGTAACTGCAAGAATACCGTATTTTCCAATTTTTTACCGTCTTCATCGCTTTGTGGTAATAGAACTGCATTTCGGAGCCCGTTGTCAATGCAATAGTATTTAGGTTGTGAGCTTTCTGCTTTTTGCAGCGATTTGCTGTAGTTAGATATTCTGAAAAATAGAAAAATATTACATGCATAGTTTGCCCAATCATAAAGTGTATCCTTACTAATTTTTAGCCCTCTTGATTTTATGTCATTGTGTATGGCCCTTATGGCAGTAGGCTTAGTTAAATTTGACATGATACGCTTAATATAATATCTCAAAACCTCAATATTAGATATTTTATAATGTTCTGCCAAATCTTTTAAAATCATTGTGTCGAAATATGTTTGCAGAGTTTTTGCTTTTGACAGTGCATTTGATGACAACGCAATTTCCGGAAAACCACCGTCGTTGTTGTACGATAAAAATGCGTTTCGAAGTTTTGCGATATCTTGTTCCAGCCAACTATTTGTGCGTATGCCTGTAAAGTCGCAAAATTCTTTAAATGATAGAGGTAGTGTTTCGTCTTCCTCCGGCCAGCCGCGTAGCACCGTTTTTAGTTCGCTACTTAGCATTGTGGCATTGCTGCCACTTATGTATATGTGCTTAGTGTAATGTTTATATAGTCTCATTACAAAGTACTCCCAGCCATCTATAAGCTGAATTTCATCAAAAAATATGTAAACAGATGCCATATTTTGGTCTGGATACATTTCTTGATAAGATTCAATTATGAGGTTTAGATCATCTGATGTCATGTGTACAAGGCGTTCATCATCAAAGCTAACCCATAGTATTTTTGAGCGGTCAATACCTTGTTTGATTAGGTCATTAGCAACTGTTTCCATACGTGACGTCTTACCGCATCTACGCACTCCGGGTATCGTTACTATTTTGCCGCTATCTATTGGTAGCGATTTTTCACGTGGCTTTAGGTCGGTCGGAAAGTCAGACTGACGCATAGCTATTTGTGATTTTATATATGCCTTGTTCATGTTGTCCTTTTTTGAAGGACAAATATAGTGATTTTTGTCCTTTATTTTAGGACATCATGTGATTTATGGTGTTAAATAATATTAATAATGACTAGGCAAAGTTTTCATTGTTTCTAAACCAGCACCACTTGGCTCAATTCATGTGCAATAGTGTGCAGCCCTTCCTGTATCTTTGCTGTGGTTTTTTGCGAA
>CAYSLD010000126.1:0-5335 GCA_964431795.1 uncultured Bacteroides sp.
TTTTGAGCGTGTATTTGTGGAAACGGTCAAAGATTTGGTGGTCGGTGAACACACAACTCTTTGTTTGGTGGTCAACAAATCCGGCGTGTAAAGTGCCGATTATCGGCGTGAAGCTGATGTCGTC
Organism: uncultured Bacteroides sp.; assembly: GCA_964431795.1. Lineage (GTDB taxonomy): Bacteria > Bacteroidota > Bacteroidia > Bacteroidales > Muribaculaceae > CAG-873. The sequence goes on from CAYSLD010000126.1 coordinate 125, forward strand.
GCCACGGTCGGCAAATATGGCGCGCAGTCGGTCAATTTGCTTATCCGAGTCGCTGAGTATGTATAGCTTATAGCCCTCGCTCAAAAATTTCTTGAACGAGTCACTGATAAGTTCAAAGTTCTTGTGGTATATGCCTTGTGGCGAACAGCCGAAATCAAGGCCGTTTTTGGTGCCCTCGGGTAGGGGAGCCGCACTGATAGTGAGCTTGCGAAATTTAGCGTAGTCGCCTTCAAACTCATCGGCATCAACAATCTCATCTACGGCATGCTCATCGCCCTCATTGGCTATTGTTGCCGATTGTGAGAACCCTTCGGCGGCAATAGTGCGTATGCGCTCAACCGGGTCTACTTGCGAGCGCACAACAATCAGTGTTGACGCATCAACAAAGCGCAGCAGCGACTCGCCTTTGGTGTTGCGCACAGCATCGGCGGCAATGTTCACGCTGTCCAAGCGCTCTTCCGACAACTGTGTCTCTACGTTAAATGTGCGTATCGAGTCGATGTCGTCGCCGAAAAAGTCAATGCGCATCGGCATTTCATACGAATATCCGAAAATATCGAGTATTGAGCCGCGCACGGCAAATTGCCCAGGCTCATACACATAGTCAACCTCGGCAAAACCATTTGTGCGCAGCCATTTTTGTGTCTCAACAAGGTCAACCTTTGTGTTCACGGCAAGGTGCAGCGTGTGCTCATGCAGATTGTCGCGCGAGGCCACACATTCGGCCAGCGCCTCAGGCGAGGTTATCACATATTTCAGCGTGCACTTCTCAGCGCCGAGCAAGCCTAGCGTTTCGGTGCGCAGTATGCGGTTGGGCTCATCTATTTGGCCGTATTTTATGGCGCGTCGATACCCCGAGGGCAGTATCGCCACCTTGTCTTCACCGCACAGCCGCGACAAGTCGTGATACAGATATCCGGCATCGTCGGCATCGTCGGCAATTATCAGTGCCGGAACCTTGCGCGCACGCATGGCAGCCAGCAACATTGCCGCTGCCGACCCAGCCAAACCTCCGGCATAACTGTGCTGCGAGCGCAGCATGGCCTCCAGGCTCTTGCTGCGCTCATCAGTCAAAAATAGTTTTGTGAGTGTTGTGTTCATTTACTAGCAGTGAGTATCACACCATAGCGACGTTGGTCGGTGAGCACTAACTTCGCTTCTTTTATGTATTTGTCGTCGCCGTTGATTTGACGTCGCACCAAGTCGGCGTTGCTATACCAACGTTGCGAAATTTCATTATCAAGCATATCAACAATTTCCTTGCGATTAAAGTCAAGGTCGCGGTTGAGATCGTGGTGCATAAGGCTGTCGAGCATATTGATTTGTGCTTTTACCTCATCATTCATATAGCCTTCTTTTTCGGCTGCCTCGCGCAGATATTTCATGCCGTTCTCGGTGGCGCGGTCATATTTGAAGCGCGTGGGGTCGATAAATGCTTTAAATTCGTTGAAAAGGGTGTCGGTCACAGTCCACGTGTCAACATTGGGCACTGTGGTGGTGCGGTTGGCAACCTTGTTGGCAAAGTCGTACGACCAAAAATCGCTCACAATGTTGTAGAGCAAACGATTGCCCTCGGGCAGCTCTACCGTGACATCGGGAGTGATGCCGCCGCCGTCGCGCACCACGCGTCCGGCGCGTGTGAGATATTCGTTTGTGAGCGAGTCGGGTATGCGTGCCACAGTGCCGTCAGCGTTGCGGTGGCTGTAGTCTATGGCTTGTATCAAGCGTCCACTGGGTATGTAGTAGCGGCCGGTAGTGATTTTCAAATAGCCCTCATACGGTATGGGGCGCACTGACTGTATCAGTCCTTTGCCGTATGTGCGCTCGCCAACAATCACAGCGCGGTCAAGGTCTTGCAGCGAGCCGCTCAAAATTTCCGATGCCGAGGCTGTGCCATCGTTCACCAACACCGCTATCGGCAATTTGGTGTCTATCGGGTTTTGTGTGGTTTTGTATATCTTTTCCTGCTTTTGGTCGCGATAGCGTCCGCTAACAATAGTGGTGCCTTTTGGCACAAAGTTCGAGGCCACTTGCACGGCGCTCTCCAACAGACCGCCGCCATTCTCGCGCAAGTCTATAATAAGACTCTTAAATTCAGGGTTGCGACGCAGCTCATTGAGCGCATTGCGAAATTGTGAGGCCGTCTTTTCGTTGAACGTAGAGATGCCGATATATCCCACGCCGTCGCCGATATATCCATAATAAGGTATCGGGTCGATAGTGATGGTGCCGCGCGTGATAGTGAAGTTGAGAATTGAGTCGCCGCTCACCGTCCACGGGCGGCGCACAGTGATGCTCACCTCAGTGCCGGGCTGACCTTTCAGTCGAGCACTGGCTTGCTCGGTGGTGAATGTGCGGTCAATACGTTCGCCGTCAATAGCCAAAAGTATGTCGCCGTGATGCACACCGGCTTTGCGCGCCGGAGAGCCCCATTGCGGCTCGCTGAGCACCACCGATGTGTCGCGCTTCATGATGTACGAGCCTATGCCGGCATATTCACCCGAGGCCACAGAGGTCACCTTGTCTTGCTCTGTTGCTGAATAGTATTCGGTGTAGGGGTCGGTTTGGCCAAGCAGTGCGTCGATGGCAGTGCGCATGGTCTTTGTAGCATCGAGCGTGTCAACATAGTTGGTTTGCAGTTCTTTATATATCTCGTTGAATATTGTCAGATTGCGCGCAACATCAGTTTTTGTGCTACGAGCTGACGCAAAATTATATAGCACGGCCGCAGCTGTCACCGCTCCGGCACATAACAGTAATTTCTTCATTATAGTAATGTTTATTTTTCTATATGTATACTTGTTGCGAAGTTACGCATAAAATCATAAAACACAAAATTCGCGGCCCGGAAAGTGTACTTTTGTGTTAATGTATCTTAAAAATCGGGGGGGGGTAATTTTTTTGCGTACATTTACAGATTATTACTTTTAAACTTAGAGTAATACCGAAAAATAGATTTTTACCAACCATCATGAGTGACTTTCTTACTAAAAAGATTTTAACTGCCTGCTTACTTTTATCTCCGTTGTGCGCTGCGAGCGTTGCGGCCTCCGACTCGGCTTGGAGCGTAGGTGTGCAAGCCTCACACTTGCAGTGTGCCGCCACATTTCGCACATCGTCGGTGAGCATTGCCCCCGGGGTGAACGTAGGCTATCACTTCAACAATTTAGTGGCACTCGAATTGTCGGCAAGTTTCGGCTCGTCAACAATGACCTCACGCACATGCTGCGCTAACTATTGGCTTGGCGCCGACGGTGTGCGCTACAACACCGCTGTGCTCGGGCAAACCGGCAAGTCGTATAGCGATCTCGAGAGCAAAGTGTCGCTTCAAAAATATCAACTGAGTGCGCCGATAAATGTGCTGAGTTTTTTGCACACCAATTCGCCGCTTTCGCTCACCGTTGCACCGTCGTTGGCCGTGGTCAGCAGCAAAGCTAATATAAACTACGACGCTATCAGCGATGTATCGGCCACACATATCGGCTATGGCGCCACCATCGGCCTTGCCTATCAAGTGTCGCCAAACATCTCGCTGGGGCTATATTCCGGTGTGCTGCAGCTCAGCGGCGACGGTATTGACGGCATTGAGCGTCACTACCATTCGGCAAACCTCATTTGGGAGACCGGCGTAAAAGTATCATGGATTTTCAACAAACGAAAACAATGAAACACAGTTGCATTTACCTTGTGGCCGCAGCCTTGACTCTATCGGCCTGCGACAACAATTACCATAGCGGCGAACATGGTTTGGCCGTGTCGCTAAGCCTCGAAAATACCGACGATGCTCCGTCTGCAGTTGCCGACATCTCTGTGTATATTTACGACAGCCAAGACAGCAAAACCTTGCAGCGCGACTTTGCCACACCGCAAAAATTAGCCTCCGATATTTTTGACGTGGCAGCCGGAAACTACAAAGTCGGCGTGCTCACAAACCTCGGCAGCCAATATCAAGCATCAGGCACACCGGCGCACCTCACACTTGTTGGCAACACCACTAATCCGGCTAACGCCTATTACGGTGTCAACACAGCCACGGTGCCCTCCGTAGGCTTGGCTTATACAAACGTTGCACTGCGCCGAGTCGCATCCGCACTCACCGTGAAAGTGACCGACCTTCCATCTGCTGCAACGCTCACCGTTGAGGTCGCAAATGCCGCCACAGGCATCTATCCGTTTGTCTACAACGAAGAAACTGCCGGCTATGGCGTTGCCGACAACATAAGCACTACGGCCTTGCTGCCCACGGCTTCCGGCTCAGCTACCATCACGTGCTCGGGCACACTTATGCCCACCGTTGCATCGTCAACAAACTCAGTGCTTCACATCACCGTAACTCTCGCCGACGGCACCTCGCACACCACAAATGCCGTGGCACCGAAAATGTATCCTGCCGGAAACTACATCTTTGAAGTGAAATACTCCGAACTGTCTTCTGACCTCATTCTCTCGGCCATCCGCATCAACAACTGGACTGACGGATGGGTGATTAACGGCGAAATCCCCGACTATAACAATTAATATAATCATAAAAATTTAGACTCATGAAAAAGTATTTTTTCCCTTTGGCACTTGCTGCTTGCACAGTGCTTGGTGTTAGCTCTTGCTCTAGCACTGACGAACCTGCAAAACAGGACACTCCCGAGTTTATCACTGTCAACACCACCATCGGTAGCGCAACATCGCGTACAACCGTCCAAGACGATGGCAGCGAAGTGTTCAGCGAAGGCGACGTTATCAGCGTCTACGCATGGACCGGCTCTGCCACAACCATCCCCGAAACTCTGGTAGTCAACAACTCGCTCAACACTCTCAAATCAGGCGAATGGGTTGCCAATCCTCAAATGCTTTGGCAGAACATGACTGCCTCTCACTATTTCCTCGGTGTTTATCCCTCTCGTCAAATCACCAACTTCACTGCCGACCCGTTCACTCTCAGCTCTACCGATGCCGCAGCAAACGACCTGCTCGTTGCTCTCAACACCACCGGTCTTACCGCCACACAAAACCCTGTGCAGCTGACTTTCAACCACGTCATGGCAAAACTCGTGGTTAATCTTTCATACCGCAATCAGTGGGGTGACACAGCTCCCACAGTGTCAAGCGTAGTAGCTAACGCTGCAAATACAGCAACTATCAACTATCTTGCTGCCTCGCCAGTCACCGCATCATCAACTCTTGCCAACGTCACTCTCACCACAACCACCGCCAACG
>CAYSLD010000127.1:0-5188 GCA_964431795.1 uncultured Bacteroides sp.
GATACCGATGAGGAAGCCGAGGTCGGCGAAACGAGTAACGATAAATGCTTTTTTCGAAGCAGACACTGCTGCGTGTGTGGTGTAGTAGAAACCGATGAGCAAATAAGATGAAGCACCTACAAGCTCCCAGAAGATGTACATTTGGAAGATGTTGGTGGCAACTACCAAGCCAAGCATTGAGAAGCTGAAGAGCGAAAGGAATGCGTAGTAGCGTTGGAAGCCGCGCTCACCGTGCATATAGCCAAAGCTATATACGTGCACGCAGAAAGAAATAGTGGTGATCACCACGAGCATGAGAGCTGAGATGGGATCGAGCAAGAAACCGAGTTTGATAACAAGGTTTTCGGTAAATGCCAACCAAGTTTGGTTGAACACAACATATTGCAAACGCTCCACGCCGCCATCGGCGAGAACAGTTTGGAACAAGGGATTTTCGCTAAAGAAATAGGTGAAGGCAGTGAAGTAGCTAAACACTAAACACAGGCCCATACCGGTGATGCCAAGTGCGGCAGCGAGCTTGTGGCTCATCTTACATCCGGCGATGCCCAACAACAAGAAGTTGAAAAGGGGTATAGCCAAAATGAGAATTGGTAAGGTTATATCCATAGGGCTCAAAATTTCATTTCGTTAAGACCGGTGACGTCGACGCTTTTCGCCGCACGATAGATGTTAATGATGATTGCGATGGCAAGCGCTGTCTCGGCAGCAGCAATAGCAATTGCGAAGAGGGTGAAGAACATACCTTCAAGCTGACCGGGGAACAAGAAACGGTTGAAAACCACGAAATTGATATCGACCGAGTTGAGCATCAATTCGAGCGAAATCAAAATGGCAATCATGTTTTTACGGGTGATAAACCCGAACACACCGCAGCAAAACATGATGAGGCTGGGTATGAGATAATAAATAGCTGTTAATTCCATAATTGCCAAGTTTTAACGTTTACGAGCCACAACAATGCCACCAATGATGCACGCAAGGAGGAACACACTGATAGCCTCAAAGGGCAATAAATACTGTGCAGCGCCGGTGCCCATGAGGGTTTCACCGATTTGTTTGATGGTGAGTTGGTCGGTTTGTTGGGGAGCTGCAGAGAAAAATTCGCAGCGGGTCAACAAAGAGTAACCGCTCACAACCAACATAGCGAGTGCGCCGATAAGGCCGAGCACGCGCGATTTTGACGCAAGCTTTTCTGAATTGTCACCGGGTTGACTGGTGAGCAAGATTGAGAATACGAACAGCACCACGATGCCGCCAGCATACACAGCGATTTGCACAGCGCCAAGGAACTCATAGTCGAGCTGGAAATAAATTCCGGCAGCAGCAAAAAGTGTGAAAAGCAGATAGGTTGCAGCGCGCAAGATTTTGCGAGTGGTGACAGCCAGTACCGAGAATACGATCATTGAAAGAGCAATGATCAAGTACATGATGATACTTCCTACTGATTCCATATTTTGGGGTTATTTATTTTCAGTTTGAGGTTTGTCGGCAGCCGGTGCAGCGTCAGCAGCGGGAGCGGCAGCTTCTTTCGCAGCTTTGAGGGCTGCGGCTTTGGCTTTTGCGGCGGCTATTTTAGCTTCGCGCTCGGCAGCGGCCTTAGCAATTTCTTCGGGCGTTGGAGCAGGCTCTTCTTTCTCGGGGAGATAGTTGAGCTGTTTAACCAATTTTTCGCGAGTGAAAACAGCTTGCTCGAAGTCGTTTGAAAACTCAATCGCATTAGTGGGACAGTTAGACACGCAGAGTTGGCAGAAAGTGCAGCTGCCAAGGTCATACAAATATTTGTCGAGCTTTTTCTTTTTGCCGGTAAGGGTGTCGACCATCTTGGTTTGCAAGGTGATAGTACCGTTGGGGCAATTGCGCTCGCACGAGCCGCAGGCAATGCATTTGTGATTGCCATCGTTGTCGTACTTTAAAGTTAGTATTGCGCGGAAACGATCGGGCCATTTGAAAGTTTCGCGGTCCTCCGGATAAAGCTCCGTAATTTTAGGGGTTATTAATTCTTTACCGGTAACTTGCATGCCTTTGATGAGGCTAGCGAAGCCCGACCCTAATGATGTGAAGTATTCTTTTACACTACCCATTGATTGGATTTCTTGTTAATTTGACTTCGATTAATTATTAGGTTAATTGCAGATACTGTTTATTTAATCGTGCACCTGGCCGCCGACAATGTCGAGCAGCTCACTGGTGATTGATTGTTGACGCAGTTTGTTATATTCAAGTTGTAGTTGTTCGAGCAAGGTCTTAGCATTGTCGTTAGCACTCTGCATGGCCATGACACGGGCGGCAGCCTCTGAGGCACGGTTTTGAGTGAATACGTCTTGCATAGCAGCCATCAAGTACATCGGCAACACGGTGTTGAAGATGGAGTTGGCATCGGGCTCAAACAAGTAGGGGCGACCGGTTTTGGCAGAGCCTGAGGTCGCGAAAGTATCAGGGAGAACGGGCAACAATTGAAGGTTTTTGGGGCGTTGGCGGCCGGCGGTGATGTAGTTCATGTAGAGTGCATCAATGCGGTCGTAGGTGCCGTTTTCAAATTGTTGTTGCATGAAGCCTATAAAGTTATTGACACGGTCGCCGTCGGTTTTCGAGTCGATGCCTTCGGGAGCAGCGACCACGCTAACGTGGGCGAGTTTGAGTTTAGCCACGGCCGAGGCGATTTTACGGCCGATAGGCATGATGTCAATTTGAGCGTTTTGGCCTACTTTCTCGCGCAACTCTGTGAGGAGCACAACCAAACGTTTGTAGATGTTGACGTTATAGGCGCCACAAAGTCCGTCATCACTACCCCACACAACCACGCACAAGCGTTTCACTTCGGCGCGCTCTGTGACTAAAGCAGACGAGAATTGTGCATCAGACGACAAGAGATTACCGATGATAGTCTCAATTTGGCTACGGAACGGCACGAGGCGACGCAAAGCGCCCTCGGCTTTGTGCATTTTGGCTGAAGATATCATCTTCATAGCTCCGGTAATTTTCTCTGACGAGGCTACCGAGCCAATGCGACCTTTAAGTTCTCTAAGTGTTGCCATTTAATTGTTGTGTGAATTATATTGTGGAGTAGAGGCGGATTAGTTGTTGAAACGTGCAGCGACTTCGGCAGCGGCGGCGGTGAGCTTGGCGGTGACGTCGTCGGTGAGTTTACCGGCAGCAATCACGGCGAGCACATCGTCGGCATGCTTAGCGTGGAGCAGTTGCAAGTATTGTTGTTCAAACTCGGCAACTTTGGCCATGGGAACTTTTTCGAGCAAGCCATGCACGCCGCAGTAGATGACAGCGACTTGGTCGGCAACTTCCCAGGGTTGATATTGCGGTTGAATGAGTAATCGTTCGTTTTTGCGACCTTTGTCGATAACGCGAGCGGTGACGGGGTCCATATCGCCACCGAATTTGGTGAACGATTCGAGCTCGCGGAACTGAGCTTGGTCGATTTTGAGCGTACCGGCAACTTTCTTCATTGACTTGATTTGTGCGTTACCACCAACACGCGATACAGAGATACCAACGTTGATAGCGGGGCGCACGCCGCGATTGAAGAGAGCTGTCTCCAAGAATATTTGGCCATCGGTGATAGAAATCACATTTGTGGGGATGTAGGCTGAAACGTCGCCTGCCTGTGTTTCGATGATGGGCAGAGCGGTGAGCGAGCCGCCACCTTTCACGATGGGTTTGAGGGCCTCGGGGAGGTCGTTCATCTTTTCGGCTACTTGTTGGTTGTCGATGATTTTAGCGGCACGTTCAAGCAGACGAGAGTGGAGATAGAAAATATCGCCCGGATAAGCTTCACGTCCTGAGGGGCGTTTGAGGATAAGAGATATTTCGCGATAAGCAACGGCTTGTTTTGACAAGTCGTCGTAAACGATCAAGGCGTCGCGGCCGGTGTCGCGGATGTATTCGCCGATTGCCACGCCGGCAAAGGGAGAGTAGTAGCGCATTGAGGCCGAGTCGGAAGCGGTAGCGGCAACGACTACGGTGTATTCGAGTGCGCCGTTTTTGCGCAAGGTTTCGACTGTAGCGGCAACTGACGATGCTTTTTGGCCGATTGCTACGTATATGCAATATACGGGTTTGCCTTGTTCAAAGTTTTTGCGCTGGTTGATGATGGTGTCGATGGCGATAGCGGTTTTACCGATTTGACGGTCGCCGATGATGAGCTCACGCTGTCCGCGGCCAATGGGCACCATAGCATCAATAGCTTTAATACCTGTTTGGAGTGGTTGGTTAACGGGTTGGCGGTAGATAACGCCCGGTGCTTTGCGCTCAAGGGGAAGGCGCACAAGGTCACCGGCGATTGGACCGCGGCCGTCTATAGGTTCACCGAGCACGTTGATAACGCGGCCAAAGAGGCCATCGCCAACGGGTATAGATGCGATTTCGCCGGTGCGACGCACAGCCATACCTTCGGTGACTTTGTTTACATTATTCATGAGGATGACGCCGACGTTGCTTTCTTCGAGGTTGAGAGCCACGCCTTTCACGCCGTTTTCAAATTCAACGAGTTCGTTAGCGCACACGTTGTCAAGACCATAAACGTGTGCAACGCCATCGCCTACCTCAAGTACTTTACCAACTTCTTCAAACGCTACGTGCGAATTGACGTTGGCAAGTTGTTCTTTTAAAACTTCAGATATCTCGCTGGGATTAATCATCGCTTGGTTTTAGTTTAATAGATTTAAACGCAATTGTTCTAGTTCGTTTTTCACCGACGCGTCAAGGCGTTCGGAATCGATGTTTACCACGAAGCCGCCGATTAGGTCGGGGTTTGTGGCGTAAGTGTACTCGGCGGTAGCGCCGTTGAGGTGACGGTCAATGAGAGCACGCAAGCGTTTAGAGTCGGCCTCGGCGAGTGGAGCTGCCGAAACGATTTGAACGCTGTATATGTTGTTGGCTTTGCGATAAATTTGCAGGTAAGCCAGCGCCATGAGTCGTGCCAGGTCAACGCGTCGGTTATTGACGAGAAGTGTGATAAAATCGGCCAAAGTTGCCGATGCGTCAGCGCCGTTACCGGCTGCAGAGAGCAGCAACTGCGATTTAGTGGCAGCATCGACAAATGGGTTGGCGATGGTTTGTTGCAATGCAGGTGTGGCGGCAAAAGCGTCGACAATACGTTGCATGTAGCCATACACGTCAGCGTCGCAGTTGCGTTCAACTGCGAGCTTATAGAGTGCTTTGGCGTAGCGTCGTG
>CAYSLD010000128.1:0-5175 GCA_964431795.1 uncultured Bacteroides sp.
TGCCGCGAGCGCCAAACACCAATTCTGCGGGGATGAATGGGTCTTCGGTAGTGCCGTAAGGAGATGATTTTGACACGAAACCACGAGCTGATGTGGGTGAGTATTGACCTTTAGTCAAACCGTAAATTTTGTTGTTAAACAGCAAAATGTTGATGTCGATATTACGACGTACGGCATGAATGAAGTGGTTACCACCGATAGCAAGGCCGTCACCGTCACCTGAGATTTGCCAAACTGTCATGTCGGGGTTGGCAACCTTAAAGCCGGTAGCGATAGCTGCTGCGCGGCCGTGGATGGTGTGAAAACCGTAGGTGTTCATGTAGTATGGCAGACGTGATGAGCAGCCGATACCTGAGATTACCGCAGTTTTGTGCGGAGCTACGCCCACGGTGGCCATGGCTTTGTGGAGAGTGTTGAGGATGGCGTGGTCGCCGCAGCCGGGGCACCAGCGCACTGATTGGTCACTTTTGTAGTTAGCTGCTGTGTAAGTGTTGTTTGCTTGGTCCATGGCTATTTGATGTTTTTAACGCCTTCAACTATTTCGCTTACCAAGAAAGGTTGGCCTTGAATTTTGTTGATGCGATGTATTTCAACGTTCGGGAATTTAGCTTGTAAGAAATCGGCAAACATACCGGTGTTGAGTTCGGCTACGACCACGCGTTTGTAGTGGCTGAACACTTCGGCAGTGTTTGCGGGCAGCGGGTTGATGTAGCGGAAGTGAGCGAAAGCAACGTTGTGACCCTCTTTGCAGAGCTCTTCAGCTGCTGTGTAAAGGTGTCCGTATGTGCCGCCCCAACCAACAATGAGTGTGTCGGCATCTTTGTCGCAGTGCACTTCGAGTGCGGGGATATGTTTGGCAATGTTCTCAATTTTTTGACGACGTGTGGCAACCATTTTTTCGTGGTTGACGGGGTCGGTAGAGATTGCGCTGGTCACGGCATCTTTCTCCAAACCGCCAAGGCGATGTTGCAAGCCTTCGGTGCCGGGGATTGCCCAATAGCGCACTAACTCTTCGTTGCGCACGTAGGGTTTCCACGAGCCGTCGCGCAAACTGTCGGGCACGAAGTTGGGCTTGATTTCGGGATATTCGTCAGCATTGGGCACGCGCCATGCGCTTGAGCCGTTGCCGATAAATGCGTCAGAGAGAAGTATAACCGGGGTCATGTGCTCAATTGCTATGCGGCAAGCTTCGAAGGCCATTGTGAAGCAGTCTGTGGGGCTTGCCGGAGCTACTACTGCCAACGGGCTTTCGCCGTTGCGGCCGTAGAGTGCTTGCATGAGGTCGGTTTGCTCTGTTTTGGTGGGAAGACCTGTTGAGGGGCCGCCACGTTGCACGTCGATAATCACAAGAGGAAGTTCGGCGATAACGGCCAAACCAATACCTTCGCTCTTCAGAGCCAAACCGGGGCCTGAAGTTGAAGTGACAGCGAGGTCACCGGCAAATGATGCACCGATAGCAGAGCATACACCGGCAATTTCATCTTCCATTTGGCATGCTTTCACGCCGAGGTCCTTGCGCTTTGCAAGTTCGTGAAGTATGTCGGTTGCCGGAGTGATGGGATAAGAACCGAGGAACAGAGGACGTCCTGATTTTTCTGAGGCCATGATCAAGCCCCAAGCTGTGGCAGTGTTACCGTTGATGTCGGTGTAGATGCCCGGACGCGGATCTTCTGTCTCAATGCGGTAGGTCGAAACTGAGGCATGGATGTTGTGGCCGTAGTTGTATCCGGCTTCAATCACTTTGATGTTGGCTTCGGCTACTGCAGGTTTTTTCGCGAATTTAGTTTTAAGGTGGTGCTCAGCTGCCTCGAGTGGACGATCAAACAGCCAGCATACAAGACCGAGGGCGAAAATGTTGCGGCATTTCAGCACGCTCTTGTTGTCCATGCCGCTATCAGCGAGTGCGGCTTTTGTCATAGAGGTTACAGGCACGTCGAGCACTTGTGAGGTGATGCCGAGTTCTTTAAACGCATCGTTTGTCACATAAAGCGCTTTTTTCATGTCGTTTTCGGTGAACGAGTCGATGTCGACAATGATAACTCCGCCGGGTTTCAAAAACTTGATGTTTTGTTTGAGTGCTGCGGGGTTCATTGCTACCAACACGTCGCATTGGTCACCGGGGGTGTGTACACCTTTTCCGACACTTACTTGGAATCCGGATACACCGCTCAATGATCCTTGCGGAGCACGGATTTCTGCCGGATAGTCAGGGAAAGTCGAAACTTGGTTACCTACACCGGCCGATACATTGGTGAAAATGTTGCCGGCAAGTTGCATGCCGTCGCCCGAGTCGCCCGAAAATCTCACGACAACTTTGTCGAGGACTTTTACATTGGTCTTCTCTAACATAATGTTTTTAGAAAGAATAAGGATATAACTTGTATATCTAAGGTTATGATGTTTTGGTTATATTATTTCTTGTCATGGTGGTGCTTGAACATTTGCTCACGCACTCAGCGGCAAAGGTAATACATTTTTCTATAACTTATCAAAAAATCAACAAAAATTTTATCTACAATTTAAAATTTATTACTTTTCGCCCCTTATATACTTTCAATTTGTTGTTATTAGCACTGTTTTGCTCACAAAAAAGCCCGCTACCTGGCGGCAGCGGGCTGAGCTGTGTTTTGTGTTGTTGATTAGTCTTCGTCATCAATGATGGGGAGGCCAACGAGTTTGAGCTCGCAGTCCTCGCAGAAGCGCATGATTTCGTCGCGTACGCGGCCGGGAGTAACGTCGCCCTCAATGCGTCGCATAGCATTGAACGGAGATGTTTGGCTTTGATACAAATGACGATATGCTTTTGCTGCATCATCAATCTCCTCGCTCGTGAATTTGTCTTTGTGCGACATGATTTTTGAGTTCACGCCGTAAAATTTCACGGGATTGTGAGCCATGATTACGAACGGAGGCACGTTTGTGCTGATGCGGCATCCGGCTTTGATGAATACCCATTTACCGATGTTAGCTTTTTCATTGAGAATTACAGCTGAAGAGAGAATGGTGCATTCGTCAACTTTCACATTGCCGGCGAGTTTCACGCCGTTGCCAAGCACACATTTACCCACAATGTGGCAATCGTGACCAATGTGAGTTTCAGCCATGATGAAGCATTTGTCGCCGATGCGTGTGCCGCCTTCGGTGTGAATGCCTCGGTTGATAATCACTTGTTCGCGAATCACAACATCATTGCCTATGTAGCAATATGTTTTTTCGCCCTTCCAACGGAAGTCTTGAGGGTCGGCGCCAACCACAGCGTTTTGATAAACTTTGCAGTTTTTGCCCATGCGCGTGCCGCTGATCACAGATGCGTAAGGCATGATTTCGCATCCATCGCCAATTTCCACGTCTTCGTCGATATATGCAAAGGCATGTATAGTAACGTTTTCGCCAATTTTGGCTGTTTGGCCAACGTGAGCTAATTTGCTAATCATAATTCAAAAATGTTTTTAGATGGTTTTATGTGATGGTTAGGTTAAAAAGGCGCGCCCTAATACCAAAAGGGTCGCTGTCTGTGTTTATTGGTGATAGTTTAGAGACGAAATTAGCAAAAATTTATTATCTGTGCAACATTTCGGCTCTAAACTATTTTTTTGTCGTAGTTATATTAACGGCCACCGCCCATAGCTTGATACAAGCTGATGATTGCTTGGTTGCGTGTGAGGTCGCAGTTGATGCGGCCCATTTGTGCACTCAGCAAGCTTTGTTGTGCAGTCAATACCTCGAGGTATGTGCCGGTTGAGTAAACCAATAGGTCATTGGTGTAGCTCACTGAATTTTGCAAGTCCTCAACTTGTACGTCAAGATGCGATGCACGTTCGCCGGCTTTTTGGTAGACGGTGAGCGCGTTGCTAACTTCGCCTGCTGCGCTCAGCACGGTGTTCTCAAATGCGTTCATCGCTTGCTCTTGTTGCAATTTTGCTACTTTAAGGCGAGTGATGTTTTGTCCGCGTGAGAACAACGGAGCTGTCAATTGTCCTGCAATGTTGTAGAACCATTCACCGGGGTTTTTGATGATTGAACCGAGCAGGTTGGTAAATCCACCGTTTGCAGTGATTGCGAGGCTGGGGTAGAAGGCTGCGCGTGCCGATGCTGTTGCGTAGTAGGCTGAGGCCAATCCGCGTTCGGCGGCAGTCACGTCGGGACGTTGTGCCAAGTATTGCATGGGCACACCGGCGCTCAAACGCACGGGGATGTCAAGATTTTTGTCGGCGGCTACGTCCCAGTGTTGGGGCATAGTGTTGAGCAATACTGACATTGTGTTGTCGAGCTCGTGGCGGGTGACTTCGAGGTCGGTGATTGATGCAAGAACCGAGCGGTAGTTAGCATCGCTTTGCACTACGGCAGCCTCGGTCACACGTGCTCCGGCTTTAAGGTCGCGCATGGTTTGCACGCTCTTTTCCCAAAGCACGGCGGTGCTGCGTGAAAGTGCGAGTTGCGACTCGATTGCCGACATTGCATAGTAGGTGTTGGCTACGGCGCAAATGATTTGTGAGCGCACGGCTTGTGCGTATGCTTCGCTGAGCTCTACGCCGACGGCTGCCGAACGTTTTGAGTTGAGCAATTTGCCAAATACGTCAACCTCCCAGCTTACTGTTGCGGGGATGGTGTAGCTCCAGCTCAGCGATGAGCCGGCATAGCTGGCGCCGGCGCCGTTGGGAGCGAGTGCTACTGACGGCAAGTAAGCCAATTTGGCGCCTTTGAGTTGCGCTTGGGCTATCTCAACATTGATTTTTGCGTCTTTGAGCGACGTGTTGTTTTTGAGTGCTATGTTGATGAGGTCGGCCAGCACCGGGTCGGTGAACACATCTTCCCAGAGCAAGTTGCCGAGAGCTGTTGAGTCGACCTCAGCATCACGAGCTTCAACATAAGCCGCAGTGAGTGCGGTGTTTTGCGGCGTCTCATACTTTTTGTAGATGCCACACGAAGTGGTCATGGCTGCGAGAGCCATGAATACCACTCCGGTATATATGTTTTTGCTAACTTTCATGTTGTTATAAATGTTAGTTTAGTCTTTCTCGGGTGAGAATTGTTCAATTTCGTTTTCAATTGTGCCACCTGTCTCTTGGTTCTTCCACTTGATAGGTGAAATCTTTTCATTGAGAATTTGGAAGGTCACGAACAATGCGGGCACGATGAGAACCTGGAATATCATACCGATAAGCATACCACCGA
>CAYSLD010000129.1:0-3757 GCA_964431795.1 uncultured Bacteroides sp.
TTGTGGTGGCTCTTGATTGTTGTTCCGGTGATTGAGAGCGACTCAATGCAGTCAGGATAAATTGTGCCTTGTCCCAACCATTTCACGTCGCTGAGCTTGTGTGCTTCTTCGTCGAACACATCGATGAAGCCCTTGCCAATTATTTTACGCTTCTTCTCTGGCTCGGTAACTCCGGCGAGCTCGCTGAAGAATTTCTCAGAGGCATCAACGCCGATAACATTCAAACCAAGACATTGATAGTCGCGCATCACATCGGCAAACTCGTTTTTGCGGAGCATGCCGTGGTCCACGAATATGCAAGTGAGATTTTTGCCTATGGCACGGTTGAGCAACACTGCGGCTACTGACGAGTCTACGCCGCCGCTAAGACCAAGCACCACTTTGTCATCGCCAAGCTGCTCTTTGAGCTGAGCTACGGTCGATTCAATGAACGATGCTGCACTCCATGTTTGTTTGCCGCCGCAAATGCCAACAACAAAGTTGCGTAGCAAATCGGTGCCACATTCAGAGTGGAACACTTCAGGGTGGAATTGCACACCCCACACTTTTTCACCGCGTATGCGGTAGGCTGCACATTTCACCTTGTCGGTCGATGCAATGATGTTAAAGTTCTCGGGTACGGATGTGATGGTGTCGCCATGACTCATCCACACTTGTGCACTGGGATGTATGCCGTCAAACAGCGGGTCGCTGTTGTCGACAGTGGTCAAATGTGCACGACCATACTCGCGTGTGCCTGCAGGCTCCACGCTGCCGCCGTTTGTCCATGCCATGTATTGTGCTCCATAGCAAATGCCAAGCAACGGCAGGCGTCCGCGGATGTCGCTGAGATCTACTCCGAAAGCCTTTTCATCGTACACCGAGAACGGGCTGCCTGATAAAATCACACCAATCACCGAGGGGTCGTTGTGCGGAAACTTGTTGTAGGGGACGATTTCACAGTACATATTGAGCTCGCGCACACGGCGACCAATCAATTGAGTGGTCTGTGAGCCGAAGTCAAGAATAATAATTTTTTCCTGCATGAGGTAAGGACTTTGTTATTAATTATCTTTTGCAAAGGTAGTAATTTTTTGCGGTTTTTTGTCAATTGTAAGCAATAAATGTAGTAACTTTGACAAACAATCTAATTACTGAACATCTTAACATAACTAACGCTATGCGTAAATTCATTTTAACCCTTGCGGCTTTCGTAGGTTTTGCCGGCTCTATTTGCGCCTCTACTTTTGTCGCTAACTATCGTGTGGTGCCTCTGCCCACCGAAATTAATGCTAAAAAAGAAGTTGCATTCACCTTGCAGTCTAGCACAAAAATCTATCATGACTCAGGCGATGCCGCCCAGGCTTCTAATGCTCAGTTGTTGAAACAATACATTAAAGATTTGACCGGATACGATTTGAAAATCGTCACTAAACGTCCCGGCTCAAATGCTATCGTTCTCGCTGCTAACCTCGCCGGCGAAAATCAAGGCGCTTACAACCTCAGCGTGTCAAAAAACTTGATTAGCATCAACGGCGTATCGGCTGAAGGCACATTCCACGGCATTCAAACCTTGCGCAAATCTATCGGCAAAGTCGTTGCTGCCGGTGAC
This sequence comes from uncultured Bacteroides sp., assembly GCA_964431795.1. Classification (GTDB taxonomy): domain Bacteria; phylum Bacteroidota; class Bacteroidia; order Bacteroidales; family Muribaculaceae; genus CAG-873. Next base: position 1,592 of record CAYSLD010000129.1, read on the forward strand.
CTCATCGTGCTCCCAGCTGTTGAAATTAACGACTCGCCTACATTCAACTATCGTGGTATGCACCTCGATGTGAGCCGCCACTATTTCACTCCCGACTCGGTGAAAATGTATATCGACATGCTTGCCATGCACAACATCAACCGCTTCCACTGGCACCTCACCGACGACCAAGGCTGGCGCTTGGAAATTAAAAAATATCCCGAACTCACCGAAAAAGGCTCTATCCGCAAAGAAACTATGGTGGCAAAAACGTGGTCGGAATTTGACGGCAAACCCTACGGTGGCTATTACACACAAGACCAAGTGCGCGACATTATCAAATATGCCGCTGACCGCTATATCACTATTATCCCCGAAATTGACCTGCCCGGTCACATGCAAGGCGCTTTGCACTGCTACCCAAATCTCGGTTGCACAGGCGGCCCTTACGAGGTGTGGACAACTTGGGGCGTGAGTCACGATGTGCTTTGTCCCGGTAACGAACAAGTGTTCTCTTTCATCAACGACGTGCTCACCGAGGTCATTGATCTTTTCCCATCTGAGTATATACACATCGGTGGCGATGAGTGCCCGAAAGACGTGTGGCAAAAATGCCCCAAATGTCAAGCCCGCATCAAACAACTTGGCATCACTGCCGACAAAGACCACTCTGCCGAAGAATATTTGCAAAGCTACGTGATTAAACGCGTTGAGGAGTTTGTAAACTCAAAAGGCCGCCGCATTATCGGCTGGGATGAGATACTTGAAGGTGGCGTTAGCCCCACTGCAACTGTGATGTCTTGGCGCGGCGAGTCAGGCGGTCGTGCAGCTGCTGCTCTCGGCAATGATGTTATCATGACCCCCAACAAACCGTTCTACTTTGACCACTATCAAACAGCCGACAAAGATAACGAACCACTTGCTATCGGCGGTTGCAACACAGTCAAAGATGTGTATATGTACAATCCACGTCCCGCCGGCCTCTCTGAGAGCGAAGCTCAACACGTGATTGGCATTCAAGCTAATGTTTGGACTGAATATATGTCTACGTTCTCTTACGTGCAATATATGACTCTTCCCCGCATGGCTGCTATCAGCGAGGTGCAATGGGGCGACTACAACAAAAAAGACTATATCGATTTCATCTCTCGCTTGCAACGTTTGGTGAAACTATATGATGTGTATGGCTATCGCTATGCAACTCATGCCCTCTGATTCGAATAATGCAATTTAAAACTTCTAAAACTGTGCGCGGTTATGCCCTGGGGTGCTTGGCTTCATGCACCTACGGGCTTAACCCGCTTTTTGCGAAACCTCTTTACAGCATGGGCCTCGATGTGCTCTCTGTGCTGTTTTATCGTTATATTTTTGCCGCTATTATTATGGCGGCTATTATTTGGCTGCGCGGCTATTCATTTCGTGTGCCGCGACACTGCATAGTGCCTATGCTGTTTTGCGGTGTGCTCTTCGCGCTGTCGTCTATCACTCTTTTTGCCAGCTATCAATACATGGACGTTGGCATAGCATCGACAATGCTATATGTCACTCCTGTTTTTGTTGCTTTAATCATGGCTATTTTCTATAAAGAACGGCTGTCTGCAGCAAAAATGGGCACTATAGCTATGGCCATGGTGGGCATAGGCATGTTGTCAATCAAACAAGGCACCACTTTCCACAGCCCTATTGGCATGTTGCTCGTATTTGCCTCGGCTCTTTCTTATGCAATTTACCTGGTGATTGTCAATCGCAGTAAAATACGCGAAATTCACTCTTTACAGCAGGCAATGTACAATGTGTTGATTGGTGGTGGCGTGTTTGTTGTGTGTATGTGGTGTGGCAACGGTTTGGTGCCGCTTCCTGCAACTGTGCCGGCTTATGTAAATGCAATCGGACTGGCTATATTCCCAACTATTATATCAATAGTCGCTGTGACTGTGGCTATGCAAGACGTGGGGCCAATGCCTACGTCAATACTCGGAGCGCTTGAGCCCGTAACTGCTCTTGTTGTTGGCGTTGTAGTTTTTGGCGAAGTTCTCACACCGATGAACATTGCCGGTGTGATACTCGTTATTGTCGCCGTAACTCTCCTTGTCGCCGGAAAATACCTGCTCTCGCTCCTCACCCGCCACTAATCGCGCAAACACCCATTCGGCAGTTTGGCGCGATTTCATTCGGCAGTTTGGCGCG
>CAYSLD010000129.1:3857-5054 GCA_964431795.1 uncultured Bacteroides sp.
ATTCGGCAGTTTGGCGCGATTTCGTTCGGCAGTTTGGCGTTTTTTAGTAGCCTTTGCGATATTTGTCCTCGGTGTTGTCGTCGAGTATGCTAAGGTATGAGTTGTAGCGCGATTGCGCAATGCGCTGCTCATCTACGGCAGCTATCACGGCACAACCCGGTTCGTGAGTGTGCGTGCAGTTGCCAAATCGGCAATCTTGCGACGTCTGAAAAATTTCACGGAAGTAGTGTGCCACTTCATATTTGTCAAAGTCGATGGTGCCAAATCCGCGTATGCCCGGAGTGTCAATGATGTCACCGGCATTGTCGCCCGGCAGATGATATAACTCCGAAAAAGTTGTGGTGTGCATACCGGTGTCGTGCACGGCAGATATTTCAGCGGTGCGCAGCTCTATGCCGGGTATTAGTTTGTTTATGATTGTTGATTTGCCAACGCCTGAGTTGCCTGATAATAGCACGGTTTTTCCGGCAATTTCCTCGCGCAATTTGTCAATGCCCTCCTCGTCTTTTGCCGATATGGTCAGCACTTTGTAGCCGATTGAAGTGTACAAGTAGCTCACAGCATCGAGCAGCTCGCGGTCGTCTGGCTCAGTTAGCAAGTCTATTTTGTTTATGACAATTATGGCATTTACGTTGTAAGCCTCAGCCGTAGCCAGAAAACGGTCAATAAATGTAGTTGATGTTTCGGGATGCGCCAACGTGATTACAAGCATGGCACAATCAATGTTTGCTGCAATGATGTGCGACTCTTTTGACAAGTTGCTGGCACGACGTATGATGTAGTTGCGGCGTGGCTCTATTGCTTTTATATATGTTGTCTGGTCTTTTTTATCGGGGGCATCAGCGAGCTCAACATTGTCGCCCACAGCCACCGGATTGGTGGTGCGTATGCCCTTCAAGCGAAAGTTACCTTTCACTTTGCAGCTAACTTCGAGGCCGTCTGTGGTCTCTACTATATAGTGTGAACCGGTGTTGCGTACAACTCTTCCTTTTATCATAAACGTGCGTAAAATAGATAATTCAAGCCATAAAGTTACAAAAAAATTACGAAATGACAGAGTTTCTCAATTTTTATCTAATTTGCTAATATGTTGCAAATTAATCTGTTATGGCTAATCCGCTGACAAATTTACAACAAAAATCAAAAAATATATCACTTTTGCTATTTTTTTATGCAAAATATATTTAAATTTGCAGC
>CAYSLD010000130.1:0-5029 GCA_964431795.1 uncultured Bacteroides sp.
ATTACCAAATTTGGCCGGATTTCATTACCAAATTTGGCCGGATTTCATTACCAAATATGGCCGGAAATTAGTAGACAAAGCCGACGTTGTCCACCCACATTGTGAGGTCGAGTGTGCCAATGTAAGGCTCGCCTCCGGCTGCCGAAAACATCACAATGACGTGTGTGGGCGTAGCATTTGCATCGTCCCAGCCAACTTCTTTGACGGGCACCATTTTGCCTTTTGAGTTGCGCGCATAGTAGCTTTTGCTTTCGCTGATGAGTGCCATGTGCGATTGGTAACCGGCTTGCGTTGTGGCATCGCCATATATGATTTTCATATCGTGTGCATTCACCCAGCCTGAAGTCGATTTTTTGTATTGTTCGCGAGCAGTGCCCACGCGTTTAGCATAAAGGTTGCCCTCCGAGTCTTCCCAACGGCGTTGTAAAAACACAAGCGCTTCGGCGTGGTCTGAGCCGGCAAGAGTTTTCTTTTTGCCAAAGCCAGATGAGTAGATGCGCTGGTTTGTGGTGGGTACTGACACTTTATAGTCAAATCGCAATGCTTTGGGGCGCTTGGTGAAGGCCATGCCCATTTCCATTTTTGAATACGGATTTTTTGTTGACTTTACCGGTTCGAGCATCTTGCCCAAGAAGATTGAGCCGCCAACAATGACGTCAATGTTTATAAAACCGATAGCTTTGCAATGCTCGTATTCGCACACAAGTTTTGCACATTTGCCGCTGCCGCGAGTCTCAGGATATACGGCATTACTTGTTTTTGTGATACCGGCCGGGCTTGCCAAAACGTTTGAGGTGCCCCACGGCGAGCCGCCGCGGTTTGTGTAGGCATTGCCGGTGTTATCTGTGCCTGAAGGACAGATTTCATAAACTTTTTTGGTGTCACCGCCAAGCAATGTTGACTCTTTTATGTTGCGAGTTAGCCAATTATCAAAGTTGCCATATTTGATTAGTTCGAAAGTTTCGGCGTATGAGGTTATTGAGGTTATAACCGATACAACGACAATAGCAAGTATTTTTCTCATTATTTTAGATATTCTTGATAATAATTGTATGCGTTTTCATTTAAACGTGGCTGCAAAGTTACGAATTTTATACCATTTAAAGAAATAAACATTAATATAGCCGACATTTGTCACAATCTCTAGGCTGATATTGCCAATGATTTTTCATTTGTTGCTACTTGATTGCCGAATTAGTGTGTTATGCTTGATTATTTCAGCTAAAAGGGTTAAATTTGCATCAATTCAATTATTTGAGATGAATAAATTTATAGCGATAGCAGGCTTTATAGCTTTAGCTTTGGGCGCAAATGCCCGTAGTGCCAAAGATTTTTTTGTGAGCAGCGATGCCTCGCAGGCAATTCCCATGCTCAGCAATAATACGCGCCTCGATATGGTTGACTATTTTGAGAGTGGCTTGCCTCACACATCGGCTAACGACATGGGCGGTGAAGCGCGCATCACAAAAATCGACCCTGAAAATGTGCATTTTGAAATTACTTCTGAAACCCCGTGCCAACTGACCATGCTCACCGCACAGTCCGACACTGTGCTCATGGTTATTGAGACTGTGATGTTGCCGCAAGCCGACAGCCACATATCTTTTTACGATAAAAATTGGAACGAACTCCACCGCAATGCCTTCACTGAGCCCAAGCTTGCTGATTGGCTCACAACCGCCGGTGCTGCCGAGCGCGACGAGGTGGAGCGTTGGTTGCCTTTCATGTTGTGGCAAGCTGATTACAATGCCGGGGTGCTTACGCTCACAAACACCCTCAACAAATACTATGTGTCGCCCGACGACATTAAAAATCTTGAGAAGTGGATACGTCCTCAGCTCACTTACACTTATCGCGGCAAAAAATTCGTGCAAAATAAATAAGCCAATGCTATGACTGCTCTTACTGCCCCTATGCCTGAAAATCAAGCCTTGACTGTGTCGCAATACAGTCAACGCCTGTCTGCAGCTATTGCTGCCAGCCCAGGTGTGCGCAACATTTGGGTGATTGGCGAGACTTCCGACCTGCGTGTGTCGGGTGGACATTGCTACCTTGAACTGCTTGAAAAAGACGAGAATGGCCGCACTTTGGCGCGCATACGCGCTAATATGTGGGCCTCGCAATTCTCGCAAATTAACTCTAAGTTTTTTGCTGCTACGGGTGCTCAATTGGCCTCGGGTATGAAAATCATGGCTTTGGTGTCGGCCAGCTATCATGCTGCTTACGGCATGAGTGTGAACATCACTGACGTCAATGCCGAGTACACTCTTGGCGATGCCGTGCGTCACCGCAACGAAATCATTCGCCGACTGATGGCTGAAGGGGTGCTCGAACTCAACCGCAAACTGCATTGGGCCGCCCCGGCTCTGCGCATCGCTGTTGTGTCGGCACAAGGAGCAGCCGGATATGGCGACTTCATAAATCAACTTTACAACAATGCCCCGCGCTTGCGATTTAGCACAAAACTATTTCCTGCAGTGATGCAAGGCGACCGCACCGTGCCAAGTGTGATGGCCGCACTCGATGCTATCGACGCTGACCGCGCTGCTTTTGATGGCGTGGTGATTATACGCGGAGGTGGCTCAACCAGTGACCTTGCCGCTTTTGACAACTATGACCTTGCCGTGCGCATTGCTCGCTATCCGCTTCCGGTGATTGTGGGCATAGGGCATGAGCGTGATGTCACCGTGCTCGACTACGTGGCAAATATGCGCGTGAAAACACCGACTGCCGCTGCCGAATGGCTCATTGCTCGTGGCAAGGCCGTGCTCGACGCTATTGATGCTGCAGCAAATAATATCTACAAAATGGTGAGCGAACGCATAGCCGGAAATCGTGAGCAATTGGCACGTATTGGCGCCTCAATACCCGGGCTCGCTACTATGCATGTGCAACGTCACAACGCACACATTGAGCGCGCCGCTATGCAACTCTCGTCGCTGGGTCAACAATTCATTCAGCCTCGCCGCATGCGCCTCGACACCTTGTCACAAACACTTTCGCAAGCAACAACCGTGGCGCTCACTGCTGCCAAACAAAGGCTGAAAGCCTCTGCGCAATTAGTGAGTGTGCTCTCTCCGCAGGCTACCCTTAAACGTGGATTTTCGCTCACGTATGGCACTGACGGAAAGGTTATCACCTCAGTAAACCAAGCTAAGCCCGGCGACTACGTGCACACCATATTGCCCGACGGCTCTCTAACATCACAAGTACATAAAATAAACAAATAAAAATAAACTATGAGCGAACTAACTTACACGCAAGCGCTTGCCGAGCTTGAAGCTATTGTCACCGAACTGCAAAGTGAAAATTGCGACATTGACACTATGGTGGCTAAAACTCAGCGTGCCTCTGAGCTTATCAAATTTTGCCGCTCGCGTCTTACCGCAACTGAGCAAGAGCTAAAAACCGTGCTTGCCGACCTGCAAACGCCCGAAAAGTAACGGTCAGCACAGCCGCCCGTCAAAAATGTGGCTGCGCTGCTGACTGTCAAAGCAGTGACTGCAGGTGGGCGAGTTTGGCTCTTTTTACGGCGCTATGTGTGAAGAGTGCCGAAAATTGGGCTTGCGTCATTTGCTGCCAATCATCGCGAGTGAGTGAGAGTAGGGGTGTGCGTGGCTTGAATGCCTCTATTGTTGTTGGTGTGGCAAAACGATTGTGCGGACATGCCAAGCGGCAGGCATCGCAGCCATAAATATTCCCGGCAAGGTCGATACCGGCGGGCAGTGTATCGCGATTTTCGATGGTGAGGTACGACAAGCAGCGCGATGTGTCGCAGCTTCCATCGCCAATTAGTGCGTGTGTCGGACAAGCGTCAACACAGGCTCTGCACGTGCCGCATCCGGCGTGTTTCAGCGGCGAGTCGGGCTCTATGCTGAGCGTAGTGAGTATCGTAGCGATAAAGTACGTGCTGCCGTGACCGGGCACTATAAGTTGATTGTTGCGGCCTATAAATCCAAGTCCGGCACGAGCCGCCCAGTAGCGTTCGCGCAATGGTGCTGTGTCGATGCATATACGGCACGCACCGCCATAAGTGTCAATAATTTTTTCGGTGACAGCAGCCAGTCTGCGGCGCAGCTCTTCGTGGTAGTCAGTGCCGAGAGCATAGTCTGCAATGCGCGGAGAGTCGGGCTTACGTTGTGCGTCAGGGTTGTAGTTAAACAGGCAAATCATCAAGGTTTGGGCTCCGTCGAGCAGCAATGCCGGGTTGCAGCGCACATCATCGTAACGCTCCATGTAGGTCATTGTGCCGTGTCGCTTTCGGCTTATCCAATTGCGATAAATGTCGATTGCCGTTTCATCAACGCTGTCTATGCGGGCAAAACGGCAAAAGTCAGCTCCGGCCTCCAGAGCCCATTGTCGCAATTGTTGTTTCATTTATTATAGAGTTAAAAAGCGGTATCCTTTACGTTTCAGCCAATTTAGTGCACGTGGCAGGGCAACAAGCATGTTGGGCGCTGCCTTTAGCGAGTCGTGAAACACAATAATTGAGCCGTTGCGTGTGTATCGGCACACGTTTTTAAACACTTGTTCGGCATCAATTTTGTTTGAGTAGTCGCGAGTCACAACGTCATACATCACCACATTGTAGCGAGCATTTACGGCGCGCAGTTGGTTGCGCTTCATCAGTCCGTGTGGCGGGCGAAACAGGTTGCTGCCAATGAGAGCATCGGCCTCGGCTATGTCGCGCAGATATGTGCGCCAAGCCACATGTATGCCTTGCATGTGGTGCATGGTGTGGTTGCCTACCGAGTGTCCGCGGCGTCGCACTTCTTCAAGCAATTCCGGGTGACGACGCACGTTGTCTCCGACCATGAAAAACGTGGCTTTCACGTCGTATTTGTCAAGTATGTCGAGCACTTGTGGTGTGACTTCGGGCACCGGACCGTCATCGAACGTGAGGTACACGGCCTTACCGTCGCGGCTTTTTATGCGCCACAACGCCTCGGGAAAGAGCAGTCGGTAAGTTAACGGTGGTTGTTCGATAAACATGAGAAAATAAGTAAATAAGTAAAGAGTAAGGAGTAAA
>CAYSLD010000131.1:0-5000 GCA_964431795.1 uncultured Bacteroides sp.
TAAAAAAAAGCGAGGCTGCGCAATTGCAACCTCGCTTTTTTATGCGAGAATATAAGTTGTTATCTTATTTCTTGTTTGCATCAAGATCTTTGAGCAAAGTCTCAACGGCTGTGCGAAGCTGAGTGTCTTCACCTTTCACAACAGTTTCAGGGCTATTGAGCACGTACACGTCAGGCTCGAGTTGAGCATTCTCGAGGTATGTGCCTTCGGCGGTGCGATAGCCAACAACGGGAATACCGAACACCATAGTGGGGTCTTGCATAGTCACCCAGTTAACAGAGGTCATAGTGCCGGGCACAGGAGCGCCAACAAGTTTGCCGATGCCTTGGTGTTTGTACACCCAAGGAGTGCCATGCGCATTAGAGTAGCAAGCTTCGCTCATCAGCATGATAGACGATTTGTTCCAACGGCGAGAGGGCATATCGCAAATGTCAACGCCGCGCACTTCTTGAGTGAGGTATTTTTGGCCAGAGAACATAACTTCGATGTCTTCGTGCATGCGGCCACCGCCATTCCAACGTATATCAATCACGATGCCTTCGCAATCGTTATATTTACCCAGCACGTCAGAATAGAGAGTGCGGAATGAATCGTCAGCCATTGAGGCAATATGAACGTAACCTAAGCGGCCGTTAGACCATTTTTCAACGTCAGCTTGGCGTTGGCGCACCCAACGTTTGTAGAGCAGCGTTTGCTGAGCGCTAGCAGAGATTGGGAGCACTACTTCGTCCCAGTGCTTGTTGGTTGAGGGGTCGTATATGCCAATCAAAGTTTTTGTGCCGATAATGTCACAGAGCAAAGCGTTATAGTCTTCGCCTGCTTTGATTTGTTCGCCGTTAATTTTTTCGATAATCATACCTTTGGCGAGTTTTGTTTTGGCATTGTTGAAAGGTCCGCCTTCAACAATTTCGTCAACTTTGAGGCCATCGCCGGTATAAGTCAAGTCGTAAATCAAGCCGAGCGAAGCGGTGTAGTCGCCCTGTGCTGAGCCATAGGCAGAATAGCGGCCGCCGGTGTGGCTGACATTGAGTTCGCCAAGAATTTCGCTGAGCAACTCGGCGAAGTCGTAGTTGTTGTTAATATGGGGCATGAATTGGCGATAGTGTTCAGTCATATATTTCCAATCTACGCCATGCATATTTTTATTGTAGAAGCGTTCACCTTCTTCGCGCGCCATATAGTCGAACATGAACAAACGTTCGGCGTTGTGGTCAACGGTCATTGTAGCTGAATAGGTGATGGGAGTCAACTTATCTGATTTCGGGTCAAGTTTATTCATTTTTTTACCCAAGATGAAGATGTTGCTACCATCCTTGTCTGTATCGAAGCCTGAAGCGCCATCGAGTTTGGTTACCATTTTGTGGTCGCCTTTGCGAAGGTCGAGTTTCCAAAGCTGAGTGCCGTTGTTTGCTTGAGCGATGTAGTATAGGTTTTCGCCGTCAGCAGTGATGATAGCATCGCGCAAGCTTGTAGACATCGGAGTGAGGCGAACCACACGTTCTGTGATGCCGTCGAGCTCAACATTTATATCTTTAGACGCAGATTTTTTGTCTTTGTCGGCGTCTTTGTCGGCGTCTTTGGCTTTACCTTTAGTTTTAGCTTTGTCTTTTGAGCCGGAGTCGGCTTTGTCTTTTTGCTCCTTTTTCTCAAGGTCTTTGCGAATAGCGTAATCTTCTTCGCTGAGTTTGTATTTGTCGTAAGCGTCTTGGTTAACGAACAAGAGCATCACGTCATCTTGCGAGCCCCACGAAGCGTGGTTGCGCATGCCAAATTGCTCGGTTGCAAACATGATAGCATTACCGTCCATAGCCCAACGAGCGCCTTCGGTGGTGTATCCGCTATTGGTGAGGTTAGTAATTTCACCGCTGGCCACATTGAGCAGGGCAACATCAGCGTAGGGATAGTGACGTTTTTCGTCGATAGAGATGAGTATCCATTTTGAGTCGGGACTCCAAGAAAATTCGAGGCCGCCGGTGCGAGTGGCATTCATTGAGCCATCGGTGAGCTGGCGCACATTTTTGCTTGCAAGGTCCATGACCATAAGTTTGTTGCGATCGAGCACGAAAGCCATTTGCTTGCCATCGGGCGAGATGACCGGTTGCATACGTTCTTGGCCATCGGCTTTGAACACTGCAGTTTCGTTGATGGTTGTGGCGTTTGCAAAGTTCGCTTCATCATCAGGGCGAGCCATTTCGGCTTTGTAAATATTGTATTTACCATCGCGTTGCGAAGTGTAGTAAAGCGCTTTACCGTCGGGAGCCCACGACACGTAGCTCTCAGCCTCAGCAGTTTTGGTGATTTGCTTTGTTGTTGAATATTCAACAGAAGTGACAAACACCTCGCCACGAGATATGAAAGCTATAGACTTGCCGTCGGGCGACGGAGCAGACTCACTAACAGAGCGAATGCCCATTTTTTCGATATCAGCTTCGTCATCGTCAATGAGGTCAATTTTCACCTTTGATGGTTGAGCTCCGGGAGCTTGAGTGTAAATCTCGCCATCGTAGGTGAAGCAAAGCAAGCCATTAGCGCCGCGTGAGAGGAAACGCACGGGGTGAGTTTTGAAATCGGTGACAGCGCTCACTTGCGAGGCATTTGAGAGCGATGCTTGATATACGTTCATTGTGCCGCCATTGCGTTCGCTAAGGAAATAAAATTTATCGCCATTAACGATAGGGTTTCGATCTTCGCCGGCATGAGCGGTTATATTTGTATGTTTGCCTGAGTTGAGGTCATATCGCCAAATGTCGCGAGTAACGCTTGAAGTGTGGTGCTTGCGCCATTCGTCCTCAAAGCCTTTGATGTCTTGATATAAGAAGAAACCGTTGCCAAAGTTTACGGCTTGAGCGGGAGTGCCGAGTATTTGACGTGAAGCGCCGCCGGCAACGGGCACAGCATAAAGCTCAGTCATGCGAGCAGAGGGGAACATTGCGCTCGATGCAGGGTCTTGAATGGCAGCAGAGAAGTAAACATCTTTGCCATCAGGGCTGAAAGTTTCAGGAAGTTCTTTGCTGGAGTTGAAAGTTAGGCGTGTAGCCTGACCACCGTTAGCATCCATAACATAGACATCGAAGTTTCCATGTCGGTCGCTGGCAAAAGCGATTTTCGAGCCATCGGGGCTCCAAATGGGATTACATTCGTATGATGACTGAGTGGTCAAGCGCACAGCAGAGCCTCCGGCTGCCGCTACTTTCCAAACATCGCCCTTGTAGCAGAAGGCGATTTGCGAGCCATCAGGAGAGATTTGCACGTCGCGCAACCAAAGCGGAGTAACCGCGAGGGCCGACATCGGCACAAACATTCCTGCTGCAATCAAAGCAAGTGATTTCTTCATAATTATTTTACGATTATCGTGTAATTAATTCATAAATAGTATTATAAAAGCAAAGTTACAAAAATTTTTCTTGTAAAAGAAAATTAAAACCCTTAACTTTGTGGCTAAATAAGCACTTTTTCTTAATATGTCATCATCGCATCCATTATTTAGTATCATCACAGTGTCGTACAATGCAGCCGGCACAATCGCGCCCACAATGGAGAGTGTGGCAGAGCAAACATGCACTCTGTATGAGCATGTTGTGATTGACGGAGCATCGAAAGATAACACTGTGAGCATAGCCCAAAGCCTAGCCACAGAGCGCACAAAAATTCAATCGAGCCCTGACAAGGGGATATACGATGCGATGAACAAAGGCATAGATGCCACGTGCGGCGACTATTTGATTTTTCTCAATGCCGGCGACCGTTTTCACAGCGAAGATACATTGCAAGAGTTGGCCGATGTCATCATGGCCAACGACTATCCGGGTGTGGTCTACGGCCAAACAGACTTGGTAGATATCGACAACAACTATATCGGGCCGCGGCACCTGACTGCACCGGAGCGACTGACATTCGACTCATTTAAACAAGGCATGTTGGTATGCCACCAAGCCTTCACTGTGCTGCGCAAAGTAGCGCCACACTACAACACTCGATGGCGATTTTCGGCAGACTATGAATGGTGCTTAAAATGTTTGAAGCGCTCACGTCGCAATGCGTACACCGGCACCACAACAATAAATTATCTGAGCGAAGGCATGACCACACAAAATCGCCGCAAATCGTTGATAGAGCGATTTAAGATTATGTCGGCATACTACGGATTTTTCCCTACAGTGATGCGCCACTTGGCTTTTTTGCCACGCTTTATTAAAACAACAATTCTGAAAAAATAGCAACATGATTCTACTTAATACAACTTTCCATGTGCACGTGACAGTGCAAAAAGCTTTTGTTGAATGGCTGCGTGAAGAATATCAATCGGCAGCACTTGCTACGGGCTATCTTACAGAGCCGCAATTGGCACGCGTGCTTGGCGGCGACGACCCCGAAGGCATGAGCTTTGCCTTTCAGCTCAAGGCCCCCAGCCTTGGCGAGGCAAAACGTTGGCACGATGCCGAAGCTGCGAAATTGCGCGAGGACATGACAAAGCGTTGGGGACAAAAAGTGTTGTTTTTCACCACATATCTTAGCTTGGTAGACTGATGTCGAAAGTAATCATAGGCATTGACCCGGGTACGAATGTGATGGGATATGGCATTTTGCGTGTCGACAACAATAAGCCGGCACTCGAAGCCATGGGCGTAATAAAACTCAGCAAATTTGAGAGTCACTATCTGCGTCTGCACCGCATATATGAGCGCGTATTGGCATTGGTAGAGCAATATCTGCCTGATGAGATGGCCATTGAGGCACCGTTTTTTGGCAAAAACGTGCAGTCGATGCTCAAACTAGGGCGCGCGCAAGGTGTGGCAATGGCAGCTGCGTTGTCGCGACAAGTGCCTATCACCGAATACGAACCGCGAAAAATCAAGCAAGCCATCACCGGCAACGGAGCAGCCTCGAAAGAGCAAGTGCGCGAAATGTTGCGCCGCATACTAAACATAAGCCCCGAGGCGCTCAACGACATCGAACTTGATGCCACTGATGCGCTCGGAGCCGCATTATGTCATTTTTAT
>CAYSLD010000132.1:0-4958 GCA_964431795.1 uncultured Bacteroides sp.
GCCGAAGCTGTCGAGGATATCCACGGTATTACCGGCTGACGCGGTAATTGAAAGAGCTGCAAATGCAGCCAAAGTAAGTAAATTTTTCAACATAATTTTTTGGTTTTAGAAATTAGTAATTTTTATTGTTTTGTTTTTGAAGTTTCATTACCAAAGAGATAAGAAGGAGTGTAACCGCCATAGTCTATTACCAGTTTTTCAAACACGACACCGGGGTCGAGCGGTTGCAGCGACACGGTGAGCGGGCGATTTGGTTGATTTGTAAGATTAAATTTCACGGTGTTTTCAACCACACGACGTGCTACGGTGGGGTAGAAAACGGAATAGATGTTCTCGGGGTTTTCGTTTAGGTTGGCGTTGAAGTTTACCACTTGCGGCTCGCCACCGTTCACACTCACCGCGTATCTGTGTCCGTCTTTGTTGCTGAAGGCCAGCGTAGACTTGACAATGACGTGCACGGTGACAGCGTTGACGGTGTCGGGCAGCACAACTTGATAGTTCAGCTTGTTGCCCGCCGGAGTTGCGGAGTAGGGCATCACGGCGATGCCGCTGAGTGTGCGCCCCAGGTTGGGGAATACTGTCCACCCTTGGCCCTCGGCGCTGTGGTAGTGCTCGGCCTCAATCGCGGCATATCCATTGTTGGCGGTGAAGGTGTATCCGCCCGGAGTGGGGCTATCTATGCGCTTAACTTCGGGCATGGTGTCGGCGGCGAAATCGTCGTTCCAACCGGTGTAGCCGATATGTTTTTGCAACATCATGCCGCGCCATTTGCCGCCGGCAATCACGTTGTTATAGTCGTTCATCAACTCGGCATCGCGCTTGAAGGCACGCTCTGCGCGGTCTGCCCACTCGTTTGCTTGGGCATCGCCTTGCGCATAAAGTTGATGGTTCATTGCTTGCGAATAGTACAAATCATAAAGATTAGCCATTGCCTGCACCGGGAAGAGTATCAGCTCCTTGTAGGCATCGCGGGCATCAGCGCCGAGTGTGCTGTATTGGCGGGTTGCGTCAAGCTCCAGACGGGCGAAGTCATCGGCCACGGTGCGCCACTCGCCGGTGGCAAGGTTGTAGGTGTCTTTGTCGAGCATTTCGGGGGTCACACGTCCGGCATATTTGCAATAGGTGTCGAGTATGCGCGCGGCCTCAGCTGCTTGGCCGGCGCCGAATTGCTGTGCACAAAAGTCAACGGTGTGCTCGTGCAAATTGTCGGCGGTGAACCGGGTGGGGTGCCATGCCATGTCAAGGAACAGGGTGATGGGATATTCCATGGGTTTGATGTCGCCCACGTTGAGTATCCACAGGCGGTCAACGCCGTAGCTGTATGTTAGTTGCATTTGCTCATACATATTTTGTATGGGCGTGCAGTTTAGCCATTTCGAATTGCGGGGCGCGCCAACGTAGTCAACGTGGTAGTACATGCCCCAGCCGCCGGGATGTTTGCGCTCTGTGGCATCGGGCAAGCGGCGGATGTTGCCCCAATTGTCATCGCAAAGCAGATAGGTCACGTCGTCGGGAGCGCGCAGCCCTTTGTCGTAGTAGTCGAGCACTTCTTTGTATAGCGCCCACACTTGCGGAGTTTTGTCGGCTGATTTGCCGGTAACTTTTTTTATTATGCTGCGCTGATTGTTTATCACTTTTTTGAGCAGAGCCACATCGGCCTCGGCGCTCATCGCCTCGTCGCCATCGCCGCGCATGCCGATTGTCACAATGTCCTCGGTGCCGCGCATACGCTCTATACCGTCGGCAAAAAAGCGGTCGAGGTTTGCTTGGTTGGTGGCATAGTTCCACTTGCCGTAAGTGCTGCGGTTGCGTGCATACTCTTGGTGGTTGCGAGCCATGGGCTCGTGGTGCGAAGTGCCGATAATCACGCCCATGTCGTTGGCTGTGCGCGAGTTAGCCTCGTCGTCAGCATAAAAAGCCCATGACCACATAGCGGGCCACACCATGTTACCGCGTAAGCGTAAAATCAATTCAAAAACACGAGCATAAAAGCGATTATCACCAAAATTGGTGCCATAGGTATTTTTTACCCACGATGTTAGGCATGGGGCTTCATCATTAATAAAAATGCCGCGGTAGCGCACGGCGGGCTCACCGTTGGTGTAAGTGCCGGCAGCGATGGTGACGTTGCTGTGATGTGCGGTTGGCACATCGGCCCAATCGTACCATGGCGACACTCCGAGTTGCTCAGACAG
Source organism: uncultured Bacteroides sp. (assembly GCA_964431795.1). Lineage (GTDB taxonomy): Bacteria > Bacteroidota > Bacteroidia > Bacteroidales > Muribaculaceae > CAG-873. The sequence goes on from CAYSLD010000132.1 coordinate 2,196, forward strand.
TTCGTAGATGCCGTAGACGGCACCGCGACGGTCGCTGCCCACGATGTAGATGTTATCGGCGTTGACTTGCATCAAGTATGTTTCTCTTTTGCCTTTCAGCTGCTTGAGGTCTATGCCTGATTGCTTGGCCACGGGGCTGTCAACGGTGCCCACGTATATAGCCGGAGAGGCGGATGTTGACAAAATCCGAGCATCGTCGCCGCAAACCCTGCCAAAGTCGGCGGCGAGATTTGCGGCAGCAATGCGGATAGCGCTGTTTGCGCTTTCATTTATAACAATATTAACCGGATGACTGTCAGTGATGAGGGCAAAACCATCAGCATGCGCTTGGAATGAGACAACACCTTTGTTGTCGATGGCAAAAGCCAACAACGGCAACAACATGGCAATATAAGCGACTACGTGTTTTCTCATGACATGGTTTGATGGTAGAAGTATGTTTATACGCAAAGATATTGATAATATAATGTTATAAATAATACTATTTTATCATTTGTTGCTCACTATATGCTATTTTATGTCAAAATTCACTATATAGGGCTGAGATATGCCGTCAACGTTGATGGTGAGGCGGGCTGTGCCGGGGTGGCGCGAGGCTTGCACGGTGCACAGGGCGCGGCCAAAGTATGTTGGCAAGGTGTTGGTGTGGAACGTGTTTTCGCGTCGCAGGTCGCCGTTGTCGAGGGCCAGCAAGCGAGCTTCGCCCTCAATGTTGACTGTGACTTTGCGGTCGTCGGTCGACACTTTATTGCCGTCTTTGTCGGTCAGCGTAAGTTCTATAAATGCAACATCTGTGCCGTTGGCGCTCAGTGTGTGGCAGCTGACGGTGAGTGTGCAGTTGTCTGTTTTGCCTGAGGTCACTAACTTGTGTCGAGCCACCTCTTTGCCGTCGTTGTAGCCCACGGCCTCAATGCTGCCCGGGGTGTATGGTATATTCCATATTATATTGTTGTTGGCGAAGTCGGCGGTGCGATTGCGGCCCATAACTTTATCGTTGACCACAAGTTCTACCTCTTGGCAATTGGTGATGGTTGACACTTGCATGATTAGGCCTTCGTAGTTCCACGGGAAATTCCAATGCGCCGCCATTTTAGGCCATTGCCACAAGTCGCGTCCGTGCTCAATGTTGAGGGCATTGTCGAGCACGGCGATGCGCACAATGGGCTCATCGTTCCACATGGCGCGGTGATATGCGGCGCGCGGTTTTTCGTCCATGCAGATGTCAAACAGTCCGTTTGGCCAACCTTTGCCGGGCCATCCGGCCTCGCCGAGATAGTCCACGCCCGACCAAATAAATCCGCCGGCAAAAAAGTCGTTGTCGCGCACCAGGTTCCAGGGGTTGAGCGTGGAGTATGCGCGGATGTTGCCCTCTTCGCCGCTGTAATAGGGCAGTTCTTCGGAGATGAGGAAGCATTGTTGCGGGTGTTTGGCATGCTCGCTGATGGCACGAGCCTCAAGATAGTTGTAGCCGCTCACGTCAACTACGGCCGAAAATTTTGATTGGTGGTTGTTTTGTGCGGCGAGGGTGACGGGGCGAGTTGGCTCGAGCTTATGCACAAAATCTTGCAGCATAGAGGCGCGCTCCACACCTTCATTGTCGTCGCGCCAAGCCTCTTGCAGCTCGTTGCCGATAGACCAAAGTATGATTGACGGGTGGTTGCGGTCGCGCAAAATCATGTCGGTCATATCAGCTTGCCACCATTGGTCGAAATATTTTTCGTAGTATCCGGACTTCCATTTGTCGAAAGCCTCGTCGATAACCACAAAACCCATGCGGTCGCACATATCGAGCACCTCGGGAGAGGGCTGATTGTGTGCCATGCGTATGGCATTGCAGCCGTATTGTTTGAGTATGCGCAGGCGGCGCTCATACACGTCGTCGGGCACGGCAACGCCCATGGCTCCGGCATCTTGGTGCAGGCACAAGCCTTTTAGTTTGATGTGCTTGCCATTGAGCCAAAATCCGGTTTGTGGGTCGAAGTGGAAGGTGCGCACACCAAACGGTGTTATATATTTGTCGATAATCTTGCCGCCTTGTTTGATGGTTGTCTCCATTTGGTAGAGCACGGGCGAGTCGATGTCCCACAATTGTGGTGAGGCTATCGCCAGGGTTTGGTTGAAGTCGGCGGAGTTGCCGGCGGCAAGTGTTATCTTTTGAGTAGTCTTATTAATTTCTCGGCCTTCGGGGCTGAGTATGCGTTGAGTGAGGGCGACTTGAGCTGCGCACGCCGAGCTGTTTTGCACGGTAGTGACGATGTTGACGTCAGCGCGGTCGTTGCTCACGTTGGGGGTGGTGATGTAGGTGCCGTAGGTAGGTACGCGCACGTTGTTGGCTGTGACCAGCCATGTGTGTCGGTAAATGCCGGCTCCGGCATACCAACGGGGACGGTCGCCGGTGGTGTTCACGCGCACGGCGATGGTGTTTTTGCCGTTAAAGTTAAGATAGGGAGTGAGGTCGTACTCTATGCTACAAAATCCGTAGGGGCGGTATCCCAGATGATGACCGTTGACATACACATCGCTCTGCATGAAAATGCCGTCGAAGTGTATGGCCACTTTTTGACCTTGAGCTTGTCGCGGCACGGTGAACGTTTTGCGATACCAACCGATGCCTTCGGGCAGATATGCTGCGTGGCCTCCGATGTTTATGTCGAAGGTGTCGCTGATGTTCCAGTCGTGAGGCAGTTGCACGTCAGTCCATGCGCTGTCGTTGTAGTTGGCCTCGGCAAAGGCGGTGCTGTCTGACTTGATGAATTTCCAATC